>JBKPFU010000051.1:0-8075 GCA_046728975.1 Actinomycetota bacterium | reverse complement strand
AGCAACGGCCTGCCCTTCTGGCAGATCGGCACCGAGGGCGGCTTCCTGCCCGCCCCGCTCCAGCTGAACCGGCTCCTGCTCGGGCCGGCCGAGCGCGCCGACGTGATCGTCGACTTCACGAACGTCGGGGTGGGAACAGAGATCATCCTGCGGAACCTCGGCCCGGACGAGCCGTTCGGCGGCGGAGAGCCGCCGGGCGACTTCGAACCTGCCGACCCGAACACGACCGGGCAGGTGATGCAGTTTCGAGTCGTCCCGGCCACCGGCGCAGACACGAGCGCGCCCCCCAACCAGCTCGTCCTGCCCGGGATCGCAGGCCTGCCGGCGGCGACCAACACGCGCCAGGTGTCGCTCAATGAGGTCGACTCGGAGACCGTTCTCGTCTCGGACTCGAACGGGAACATCGTGCTCGATTGCGCAGGCGGGGAGCCGTTTGGACCGAAGGAAGCACTGCTGGGCACGCTCGCCGGCGGCGCAGGCGTTCCGCGCAACTGGGACGACCCGATCACGGAGAACCCCGGTGTGGGCGGGACCGAGGTGTGGGAGCTGCACAACTTCACCGAGGACGCGCACCCGATCCACATCCACGAGATCCTGTTCGAGGTCGTCGAACGCCAGCCATTCGGCGGCCCGGCGCGTCCGCCGGAAAACTGGGAGGCGGGGGCCCGCAAGGACACCGTGATCGCCTATCCGGGCGAGATCACCCGCGTGAAGGCGACCTTCGACCGCGCAGGTCTCTTCGTCTGGCACTGCCACATCGTCGAGCATGAAGACCACGAGATGATGCGGCCATACCGCATCGGCTCCTAGCCGACGCGGTACACGTTCGCGTCTGCGGCACCCGCTGCTCGGGTTCGTCGGCACGTGTGAACGACCGCCGCCACCGCGCCACCTCCGGCACCCCAAGTCCCTCGCCGCCGAACACCCGCTCGAGCGACAAAGGACCTGGCTAGACGCGCTCGACGCTCCGCGCCTAACGAAGCCCTTGTCGCGGTTTAGTGGTGGTGTCCGCCGTGGCGAACCATCATCCACACCATCCCGAGCATCATCGCTCCGCACATGAGAGCGCCCAGGGCGGCGAGGACCGGCAGCCCGAAAGCGGCCGCTGTGACCACGAACACGACGGCGACCCCGCATCCGGCAACGTGCAGCCGGTGGTGTACGAAAAGCTGCCGGGCAGCATGAAGGTTCATGAGTTGCCTCCTTTCCTCGAGCGACGCCACGCCGCGACCTCAGACGACGAATCCGGTAAAAACCGTCACGCCGCAGCGGCGAACTACGGCTCGACCGATACGGGCTGCGAGACGCGGCTTTCGCCGCCTGCTACGGCCAACTACTGATCGCGACTCCGGCTCGGTCCCGATGCGCTGGCGATCGCAGGTCTGGAACCTGCATGTGACGCACGCGAGAAGGAGCCGAGATGGCGACAATCACTCCAACCCGGCGCAGGCCCAGCGCAACGTACCCGATGCAGCTGTCGACCCGCGTGCGGCGACCGGCGCGCCCGAGCCCAAGCCGCGAAGAGAGGCTGGCGGCCGCGCGGGCGCGGGAAGTTCAAGCGAGACGCGAGCTCGCGCAGGCGTTCGCGAGAGCGGAACGGACGTACGCGCTGGCTGTGTGCAATCTGGAGGAGCTCGACGCGTACCTGAACGACGTGCGTCAGCGGCTGCACAAGGTCGGCTCCCTCGTCCCCGCCGCCGAAGGCGCAGATGGAGATACGCGGCTGCCGATTGGACCCTCGCGCTCCGCGTTCCGAGCGCCAGTGAGATTGGTTCTTGACCTTCACCCAGCCGCGCTCGCCAGGCCGCTCTAGGGGTTGAAAGGCCCCGCTTCCTTCGTCACCCGCGCCTACTTCAATAACTTGCGGGCGAGTCGTCGCGGGAATAGAAGTAGAGGACGACCGGCTTGCCGCGCAGCGACGAGAGCCGGACCCCTGGTCTTCGTCACTCATGAGCTCGAAGTCCGGTGCTGGTTTGCCCTCCTCGACCACCGGCTTCGATCCTATCCTGAGGGAGTCATGCGACGCGCCGGCGGAATGAACCCAACGCTGCGGGGGTTCCTGATCATCCTCGCGATCGCGACCGCGATCTTCCTGCTTCAGCTCGAGACGACGCTGATCACGCTCTCGCTGCTTCTCCAGATCATTTTCTTCATCGCTATCGCGATCGTCCTCTACATGTTCTGGCGCGACCGGCTGCGGATGGAGATCGAAACCTGGGCGACGAGACCGCAGGTGGTTTTCTACGGGAGCTTTGCACTGATCCTCGTCGACCTCGGGGCCTTTTTCTGGCCCGGACGCACGACCAGGGGCCTCGACGCGTTGTCCTTCGTCTCCGTGCTGCTGCTCGCCGGCTTCTCGATGTATCGCGTGTGGCGCGACCAGCGCGCCTACCGGTACTAGGCTTCGGCCTCGACGCGGGTAGTCGCGCCGTCCAGCGCGTCGAGCGCGGCCCGAATCGGTACGTGCTGACCCACGAAGATTGGGGTATCGCGCTCCGTGTAGCGGCTTGCCTCCGACTCCCGCAGCGTCAGCATCAGGTGCATGAAGTCGGCCGGCTCCTCGCACTCGAACGCGGTCATGAACTCCTGGTCGTCGATCCCGAACGAGTACGTCGTGTGGTTGTGGATGGTCGAGAACTGCGCGCCGATGCGGATGTGCTCGTCCATCGCCCGCTGGCGTTGCTCGACCGGCAGCGCGTACCAGGCGCGCACCTTGACGAAGGGGTAGACGACGAGATATGGGGAGTTCCGCGGGACGATCTTCCGCGCCTTCCGTGCCTGGGTGTACTGCGAGGCCTTCGTCGTCGCGAGATAGGCGTAGGGCGTCTGTAGCCACGCCGCCAGCGGCGTTCCGTTCAGCTCGGCCGCGAGCTCACCCAAATCCTCGTAGCGCTCGGTGATCTTCCAGAGGAAGAAATCGCAGTCGGGCCGGACGCCGGTGACGGTGTAGGCGCGCAGCGTCTCCATCCGCGCCGCCCATTCCTCGACCACGTCGACGAACGCCTCCTTGCCCGCCGCGCGCTCGTCGACCGGAAGGCGCCGCCAGGCCGGGTCGACTCGGTAGAAGCTGTACGCGACGTACTGGCCGCTCACGCGGCGAACCTTAGCGCCGGGGGCAGCGCGTAAGCGTTCCGGCGCGGGCGGCCTCGGCCGCCGCCTTCACGATCGGGAAGCTCTCCTTCGGCGTGTCATCGGCGTAGTAGACGCCGGACTGCCAACGGTCGAGGTCGGCCTCGTCGCTGACATGGAAGAGGAGCAGCGCGCGCACCGTGCGCTGGCAGAAAGCGATCTTGAATGCCTGGCGGTAACGCTGTCCCTGCACGAGCTCGGGCACGGCATCCTGGGCCGAGCTGACGCTCAGGTTCCCGTACGCCGAGAGCTTCTGGTCAGGAATCTGCGACTGGATCCCGTACTCGGCGTAGACGATCGGCAGGTTCGAGCCGGGCTGGGCGGTTCCGCGAAACGCCTGCCGGAGCAGGCTGACCAGCTTCGGGTAGTCGGCGAGCGAGATGGTCGTGGACTTGGGGTGACGGGCGGCGGGGTTGGAGCGCGACGAGTCGCCGTACGGATGGATGGCGAACGCGTCCATGAATGGCTTCGTGCGACGGCTGGCCCGATAGGCGCGGCCGAGGTCGCGGACAAAAGCGGTCGGCGAGTGAGTCGGGCGAGACTGCCGCGGGTTGTCGGAACCGCGCGGCGAGACGGCGCCGCCGATGACGTTGATCTCCGGCGAGACCGCCTTGAGCGCGTCGTAGGCCTGCGCGAGCAAGAGGCCGTATGCCGGAGCTGCGAGATCGCGGCCTCCTCGGCCGAACTGCGGCATCCAGAAGCGGTTCAGATTCGGCTCGTTGCCGATGATGAAGTCGCGCACCGTCGGAAGCGCCCGCGCGAGCGATCCGACGAACTGCGCGAACTCGGCGCGGGCAACGGGAGTGTGCGGCGTCGTGCGGCTGCCGGCGTTCGCGACCGCGAGGTAGATCTGGATCCCGTCGAGCTGCGCGGCGAGCGCGGAAGCCTGGAGACCCGCGAGCACCTCGGCGTCAGGTGCGGTCTGCCCGGGCGTCCAGATTGCGGAGAGGCGGATCGCGCCGAAGCCGGCGAGCTTCGCAAGATCCATCTTCGCCTTCGCGACGACCGTGTCGGGAACCTGGGAGGTGGTTTCGGCGACTCCGGCCATCAAAATGCGCGGCGGCGCTGCGGCTCGCGAAGGGGGCGCGAGCACGAGCACGATGAAGGCAAGCGCGAGCGATAGGCGGCGGCGGGAGCGGACTAACGGCAAGGTAGTGACCGCATCGGCCGCCGCCGGATCGAGCTTTAGCCTCGCGCGAGCTACCTCACGAAGGGCGAGTCCGGCTCCCTACTTGCAGTCGGCGTCGAGCGTGCCCTCCCGCGCCGCCTTGGCGGTCTTGCGGAAGGGCTCCAGGCTGTCCTTGGGCGTCCCATCGGCGTAGTAGAGGCCCGACTGCCAGCCCCCGAGGTCCGCCTCGTCGAACGTGTGGAAGACGAACAACGCCTTGACGGTCGGCTGGCAGGCGGCCAGCTCGAACGCCTGCTCGTAGTAGTCGGCCTGCGTCTGCTCGTCGACCGAGTCGAGGGCGGACGGTGAACGCAGGCTCTTGTACTCGGCGAGCTTGTTGTCCGGGATCTGGGTCTGCACCCCGAACTCCGTGTAGTAGATCGGGAGCTTGCGCCCGGGCTGAGGTGTGCCGTCGAAGGCGTCGCCGAGCAGGTCGACGAGCTTTGGATAGTCGGCAAGTGTGATCGTGGTTGCCCGGTCGTGCTTCTCCTCGGGTGAGATGGTGGACGAGGCCATGTACGGGTGGAAGGCGAAGGAGTCCATGACCGGTCGCGTTCTGCCGCTCGCGCGATACGCCGCACCGAGGTCGCGGATGAACTTGGTCGGGGAGTGCGTGTCGCGTCTCGTTCCGGGGCGATCGGACCCGCGCGGCGAGATTGCGCCGCCGATGACGTTGATCTTGGGAGAAACCTTCTTCAGCGCGTCGTAGGTCTGCGCGAGCAACGCGAGGTACGCCGGTGCGGCGACGTCGCTGCCGCCGGGGCCGAACTGAGGCAGCCAGAAGGTATTGAGGTTGGGCTCGTTGCCGACGATCACGTCCCGGACCGTCGGCAGTTCGCGCGCGAGCGCGGCCGCGTAGGCGGCGAACTGCGCGCGCTCGTCGGGGCGGTCGGGCGTCGAGCCTGCGAGGCCGTTCCAGACGACGAGGAAGACCCGGAGCTTGCGGTCGCGCGTGGCGGCGACCACGTTCCGCAGCGCCGCCACCTCTCCTGCGGTGGGAGCCGTCGCTCCGGGGGACCAGATGCTGGAGACGGCGATCGCCTTGAACCCGGCCGACGCTGAGATCCCCACCAGCCGTCGCGCCAACGCCGGATCTCCCTGCTTGACCACGTCGTCGACGGTCCCGACTACAAGCTTGTGCCCCTCTTCGTTCGAGCTCCCACAGCCCGCCACGAGCGCGAGGAGAAGGGCTGCGGCCGCGGTCGCCCTTTTCATGGGTGCGGAGGGTACCCGGGGCTACGCTTGGCCCTGTGACGAACGGGCGGCTCGAGCAGCAACTGAAAGGCCTGCCGGCGAAATCGGGGGTCTACATCTTTCGCGACCGAAAGGGCGATGTCCTCTACGTGGGGAAAGCGAAGTCGCTGCGGCCGCGCGTCCGCTCCTACTTCCAGAAGGGCGCCGCCGGGCGGAAAACGCTCGCCGGGCTGCCCGATCGAGTCGCCGACATCGAGGTGATCGTGACCGGCAACGAGGTGGAGGCCCTGCACCTGGAGCAGAACCTGGTCAAGCGGCACCGACCTCCGTTCAACGTCCGGCTCCGCGACGACAAGTCGTTTCCCTACATCGCCGTCACCGTCGAGGACGAGTTCCCGCGCGTGATGTTCACGCGCGAGCGGCATCGGCGCGGCGTCGTCTACTTCGGCCCGTACGCGAACGCGAAGAAGGTGCGGGAGACGCTCGACGTCCTCAACCGCGTCTTCCAGTACCGCCCGTGCGAGGGGCCGAAGCCGGGCCGCCACTCCGGCATCCCCTGCCTCGACTACCACATCGAGCGCTGCCACGCGCCGTGCGTCGACTACATCTCGCGGGAGGACTACGCGTCGATCATCGACGGCGTCATCGAGTTCCTGTCGGGCGAGACCCGCCCGATCGAGCGCGAGCTGGAGCGCAAGATGAAGGCCGCCGCCGACGACGAGCAGTTCGAGCAGGCCGCGCGGTACCGCAATCGCCTGTTTGCGATCCGGCGGCTCGCCGAGCGCCAGGCGGTCGAGCGGCGGAGCGTGGGGGACGTAGACGTTCTCGGGATCGCCGCGAACGACGACCGAGCCGCGGTCCAGATCTTTCCGCTCCGCGGCGGCCGGATGATCGACCGCTACTCGTTCCACCTCGAGAACGTCGAAGGCCAGGACGCTCCCGCGTTGCTGGAGGCGTTTTGCCTCGAGTACTACGGTTCCGCGCCGAGCGTCCCGCCGCAGATCCTCGTCCCCCGCGACGCGGGCGAAACCGAAGCGCTCGCCGAGTACTTGTCGGAGCTGCGGGGATCGCGCGTCGAGGTGCGCGCGCCTGAGCGCGGCGAGAAACGCCGGCTCCAGGAGCTGGCCGACCAGAACGCGAAGGTGGCGCTCGAGTCGGACACCCTCCAGGCCGAGCGCAGGCGCGTCCGGCGGGTGGAGGCGCTGGAAGAGCTCCGTGAGGTGCTGAACCTCGAGAGCCTCCCGATCAGGATCGAATGCTTCGACATCTCGAACATCGGCGAGCAGGCGGTTGTCGGATCGATGGTGGTCTTCCAGGACGCGGTCGCGAAGAAGGCGCACTACCGGAAGTTCGGCATACGCGGCCTCGACGGTCCGGACGACTTCGCCGCGATGGCGCAGGTGATCGAGCGCCGCTTCGCGCGGCTCGATGAGGGCGCAGCCGCGGCCGACTACGACGAGTCGTTCGCGGCCACGCCGAACCTGGTCGTGATCGATGGGGGCAAGGGCCAGCTGTCGGCCGTGCTCGCGGCGATGCAGAGATTCGACCTCCCGCGCGTGGCCGTGATTGCGCTCGCGAAGCGCGTCGAGGAGGTGTTTGTTCCCGACCGGGCCGAGCCGATCGTGCTCGAGCGGAACTCATCGGGCCTGCAGTTGCTCCAGCGAGTTCGCGACGAGGCACACCGCTTCGCGCTCGGCTTCCACCGGCAGCGGCGCGACGCCCAGGCGAAGGAGTCAATTTTCGACACGCTGCAGGGGGTCGGCCCCGCTCGACGGCGCGCGCTGCTCCGCTACTTCGGCTCGGCCGAGCGGGTGCTCGACGCCTCGCAGGAGGAACTGGAAGGCGTCCCCGGCATGCCGGCCAAGACCGCGAGGTCGATCTACGCCCAACTTCACAAAGCAGGTCGGGCGTAAAGCGGCAAGGCGACCGCTGGCTAGGCCTCCAAACGGCATCGCAAGCGACGCCTCAGCCCAGCTTCACAAGCAGGTCGGGCGTGAGCGGCAAGGCGACCGCTGGCTAGGCCGGCCGCGGCGGCGCAAGGCGGGCGCGGATAATTCAGTTCAGCGGACGCGGAGCCGCTTCCTGAGCGCTGCGCGATCGCTTCCGTACCGGTAGGTGCCGCGGGCCAGAGGGACGCGCCAAGTTGCCGAGCCTGTGAAGCGCATGCCGGTGCGCTTGTTGACGCCCCGGCCGAGGAGGTGGAAGTTTCCAGCCCGCGCGCGGTCGGTGACGACGATCCGGTAGCGCCCGGCGCGCACCGACGCGGCGCTCATCCGGACGGCTCCGGATGCCGACACCGAGGCGCGTAGCGTGCGGATGCTCGGCGGAGGAGGAGGCGGCGGCTCGACCGCCTTCCGGACGAAGAAGCTCCCGTTCATCACCTGCCAGTGCGGCTCGCAGGCGTAGGCGTAGCGCGTGTTGTTCCTGAACGTGACCGTGAAGCTCTGTTGACCGACGAACTCCAGCTCGGTGCGAAAGTCCACGGTCGGGTCGTCATTGCTCGCCAGACGGAAGTTGTGGAGGCGCGACCGGTCCTGGACGACGACCGTGTACGTGCCGGGTGTGAGGAAGGCCAGCTTCTGCC
>JBKPFU010000050.1:0-5537 GCA_046728975.1 Actinomycetota bacterium | reverse complement strand
GCCTCACCGGCCACGGCGTCGTTGCCGGCCGCGCCCGTCAACCGGTCATCGCCCGGGCCGCCGGTCAGCGTGTCGTCGCCGCTGCCGCCATCAATAGCGTCGGCGCCCGACCCGCCCATGAGGTCGTTATCGGCCGTGCTTGCGGTCATGCTGTCGTCCCCCGCGCCTCCGACCGCGTCCTCGACGTCGGTGCCCACGTTATCCCCCTCGCCGGCCTCGCCGTCGTTGAACACGCCATCGAGCGTCACCGCGACGCTGGTCGTGCGACCGGCGTAGCTCACCCGGTCGATCCCGCCGCTGCCCGCGATGGTGTCCGTCCCGTTCGGCGTGGCGCCCTCGTCGAAGGCGTCGTTGCCAAGGCCCCCGGTCAGGGTGTCCCCGCCGGGGCCACCGGTGATCGTGTCGTTGTCCGGGCCGCCGGTGATCGTGTCGTCACCCGAGCCGCCCGACAGCGCGTTGCTCCCGGTGCCACCGGCGATCGTGTCGTCACCGAGACCATCCGCCAGTGGCGCAAGCGGTTCGCCGCGCCGGGCCTGAGAAAGGCGCTGCTCAAGCTCCAGCTGCTCCCCCGCTGGCTGACCAGCGCCGATTTCCGGTTGGCGTTCACCTCGGGCGTGAGCGCCAACAGCGCCTGCTTCGAGCGCGAGCTGCTGGACCACCATCGGCTCGTCTTCGAAAAGGACGGATAAGCAACCGGCGGAAGTCGAAGCTCGCATGCCGCTCGTCGCCGCCGGGGCCACGCTCGCCCCGCAGGCAACGCTCCATAGCGCGCCGCGGACGCCGCGAGGCTCGAGAACTACCCTGGCCGGGGGTTCAGGTGCAGGTGCTCGTCCCAGTCATCGCCGGCGGCGTCAAGCGCATCGTGTACGCGCTGCCACGCGGCGCCCTCGGATTCCTCAAGAAGGATGCGCGCGTGCCCGCGCTCGTCGGGGATCGGCGGTCCTCGTCCGAGCTGCTTGGCGACGGCGGCAAGCAGCTCGTTGGCCCGGCCTCCCGGGCGCGTCACATGGACGACGATCGCGGTCAGCGGCACAAGAACCGAGCGTAGTCGCGGGCCACCCACGTACGCCGACCAGAGCCGTCGCCCCCAGTACGTCGACTCAGCGCCCCTTCTAGGAGGCGCTGGGCGGCTGACTCGCCGACCCGCCGCGAAGTGGATTGGACGCTTGGCTGACCGAGGAAGCAAGCGGTCGGTCGACCGCGATCAACCCGCAGCCCGTCGCCGCGCTCCGAGCGACTTCTCGTCGTGATTCGCGTCGGCGTGGCGGCGCCTAATCCGCTCTTCGTGCGCGGCGCAGTCGGTCAGCCGCGCCCTCGGCGATGCGCTCGAGCTCGGCCAGGCGCCGCGGCTCGCCGCGCCCCAGGCACGTCCTGCGACAGTAGATCGCGACACGCAGGGCAGCGTGCTCGGCGACCACCTGCAGCTCGGCCAGCGAGGGCTTCCTGGCCGCCATGCAGCTCAGCCCCGAGGCGGCCGACGAGCCGAGGGGCGAGCCCAGCGAGCGCGCTCCTCGGGAGTCATCTGGCGGACGGTGAGCGACCCCTTGCGAAGCTGCACCCGGACCTGCTCGAGCTTCTGCCGGCGCCGCTCGGCCGCGCGCTCGCTCTGACTGCGGCGCGCCATCGCCTCAGATGACCTTGACATTGACCGCCTTCGGGCCCTTCTCGCCGACCTCGGACTCATAGCTGACGCGTGCGCCCTCCGGCAGCGAGCGATAGCCCTCGGCGGTGATCCCGGAGTGATGGACGAACACATCCTTGCCAGGCTCGTCCGGCGTAATGAACCCGAAGCCCTTCTCGTCGCTGAACCACTTAACAGTTCCCGTGGGCATAAGGCCCTCCGCGGCGTTGCCTGCTGCGATCGCCGAGGGGTGCGCCGATGGCAACGACTGCGGGCGCTGACAGCGCCGGCGTCGGGCGGCACCCGACCGTACGCACACGACGCTAGCAGGGGCCGCGCGATCGATCCCTCAGGCTCGACGTGCCTGCACAGATCGCTCTGCGCGCGAGCCGTCCGGAGCGCTCACACGCCGCCCTGCTCCTCGCCGCCCAGGTCGAAGAGCAGCAGCAAGCGCGGGAGCGCTCCGACTGTCCTACCGGCGGTCCCGTCGCGGCTGCGGAGCGCTTCTGCGCCGCGGGAGGGACGACGGGCACTCCCCCGTTGTCTTGGTGGCAGCGATGGTGATGGGCTGGGTCGTTCTTGTCGTCATCTACTGGTCTTCTTTCGCAACCGCGGGTAATAGCCCCAGCCCTCCCTAGAACCCAGCGGCATTCCGCGCACGCCGCTGGGCACGTGCGCCGGGCGGCGAGCTCGCTGTGGAAGCCGTCGGCCTGGATGGCGGTGGCGGATCAGTGCGACATCACCGCACTGCCGTCAGGTCGCGATGCAGATCGCGACGACCATAAGGCGCCGGTCGATCGGATGGGGTGCGTCGGTGCCATACACCTCCCACCCGTTCTGGCTGTCCGTCCCCACCGTGGGCGGCGTCGGGCGGCTGCCCGCCACGACGCCGAAGCCGACCGCGTCGACTGAGCTCCCGGTGACCCAGCCGCCGCCTCCGCCTACGACTCGTTGCCCGGGCTGGCACGTGGCGCCGATCAGACGAAATCCCGGCTGGTTGGCGGGCAGCACCGCGGAGAACGCCTGGACGGACACGACGGGGAGGCTGAGCTGCGCTGCCGTGACGGAATCCGGCGCGAGCTTAGCTTCGGTCACCGCCCCGTTGGCCAGCGCCGCGGTCCGCACCGACCCGCCGCCGAGATCGGACGCGAGCACGCTCCCGGACGCGATCTTGCGCCCGCTGACCGCGCCGTCGCGGAGCGCTCGCGCGGTCACGGCGCCGGTGCCGAGCTTCGTCGAGGTCACCGCGCGCGCCCGCAGCTGCCTCGGTCCGACACTGTCGTGCGGCAGCGTGAGCGCGTACGACGCGCCTCCCAGCGCCACGAACAGCGCGCAGAGAGCCACGGCCATCGCGGGCGAGGGCAGCGGGACGCTTGTCCCAGACATCGGGCACTCCTTTCGCGAACGGGCTACGCGAGCGACCCTACGGCCGGTCGTCCTCGTGGTCGAGAGGCGACGACCGTTCGCGTCGGCGCCGGCGCGACCAGCGCAGCACGCGGGGTGATGGTCGGGCTCCGGCGCCCGCATCATCGCCACGGCCCCCAGCCGAGGCGGTCGGACCCACCCCGCTTCGCACCCGCCTCCACCACCCCACGTCTCGCGGCCGGCGCCGTCATGGCTTCCTCGCTCTCTCTCTGGCCTTTTCGAGGGCGTCGACGTAGCTGGCGGCCGTCCGGTCGAAGCGGTTCAGGGCCCTGGTCAGAGACCTCTCGTCGTTCTCGTCCAGCGCGTGCCAGAGACGCACGGCGGCGGTGAGGAAGACAAACTGCGCCACCGCGAGGTCCGAGTCCTCGAAGGGGCGCTTGGGGCGCCGCCGATGGCAGAACGTGAGTCGCATGGGAGCCGAGCCGGTGCAACCGCGCGGCCCCACTTTGGTGTTGACAACGTCATCCTACGCCGACCCGACAAGCACTGTTTGCGCGCTTCAACGGGGAGGGTGCGCGCCGCGTCGCCGTCGCGTCCCGCGTTCGTTTGAGCCGACCGCCGCGCCCGACGGCCAGTCGGCTTGACGCCTCCAGAAGCAGGCCGAATCGAGCCCTCGACGCCCGTCTCCAGAGGAGTATCGTGGGTACTCGAGCTGGCCCTGCGCGTGGGACGTCAGCCTGAAGCCCGAAGGTCACCGAAGCGCACTCGCGCCGAGGCGTGGAGCTCAAGGCCAACGATTGAGACTCGCGGGGCCAGCCGATGCGCCGGTTGGGCCCCTCGCCCTGCTCGCCGTGCGACCCGCCACTGAGGGCGAGGAGGCCTTGAGCGCTGACCACGCAGCCGCGGTCCACCCTCCCGCCCGGGCCTTTGGTTGCGGTGAACCGACGGCGATCCTCCAGGAACGGCAGGTGAGTTCCCCGGTGCGCAAGCGACGGTGTGGCGCGGGGCGCCTGCGCGCCGACCGGGCGCTGCTTGAGCGCTACCTCGAGCGGCGTGACCCGGTCGACCGCGACATGCTCGTGGAGCGCTTCCTGCCCCTCGCGCGCGCCCTGGCGCGCCGCTACCAGCACACCGGGGAGCCGGTCGACGATCTCTTCCAGGTCGCCTGCCTGGGGCTCCTGAAGGCGATCGATCGCTTCGACCTCAGCCGCGGCGTCGCGTTCTCCAGCTACGCCGTGCCGACCATGGTGGGTGAGATCAGGCGCTACCTGCGCGACCGCACGTGGTCGGTGCGCGTGTCCCGCGGCCTGCAGGAGCTTGCGCTGCGCGTGGACAAGAACGTCGTCGCGCTGTCCGGCGACCTGCACCGCCAGCCCACCGTGGCGGAGATCGCGCGCGCCGCCGCGGCCACCGAGGAGCAGGTGCTCGAGGCGCTGCAGGCCTCCGGCGCCTACCGCGCGACGTCGCTGGAGACCCCGCGCGCCGGCGAGGACGAGGCCGGCGTCACGCTCGGCGACACCGTCGCCAGCACCGAGCAGGGCTTCGACCTGGCCGAGGACCGCGCCACGCTCGCCCAACTGCTGCCCGCGGTCACCCCGCGCGAGCGCCTGGTGCTGCGCCTGCGCTTCGAAGACGACCTCACCCAGCGAGAGATCGGCCAACGCATCGGCGTCTCGCAGATGCAGACCTCGCGCATCATCCGCCACTCCATCGCCCGCCTGCGAACCGCCGCGCGCGCTTGACGACCCATTCGGTCAGGTGTCCTCGGGTGCTGTAGGCCCGATCGGATCTCGACGATGGACGCGTGCCAGGGTCTTGGGCGCCGTCGTCGCGACTTCGCAGGCGAACCCGGAGCGGATCTCCTCGGCAACGAAATGGTCGTCGTCAGCCGACCGGGAGCCGCTCGGGATCGAGGCCGGGCCCGACGGATCCGGCTGGATCCGATAGACGCGGAGCAAGAAGTCGCTGGAGTTGGTCTTCGCCCCCGTAGCCGTTATCGGGCATCGCCCAGGGCTCGCCATGCCCGGCGTCGAGGACGGCCGAGAAGCGGGGGATTGGCTGCCCCGGAAATGGCGGCGTCACGCCGTTGTCGGGCGCGATGAACGCCCCGGAGGGCGGCCCGGGCTGGTAGGCGTCCGACGCCAGGATCGCGCGGCCGAGGAGCGTCGGCTCCCCGTCTTCGGCCGCCGTGGCGGGCGCTGCGAGTAGGCGATCCATGATCCGGACACGTCCGCATGTGTTGAGCCGTCGGCTCCGGTTCTCTAGAACGGCTAGTTGTTGTGAGCGGATGGGTTATTCCGCCGCCGAGCCGAGCGGTCAAGAGCGACGAGGATCTGCGGCGTGAGCGGGAAGCGAAGGTCGGAGAACTCGGGCGGCGCGGGCTCCTTCGCTCCAAGCGCCTGGGCGGGGCAATGCTCACCGTCCGTCGCGAGGACTTCATCCCGCCTCGCTACCGCGATCATGCCTACGAAGAGGTCCCTCTACCGCTCCCGGGCGAGCGCACCGCGATCTCGTGCCCGCATAGCTATCCGCTGTTCTACGAGCCGCTCGG
>JBKPFU010000049.1:0-10593 GCA_046728975.1 Actinomycetota bacterium | reverse complement strand
CCTCGGCGGCGGCCACGGCTCGGTGATCTCCCAGGGCCGCGTCGAGGAGATCCTGGCCTCGAAGCCGGAGGAACGGCGGGCGCTGGTGGAGGAGGCCGCCGGGCTCGGCCGGTTCAAGAGCCGCAGGCACCGCGCCGAGCTGAAGCTGGCTCGCGTGCAGACGCAGGTCGAGCGCGCGCGCGACCTCGAGGTCGAGGTCAAGAAGCGCCTGCGGCCGCTCGCCCTCCAGGCGACCGCTGCCGAGCGCGCGGAGAAGCTCCGCGGCGAGATCGCTGCGCTGGAGGCGCGTCTTGCGCAGCTCGATCTCCTGGAGTTCGAGGAGCGGATCGACGAAGCGAACGAGCGGCGCGCGGCGGCCGAGCTCGAGCGTCAGCGGATCGACAAGCAGCTCGAGGGGCTGCTGCGCGAGCGCAATCAGGCCGAGGAAGAGCTCGCGGATGCGGCCGGCCGGCGCGAGGCGGCGACCGCCGCGCTGTATCGGCTCCGCAGCTCGATGGAACGGCTCGAGCTGCGGCGCGAGGCGGCAGGCGCGCTCGCCGAGCGCCTGAAGGAAACGCCGCTGCGCCGCCGCGGCGGCGAGGACGAGCGTCTGCGGACGACGCGCGAGCGCCTTGCGGCGGTCGAGCGAGTGCTCGCCGAGCGTGAGGGCCTGCCGCCGGCAGCGCGCGCGCTCGCCGAGGAAGGCGAGCGGCTCGCCATCTCCGGCGTCGAGGTCGATCCCGGACAGGAGCGGGCCGCGGCGGCAGCTTTGCGAGCCCGCGCCTCGGCGTTGCTGGCCGACGACGCCGAGCACGGACTGGCCCTGCTCGCGCGGGCGCACGAGCGCGGGCTCGGCAGCCTCACGGTCGTGCTCCAGTCGCCGAGACCAGACCTTCCGATCGTCCCCAAGCACGAGCTGCTCTCGTCGCCGGTTCCGGCGGTGACACCCGAGGGGTTCGGCTATGACCCGCAGCGCTGCGAGCTCTGGTTCGCCGGTGAGACCGCGGAGGCCGTCTGGCTCGAATTCGAGGCTCGCCGGCGCGAGCTCGCGGCCGAGGTCGCGAGGCTGGAGCGTGAGCCCGCGACGCCGCCGACGCCCGATCCTCGTCCGGCTGCACTCGCGGACCGCCTCGTCTCTCTCCTCGACGGTGCAGCCAAGGACGCCGCGCGCTTCGAGGCGCCTCTCCGCGCGCGCGCCGACGCGGGCGGCGCGCGCACGGGAGACGTGGCCGCGCGGCTTCGGGAGCTCGCGGCCCGTGAAGCGGAGGTACGGAGGCAGGCTGGGGAGGCCGGCCAGCGGCAGGGCGCGATCGAGCTCGAGCTCGCGCGACTGGAGGCGGAGGCGACCGAAGCGTGCAGGCGCCTCGAGCAGGCCGGCGCGGAGCCCGCCGACGGTGACGATCGTGGGGCGCTGAATGACCGGCTCGTTCGGCTGGAGCGCCGCCGCGAGGCGCTCGGGCAGGTCAACCCCTTGGCAAAGCAGGAGTACGAGGAGGAGAAGGAGCGGTTCGCCGAGCTGGCTGCCCAGCGCGAGGACCTGGACCGGAGCCTGGCCGAGCTCGCGCAGCTTCGCGACGAGCTCACCGAGACGGTCGAGCGGCGCTTCGAGGAGACATTCACTGCGGTTCAACGGCATTTCCAGGAAGTCGCCGAGACGCTCTTCCCGGGCGGTGAGGGGCGGCTTCGGCTGACGGAGCCCGACGACGAAGGCGAGGAGCCGGGGGTCGAGGTGGAGCTTCGGCCGGCAGGCAAGCGGATCACCCGGCTCTCCCTGCTCTCGGGCGGCGAGAAGGCGCTCGGCGCGATCTCGTTTCTGTTCGCGCTCTTCCTCGCGCGCCCGTGCCCGTTCTACTTGCTCGACGAGGTCGAGGCCGCGCTCGACGACACGAACATCGCCCGCTTCGTCGAGCTTCTGCGCCGCTACTCCGATCGAGCGCAGTTCATCGTGATCACGCACCAGAAGAGGACGATGGAGGCGGCCGACGTCCTGTACGGGGTGACCATGGGCGCGGACGGGATCTCACAGATCGTCTCGCGACGGGTTCCGCGCGCCGACGCCGCGGCACTCGCTACCGCCTGACGCGGCTGCCCCGCTACCGTTCGGCGCCGTGACGAGAACCTGGGCTGATCTCCTGGGCGAGGACGGCGCGCCCGAAGCTGAGGCCGAGCGGACCGGCTTCCTCGGACGGCTGCGCGACTCACTCGGCAAGAGCCGGCGCGCCCTGACGGATCAGCTGGCCGCGGCAGCGTTCGATCCGGCGGACGAGGCCGCCTGGGAACGGCTGGAGGAGGCGCTGATCGCGGCCGACGTTGGCGTGCCGGCGACGGCGGTTCTCGTTCAGCGGCTGGAAGCGCGCGGAGAGCTCGTCGACCTCGCCGACGCGCTCGCGGACGAGGCAGGCGATCTGCTCGGCGAGCCGGGGCGCCTGTCGCTGAACGGCAGGCCGAGCGTGATTCTCGTCGTGGGTGTGAACGGAACGGGCAAGACGACGACCATCGGCAAGCTGGCCCACAAGCTGCGCGAGCACGGCCACTCAGTCGTGCTCGCGGCTGCAGACACGTTCCGCGCCGCCGCCGAGGAGCAGCTCGAGATCTGGGCACAGCGCGCGCAGGCCGAGTTCGTCGGCGGCGAGAAGGGCAGCGACCCCGCCGCGGTCGCCTACGACGCGATCGAAGCCGCCGAGGCCGGTCGCCGCGACGTCGTCATCGTCGACACGGCGGGGCGACTCCACACCCAGCGGAACCTGATGGAGGAGCTCGCCAAGGTTCGCCGCGTGATCGCGCAGAAGCAGGACGGCGCGCCGCACGAGACCCTGCTCGTCATCGACGCGACGACCGGCCAGAACGGCCTCCAGCAGGCGCGCCTGTTCCGCGAGGCGGTCGACGTGAGCGGCGTCGCTTTGACGAAGCTCGACGGCTCCGCGAAGGGCGGCGTCGCCCTGGCGATCTCCCACGAGCTCGGCTTGCCGGTGAAGCTGATCGGCGTTGGGGAGACTCTGGATGACCTCAGGCCGTTCGACCCGCAAGACTATGCGCGGGCGCTCATTGCCGGGTAGTCAGCGTAATCGAGCTTGACAACGCTCTGAAAAGGGAGTAGCTAGAGCCGTTCTCTTACAGGAGGGGCGCCAAATGGAAAACGATGAAGTAGCTCTCGCAGAGGGCTTCGATCACAAAGCCGCCAAGGCGCTTGGGAAGCTTGTGCAAAAGGTGCTCGACGACCCGGACCGATGGGAGGAGTTCCGCGCCGATCCGATCGGAACCGCTGAAAAGGAGGGAGTCGAGATCACGGAGAAGACCAGGAAGATCATCGACACATTGGGCGAAATGTCGGACGACGAGCTGCGCGGCTTCAAGAAACTCAACTCGCTCTTAATCGATGAGGATGTGTACGTCGAGACCGGCAACCCTCCCTTGATGGTCTATTAGCCGGCAGGTGTCGGCGAGAAGCGCCTTCACCAAAACCGAGAGCGAGCGCCTGAGGGGGAAGATCGAGCTCGCCCTCCCGGCTCTGATCGGGGCGAGCCGCAGGCTCATTCTCGATCCCCGGGTCGCCCAGCTCTATCCGGAGTACCTCTTCACGCTGCACTGCGTCATCCGCGCGAGTGTCCCGTTGATGGAGACGGCGCACGAGCGGGCGGTGGAGCTCGCCGAGGGCGATCCTGTCAGCACGCTGCTCGCTCCATATTTCGAGGATCACATTCCGGAGGAGCGCGACCACGACGAGTGGCTGCTGGACGATCTCGAAATTCTCGGCCGCGACCGGTCGTCGATCCTGGCGCGGCCTCCTTCGCCGACGGTCGCCGCGGTGGTGGGGGCGCAGTACTACTGGATCCTCCACTACCACCCTGTGGCGCTGATTGGCTATATCGGCGTGCTCGAGGGCTATCCGCCCTCGATCGAGATGCTGGACGACCTGGTCGACCGAACCGGCCACGACCGGGCGGCCTTCAGGACGCTGATCGCGCATGCCGAGCTCGACCCCGGGCACCGCGACGAGCTCGACGCGCTGCTCGACCGCCTGCCGCTCACGCAGGAGCAGTCGACCGTGATGGGGCTCAGTGCCATCTCGAGCATCGAGATGCTCGCGCGCGCGCTCGACGAGGTTCGCGATGGATTCGACGGAGCGGACTAACGCCTATGCGCTCACGGCGAGCGCCTGCCGCACCCGTTCCGCCGCGACCACGTTCCCCTTCTCCTCGTAGAGCCCGAGCGCGTCTCGCAGGGCCGCTTCGGCTTCTTCCGACTGCCCCGCCGCCCGCCGGGCATCTGCGAGCGCTCGATACGCATCGGCGGTCAGCTCGAGGCAGTCGCCGCCGATCGCCCGGGCGACCGCTTCCTGCGCCGCGCCAAAGGCCGCATCGAGGTCGCCTCTCGCTGCGAGCACCCGCGCCCGAACCGCGGCGATGAGGCTCGCGTTGA
The DNA here is from genome assembly GCA_046728975.1 of Actinomycetota bacterium. GTDB lineage: Bacteria > Actinomycetota > Thermoleophilia > Gaiellales > Gaiellaceae > JBKPFU01. The sequence continues at coordinate 6,195 of JBKPFU010000049.1, read as the reverse complement.
ACGCGTCGCCCGGCCCCGAAAGCTCCTCGCTGGTTGCGGCGAGCCGGTCCGCCTCGTCGTACGAGCCCTTCTCGCACAGGACCCGGCCGAGCTCCGCCGCCGTGCTCGAGAGCAACCCGCGCTCGCCGAGCTCCTCCAGCTCGGCGTATCCCGTCCGAAGCAGCCTCTCGGCGGTTTCCACATCGCCCGCAACGAGCTCACTCCAGCCGGTCAGCGTTGCCTGCGCTGCCACCAGCAGCCGAAGTCCGAGGTCGCGATAGATCGCCTCGCTTCGGCCGTAGAGGTCACGCCCGAGATCGGTTTGACCACTCATGAGGCGGAGGCAGCCGAGCGACAGAAGCGCGGCCGCCTCTGCAAACGGCCCGTCCGCGTGCGAGCGCATCCTCTCCATGTGCTCAAGCCCGTTCGCGACCGGGCGCGGGCCGAGCACGGTGGCGGGCGCGAGCCACGCCAGTGCATCGGCGGCGTCGTGCGCCGCACCGGCGCGCTGAGCGTGAAAGCGGGCCCGATCCGCAGCACGATCGAGCGCCGAGTACTCGAGTCGCCAGTTGTGGACCATGACGAGCAGAAGCCATGCCTTGGCGAGACCGAGATCGTCTTCGAGCGCCTCGAGTTCTGGGATTGCTTGCTCCGCTTCGGCCCGAGCCTCCTCCGGTCCGATCGGGCCGGTAAGAAATCCAATCCGCGCGCGTTCGATGAGCGCGCGGCAGCGCGTGCGGCGATCGCCCACCGCCTCGGCTCGCTCGACAGCTTCGCCGAGCGCTTCGAGAGCGACTTCGAGTTCGCCCGTTGCCGCTCGGGCCATTCCGAGTGACCCGAGCAAGTCCAGGCGGCGCGGATCCGGGGCGTTCAGCGTCGCGGTCGCGCGCTCGAAAAGGTTCGCCGCGCCCTTTACATCACCGGCGGCGAGCGCGCGCTCGCCCGCGCGGCCGAGATGGTGCGCGGCCCGCGCGCCCAGCTCCACGACCCGTTCGTCGTGCGGCCCGAGCGCCTGTCGGTAGTGAAACGCCTGCTCGAGGTGATAGCCCGTGATCTCCTCGACGTCGAGGCCGGGGTCGCTTGCGTTCTCCTCCAGCCACCGAGCGAAGCGCTCGTGCAGATCGGCCCGCACGCTCATCGGGAGCGCCTCGTACGCGACGTCCCGGATCAGGATGTGCTGAAAGCGGAACCCGTCCTCGCCCGCGAGCTCGGAGACGTCAGGGCGTATGAGCTCCTTCCGCACGAGCGCCATCAGATGCGAGCCGACCGCATCACGGGCCGACGGCGAGGAGAGGTCGACAACCGCTTCGCGCCAGAACTCGCGTCCGACGACGGCGGCCCGTTCGATCACCGCCCGCTCGTCGTCACTCAGCTGGTCCAGGCGCTCCGCCAACAGCGCCTGGATCGAGGGTGGCACTGCCAATGCCCCGTCGCCGCCGTCGGATTCGGCGAGCATCGCGGCCATCTGCTCGAGGAAGAGGGGGTTTCCCTCCGCCGCCTCGGTGATCCGCTGCAGTTCGCTCTCGCCGGCTTCACCGCGCCGAAGCTCGGGCACTGTCTGCGTGAGCAGCTTCTCGGCGTCCGACTCCGAAAGCCGATCGACCGCGAGCGCGTCGACGTTCGGCCGGAGTGTGACCCAGCCGGGGCGGCGGTCGACCAGATTCGGTCGCGCGATGCACAGGAGCAGGACCGGCGCCTGCGTCCATCCGAGGAGGTACTCGATGAGGTCGAGCAGCGTCGCCGACGCCCAGTGGATGTCCTCGAGAACGACCACGACCGGCCGCTCCCGCGCCAGCACCTCGAAGAGCTTTCTGAACGCCCACGCCGCCTCCTCGCCGCGAGCGGAATCCGGTGAGGCGCCGACGGCCGCGAGCACTCGTTGGGCGACAAGGTCTGCGTCGTCGGTCCCGGCAAGCTCGGAGCGAACGCCGCCCGGCCCACCCAGCACGCGGACGATCTCGCGCAGCGGCCAGAAGGTGATCCCTTCGCCGTAGGGGAGGCAGCGGCCCGTGAGGACGGTCGCGCGGTTGCCCAGCCACTCGACGAACTCGGACATCAGCCGCGACTTTCCGATTCCGGCGGCGCCGAGCAGCGTAAAGAGCCGGCTGGACCTCTCGACCTCGGCTCGGCCGAACGCGATCTGGAGCGCTGCCAGCTCGTCCCGCCGATCGATGAGCGGTCGATCGAGCCGGCGCGCTACCCCGGCCGCGAACCGGTCGACGGCGTCGAGTCGAAGCGGCGAGACTGGGTCCGCCTTCCCTTTGACCTTGAATGACTCGAGCGGGCCGACCTCGACGGCATCCTTCACGAGCGGGTACATCGACTTCCCGATCAAGATCCCACCCGCAGGAGCAGCCTGCTCGAGCCGCTTGGCGAGGTTGACGGCATCCCCCGTGACGAGCGTCTGGCCCGCCGATGCCCTCCCGGCGACGACCTCGCCCATGTTGATGCCGATCCGCATCTCGAGTCGGATCCCGTACTCCGGCTCGAGCTCGCGGTTCAGCTCCTCGAGCCGCTCTTGCATCTGGTCGGCGGCGCGAACGGCCCGAAGGGCATCGTCCTCGTGGACGGTCGGCACGCCGAAGACCGCCATTACCGCGTCTCCGATGAACTTCTCGACCGTCCCGCCGTAGTGGGTGAGGACCGCTCGCATCTCCTCGAAGTAGCGGGCCATCACGCGCCGCAGCGGCTCGGGATCCAGCTGCTCGCCGAGCGCCGTTGACCCTGCGACGTCGGCGAAAAGGATGGTGACCGTCTTTCGAACCTCGAGCGCCACCTGCGGCTCCTCGAACAGGGGCTCGCCGCACGCCTGGCAGAAGCGTGCCGTCGGCTCGTTCGGCTCGCCGCAGCTTTTGCAAAGCATGCGCCGAGTGTAAGTCCCTGCAGACGCGCCTAAAAGCGCCAGGCGGCGGCCGCGCCCCGCGTCACTGCTCGCGTGCGGCTAGCGCTCGACGGCGAAGGCGATGTTGACGGTCGTGCGGTACTCGCTGATTCGGTCGTTCTCGACCACGGCGCTCATCGAGATGACGTCCGCGCCGGTGATGCCGCGGAGCGTCTTCGACGCCTCCTGAACCGCCGCGTCGGCAGCCTTGGCGAAGCTCTCGGGTGAGGAACCGATGATCGTGATGACCTTGGCGACGTCCGCCATCTCTCCCTCCTTGTCGTTGGAGGCGGGAGGATAACGCCGTGGACGAGTGCTTCATCTGCCGCAAGCACCGCGGTGACGAGCCGGTCCCCGGCGGCCCGATCTACGAGGACCAGCTGGTCTACGCGAGCCATGCCTACGACGAGAACAACAATCCGAGGCCGTACCTCGGGCACACGTTCGTCGAGCCGAAGCGGCATGCCGCCGGCCTCGCCGATCTGACCGAGGAGGAGGCGCAGGCGCTCGGGCTCGCCGTGACCCGCGTCGCGCGGGCGCTGCGCGAGGCCGAGGGTACGGAGTGGGTCTACTCCCTCGTTCTCGGCTACAACGTGCCGCACCTCCATGTGCATCTCGTCCCGCGCTACCCCGGCACGCCGCGAGAGCACTGGGACCCGATGACGATCGACGAGTGGGAGGGAGCGAGGCACGGCGGCCCCGACGAGATCCGCGAGATCGTGAACCGGCTCCGCGCCCAGCTACGCTTCTGAGCCGTGTTCGACACGCTGTCCGACAAGCTCCAGAGCGCCCTCGGCGACCTCCGCGGCCGCGGCAGGCTCGACGAGGAAGCGATCTCGAAGGCGATGCGCGAGATCCGGCTCGCGCTGCTCGAGGGCGACGTCAACTTCAACGTCGTCAAGGACTTCGTCGCGCAGGTGCGCGAACGGGCGCTCGGCGAGGACGTGCTCAGAAGCCTCACGCCCGGCCAGCAGGTGGTGAAGATCGTGCACGAGGAGCTGACGACCCTCATGGGCGCCGGCGACTCGCGGCTCGCGTTCTCCGGTCGCCCGCCGACGGTGATCCTGCTCGCGGGCCTCCAGGGATCGGGCAAGACGACGGCCGCGGCCAAGCTTGCCCTCCTGCTGCGAAAGGAAGGCAAGAAGCCCGGCATGGTGGCCGCGGACCTTCAGCGGCCGGCTGCGATCGACCAGCTGGAGCAGCTTGGGCGACAGATCAGCATCCCGGTCTTCAGCGAAGAGCGCACGGATCCGATCGCGGCGACGCGGAAGGGCCTCGAGGGGGCACGGGAGGAGGGGCTCGACGTCGTGCTGCTCGACACCGCCGGGCGGCTGCACGTCGACGAGGAGCTGATGGAGGAGCTGGCTGCTGTTCGCAACGAGGCGAAGCCGCACAACGTCCTGCTCGTGCTAGACGCGATGACGGGTCAGGAGGCGGTCGCCGTCGCGACGGCGTTCCAGGAGCGCGTCGCCTTCGACGGCGTGCTGATGACGAAGCTCGACGGCGACGCGCGGGGAGGAGCGGCGCTCTCCGTGAAGGCCGTCACCGGCAAGCCGATCAAGCTCGTGTCGGTCGGCGAGAAGCTCGACCAGATCGAGTACTTCCATCCCGACAGGATGGCGTCGCGGATTCTCGGGATGGGCGACGTTCTCAGCCTGATCGAGAAAGCAGAAGCAGCGGTCGAGGAGGACGAGCGAGCCGAGCTCGAGCGCCGGATGTTGCAGGGCGAGTTCACGTTCGACGACTTCCTGAAGAGCTACAAGATGCTGCGGCGGATGGGCCCGTTCCAGGGCGTGCTGAAGCTGATTCCGGGCCTCGGCAAGCAGCTGGAGGGGCTCGACCAGGTCGACGAGAAGCACCTCGCGCGCGTCGAGGCGATCGTCCTCTCCATGACGCCGCAGGAACGCCGGGCCCCCCGCCTGATCGACGGTTCCCGCCGGAAGCGGATCGCCGCCGGCAGCGGCACGACCGTGCAGCAGGTCAACCAGCTGCTCGAGGCGCGCAAGCAGATGGAGAAGGTCATGAAGCAGATGAAGGGCGGCAAGATGCCCTCGCTGGCGGAGCTGCAACGAGGCGACGGTGCGCAGGCGCGCCGCTCCAGCGCGACCAAGAAGTCGAAGAGCAAGCGAAAAAAGAAGGCGAGAAGCCGGAGGTGAAATGGCTGTACGCATGAGGTTGACGCGGGTCGGGTCGAAGAAGAACCCGATCTACCGCGTCGTGGTGGCCGACTCGCGCTCGCCGCGCGACGGCAAGTTCATCGAGATCCTGGGACGCTACAACCCGCAGACGGACCCCTCGACGATAGAGCTGAACGAGGAGAAGGTCCGCGACTGGCTGTCGAAGGGCGCGCAGCCGTCCGAGACGGTTTCGCGCCTGCTCAAGGCCAAAGGATTAACGTGACCCTCCCGGCCCCTCAGCCGGCGCCTGGCCCACGATCGCGCTGCGCGAGGCCGCGTCCTCGGTCGCAGCCTACGGCTCCTAGGATGACGACGCTCCCTGCGTCCTTGCCTCGCTTGGCGCTCGCGAACCAGGCATCCGGCGATTGGACCGGGAGGATCACGTGCCTGAGCTGATCGAGTTCCTCGCGCGCCAGCTGGTCGACGACCCCGATTCGGTGCGCGTCGAGGAGCTCGAACGTGAGGACGCGACCGTCCTGCGCCTGCACGTCGCCAAGGCCGACGTCGGCAAGGTCATCGGCCGCCAGGGACGAATCGCGCGCGCCCTGCGGACGCTCGTCCGCGCGGGGGCGATGCGCTCGGAGCGCCGGGTCATCCTCGAGATCGTTGACTGATCTTGTCAGGGTCGGCCGCGTCGGCCGCCCGCACGGCCGCGACGGGGCCTTCTTCGTGGAGAACGCGAGCGAGGACGAGGAGCGGTTCGAAGTGGGCGCCTCGCTCCGCGCCGGCGGCGAGCCGGCAACGGTGGTCGAGTCCAAGCGCTCCGCCGGGCGGGTCGTGCTGAGGCTCGACCGACCCGTCGAGCGAGGGTCGGCTCTCGAGGTTTCGCGCGACGAGCTCTCGCCGCCGGAGGAAGGCTCGTACTTCGCCTTCGACCTCGTCGGGCTCGAGGTCGAGGAGGAGGGCGGGCGGTCGCTGGGCTGCGTCACTCAAGTGGCACCCGGCGTGGCGAATGACGTGCTCGAGCTCGATTCTGGCGTCCTCCTGCCCATGGTGGAAGCATGTGTGCGAGAGGTCGATCTCGAGCGCCGTCGAATCAAGGTGGCGCCCGGCTTCACAGACGCTCTGTAACCTGAGTCCCTCTTTGCAGCTCGACGTTTTCACCCTGATTCCGCACGCGTTCGGCTGGCTGACCGAGCAGCGGCCCGTAGCCTCCGT
>JBKPFU010000048.1:0-7048 GCA_046728975.1 Actinomycetota bacterium | reverse complement strand
GGCAAGGAGACGCGCGGCACCGTCCGTTTCGAGCCGCGTGGGGAGGCGAAAACATCGATCCAGTTCACGATGAGCTACAAGCCGGAGGGGCTTGGCGAGGAGATCGGCTCCTCCGCCGGTCTTGACGAGCGCCGCGTGCGCGGAGATCTCGAACGGTTCAAAGAGCTGATCGAAAGCCGCGGCGCTGAGACAGGCGCCTGGCGAGGCGAAATCACCAGCCAACCGAAAACCGAGTAGCTAACCGGCGCGCCCGGTCTGCCGAGCGGCTGAGTGGCGACGGCTATGTCGCCGCCGGGGCTCAGCGGCGTCGGGCTAGAAGGGCAGCTTCCCCCGCGTCTGTCGCCCTGCGCTTGCGCTCTTGTTCGTGGCTTTACGCGAGGGGCTGAAGGATTTGCTCAAGAGGCGTCCGGCGACACCCGGCGCCTTACCGCCGTACGAGCCCCGCAACGAGCGTTCGGGAGGCGCCTTTCTGCGGCCAGATCGAAAGCCGCGGTGCCGAGCACCGAAGTCGCTCGACTCACTCCACTCTCGCGGTCACCCCTATGGCTGTGTAGTCGACCCGCCACCGCGCGAGCAGTTCCTTAATCTTGCGCGCCTCGCGTTCCCCCGAGACGTGCGGGCAGATCGCCTCGATCTCCTCCGCTCCCGCGCTGTAGTAGGCGATGCATCCCGAGTCGCGGAGGAAACCCAGGAGCTCGGGCAGCAATGAGCGATCACTGACTCGAATCAGCATGACGCCGCCGGCGCCGCGGCCCCGAGAGGCGCAACCTCAGGCGGCGCGCCGCATGCTTCCTCGGACTTCGTGGCGAGGAGGCTCGGGTCGCTCTTCCACACATGATCGAGCGCGGCGACGACGTCGGGGCAGAACTGTGATCCTGCGTTGGCTCGGATCTCGGCAAGTGCCGCCAGCGGCGTTCGGGCCGGGCGGTAGGGGCGCGAGCTCGTGAGGGCATCGAACGCATCGGCGACGAAGACGATCCGGGCAGGCACGGGGATCGCTTCGCCGCTGAGCCCGTCGGGATAGCCGGCGCCGTCGATGCGTTCGTGGCTCGAGCGCGCGCATTGGCGGACGAACGGGTGGAGGTCGAGCTCCGAAAGGATGTAGTCCGAGATCAGCGGGTGCGTCTTGATTACTTCCCATTCGGAGCTGTCGAGCGTGCCGTCCTTGCGCAGAATCTGCTCGGGAACGCCGATCTTGCCGATGTCGTGCAGTAGCGCGCCGATCTCGATCGCCTCGAGCTCCTCCCCTTTGAAGCCGAGCTGTCTGGCCAGGGCGACCGCGACGGCTGCCACACGGTCGATGTGTCCGCCGGTGTACACGTCCTTGGCGTCCATGCTGCGCGACAGCGCCGCGATCGTGTCGCGATGGGCCCGGCGGAGACGCATGTTTACCTCGCGGATCTCCTCGACCGCCGCCGTCGTTCGCTCGAGGTACTGCCGGACGGACAGGATCATCAGTGCAGGTGGCAGCGCAAACGCGGCCAAGCCGGTCGCGCCCGTTTGCTCGTAGGCGATCGTCGCAGCGAGCGCGAGAGGGCCGAACAGAGCGAAGTGGAAGCGCGCCCAGTGAAAGCGTTCGTTCCAGATGACGCGCCAGCGAAGATGCTCTGCCAAGCTCATCGCGAGGCAGAGCAGTCCATTGTTGATCAGGGCAAACGCGCTGCCCGCAAGCACCGCGGCCAAGAGGCGCGGCGCCTCGAGGGCGTGGAAGAGCAAAGAGGCGGCCGCTGCCGAGAGGGCGAAGTTGGCGGCGTCGAAGGCGGCCTTGTGGAGTTGCCCGCGACGCCGAACCCACTGGACGAGCGCTGCAATCAGTGCGATCGCCATCGCGGTGCCGGTGTTGAAGACAAAGGCGCTGGCGAGGATCCCGATCGCGGAGACGCCGACGCTGCCGCGGCCGTACACCTGGACCGAGAAGAGTTGCAGGAGGAGCGTTAGCGCAAGCAGCGTGGCAACCTGTTGCGGCCGCTCACCGACCGTCCGGGCGAGCTGCGGCGCCGCGACCGCCAGGACTGCCGACGTGACGGCGCCGACCATCACGACGAGCGCGGTGAGGCGTTCATCGAGCGACGAGCGCCGGCGCGCCCAGGGGCGCGCCATCGGCGACGCGCCGCCCGCTAGCCCCAGAGGTCGAAGCTGCTGGAGTCGCTGCTCCACGACGTCCCGTTCCAGCTGGAGGCGTTCCAACTAGACGCGTTCCAGCTCGACGCATCCCAATCTGCGGTCGAGTTCCAGCTGGAGGCGTTCCAGCTTGACGCGTTCCAGCTGGAGGCGTTCCAACTGAACGCATTCCAGCTCGAGGAATCCCAGACCGACGCAACGGTGCCGTCCGACAGACACGTCATCCCGGGCCCACACACGAGCGCCGGCACCTTCGTATTCGCGCGCCCGGGCGTCCCGGACAAGTTGTAGGAGGAGCTAAGGCTGAGCGCGCCCACCTTCGAGTCGCGCGGCTTGGCGCCCTGCTTCGCGATCATCGCCCACTTGACGTTGTCGGGGCTGTAGTCGGGGTGCCATTGAAAGATGATCGCGGCGGCACCCGCGAACTGGGGAGCCGCAAACGAGGTCCCGTTGATCTCTGCGTAGCCGCTCGCGACCCGGTTGCTCGCCGGCACCTGCTGGTCGTATGCGGTCGCCGCTGGAAGCGGTCCGGCGATGTGCCGTCCAGGAGCAACGAGATCCGGCTTGTAGAACGCGTCGACTGTCTTGCCGCTCGAGCTCCACGGCAAGATCGTGTCGTCTCCAGGGCCGCTCGTCCCCATCGTGTCGAAGGCGCCGGCGGTAAAGGCGAGGGGGTCATTCGCCGGCGCGTAGTCGATGCTGCCCGCGCCACGGTTGCCGGCCGCGACGACGACGAACACGCCACTTGCCCACAGGCGCTCGACGGCGAGGTCGAGCGGGCTGTCCTTGTAGGAGCTCTTCACCGTCTCGGACAGCGAGAGGTTGACGACGCGGATGTTGTATGTGTGGGCATTGTCGAAGACCCACTTGAGCGCGGTGATGACGTCGCTCGTATACACGCCCGTCGGGCGGTTGATGTTCAGCGCGTAGACGGTCGCACCAGGCGCGATCCCGATGAAGCGCCCGTCGGAGCTGTAGCCGGCAGCGACGCCGGCCACGATCGTCCCGTGCCCGACGGCGTCGTCCAGCGAGCCCGACTGGCCGTCGAGGCGGACCTGGACGAGCCGCGTGCCGAAGTCCGGCGACGGCGTCACGCCGCTGTCGATCACCGCGATCCCGACACCGAGGCCGGTCGCACCGGCATTCCACGGGTTTGAGACCGAGGCCCGGCCAGGGTAGAGCGTCGCCAGGTTGGCGGCGGAGACACTGCCCGCGGCGGCGAATGAGACCGGCGCGTCAAGCGCGACGAATTCCACGCGCGGATCGTTCGCAAGCCGTGCCACGTCCGCCGCGCGAACGGTCGCCGCGACACTTCCGACGAGCTCGAGCTTCTTGCCGGGACGGCCAACGGCCGCCGCCGCCGAGCGGGCGCCGGCGCCCTCGACGATGACGCGCAGCCGTGCATCAGGCGCCGACGAGGCAAGGCGCGCCTGCAATCCCGCCGATACCTTCGCGTGCCCGTTCCCTCCTGCGCTGTCCGATGCCGCTCCCGCCGAACCGGCCATGGACGCCAAAATCAGCGCCGCCGTAAGCAAAACCCGCCGCATGTCACCTCGCTTGATCCGCAATGGTTGCCGCCGCACGAGATATGCCCGCCGCGGCGCCGAGGCGCGTCCCCTTTCGGGGGGATGAGAGCCATTTCCCCCGTTTCAGGGATCAGTCTCCGAGGAGCGGGATGCAAGCGGGCTTTGCGTTTCGCGAGGGCGATCGCCGGGGATGATCAGCGCGCTCGCTGGAGGAGGTACCGAATGCCAACCTGGGCGTGGATCGTCATTGTCGTCGCCGTCGTAGTCGTTCTCATCGCGGCGATCTGGATTGGCGGCGCCGCGCGGCGGCGCCGCGGGCTGGAAGAGCGTTTCGGGCCGGAGTATGAGCGTGCCGTCTCGCGCAGCGGGCGAAGGGAGGCAGAAGCCGAGCTTGCTGAGCGCGAAGAGAAACGGGAGCGACTGCAGATCGTCCCCCTCGATCCCGATGCGCGCGAACGCTATCGCGCGTCATGGCAGACGCTTCAGGGCCGCTTCGTCGATCAGCCGTCGCAAGCGGTGGGCGATGCGGATCGCCTCGTGACCGAGGTCATGCGTGAGCGCGGCTATCCGATGGACGACTTTGAGCAGCGCGCAGCCGACGTGTCCGTCGACCATCCGGAAGTCGTCGAGAGCTACCGGGCGGCGCACGGGATCTACGCCGCTGATCGTGACGGCGAAGCGTCAACTGAGGACCTGCGGCAGGCCGTGGTTCATTACCGAGCCCTGTTCGTGGAGCTCTTGGAGACTGACCAACAGAGTGAGGAGGTGTCGGATGACCGACGACCAACCTGAAACCGTTCGTGAGCGGGCTCGGGGCGATGACGAGCAAAACGTCGAGCAAAGAGCGGACGTTGCAACGGCGCCACGGGAATCGACACAGGCCGAGAGCGCAGAGGGCGACGTCGGCGGCGGTGGCGAAGAGCCAGCGCTCTTCGAGTCGACCGACCGCGACGCGCTTTCGCAGCGCTGGACCGAGATTCAAGCCACCTTTGTCGACGACCCCCGGCGCGCCGTCGAGCAGGCAAACGACCTCGTCTCCGATCTCATGGACCGGCTGGTGGCGGGTTTCAAGGACGAGCAGTCTCAGCTCGAGGGCCGCTGGGATCGCGGCGATGACGTCTCGACCGAGGACCTGCGCGTCGTCCTTCAGCGCTACCGCTCCTTCTTCGGACGCCTCCTCGAGGTCTGACGATGGGAGCGCGGGAATCCTCGACGCGGGACGACGCCTGGACCTACCGCGAAGGGATCGGCAGAGTCGACGTCACGGGCTATACGGTCGAGGCCCGAGACGGCGACGTCGGCAAGGTGGATGAGGCGACTCTCGACCCGGGCGGAAGCTATCTCGTCGTGACGACGGGCCCGTGGCTGTTCGGTAAAAAGGTCTTGCTCCCTGCAGCCCTTGTCGAGCGCGTCGACCGCGACGAGCAGAAGGTTTACGTGGGGCGTGCCAAGGACGAGCTGAAGGCCGCTCCCGAGTTCGACGAGGAGCGGTTCCGCGAGCCGGGGTATCGGCAGCAGGTCGCTGCCTACTATGCGCCGTCGGCGGCCGAGGCGGACGAGGCGGAGACCGGCGAGTCGGATTCGGAGTCATAGCTCGGGGGAAGCCGGTGGGGCGTCGAACGCCCTCGGCAGTTAGGTGCTTCGAAGCCCACGGTCGTCACAGCGCCCTTCGGCGAAACACGCCTCAGCCGGCCGGTCGCCGAGCCAAGCTGCCCGGATTTCGACGACGTAGATCGTCCCATCCCGCATTCGTGTCAACGCACACGGCCTCACGAGGCGGTCGCCGATCCTTGTCCGCCTTCCCGTCGGTGTGATTCGCAGCAGGGAGCCGGTGAAGAACTCCGCGACCAGCAGATCGCCCGAGGGTTCGACCGCCATTCCAAGCGGCCCCGAGAGGCCACCTGCGATGACAGTGGAAGCCCCGGTGTCGGAATCGACGGTAGCGACTCGGTTGTCGCCGGAATCGGTGACGACTAGCCTCCCATCGACGGCGCCGCAGCATCGTGTGCGGCAGAGAGACCCACGTCGTCAACGGGCGCCGCGTTCGCGACGAGACGTCCAGTTCCCCCAATTTCTGTCCGGCTGCCGTACAGGATGGTCCCCGGCGCCTCCTGCAGGATCGGCCCGAACTCGCCATCTGCGATGCGAACCAGCGTCCCGCCGTGCGGAGGGACCCGAAATCCCCCATCGACTTTGGAGACGAGGACGAGGCGATTGGGGGCGAAGGCGAGCCCGTAGGGCTGCGGAAGTTCGCGCGCGAACGGCGTCACACGGCCGGTCGCGGGGTTCACGTCGATCACTTGGTTTCGCGTCCCCCGCTCCGCGACGAGCAACACGCCGGACGGCGTCGCCAGCACCTGCGCCGGCTCGAAAAGCCGACACTCGGCGAGACGCCCGACGACGCGGAGGGCTCCGAGGAAGAAGCGCTGGCGGCCCAGCTGCGTAAACAGCCGCCACCTCCCCGGAACGCGGATGCGGACCGCGGCCCGAAAGCGGTGCGGCGCGACTCCCTGCGCGCGGAAGGTCAGCGTCTGGCCCGCCCGGCCGGCGAAGAGGAGCGGCGTCCGGAAGCCCGCGACGCGAAGCTGCGCGTGCCAGACGCGGCCGGCAACTAACGTCGGTGGCGACCCGACCAGCCTCACCGGGCGATCCTTCGCGCTCACCGACCAGGCGGTAACAGTGGCAATCACGACGACACCTGAGACAAGCTTGCGCACGCCGGTGTTACACCGCCGCGTCGCGCATGGTCACTATTCGAGCGATTCCGCGATCTCGACCGCGCGCTCTGCGTCGACGTCCGCCTCGAGCCGATAACCGACCCCACCCGCCTGCCAGACGAGCACGCGGCCCGGGAGCCGCGCCTCCCGCTACCGCTCGTCGTAATCCGTACCCAGGTAGAAGACGGCGTGGTCGCGGCCTTCCACCCAGTAGGCGGCCTTGCCGGCGACCTCCACCTACGGACTCGGGTCGCGCGCTCGATCATCTTGTAGAAGAGCACCGTGGTCGCCCGCCACTCCGTCAGGACGAGCCGATCGTCGTACTGAAGTGTCACCACGCTCCCGCCGGCGGTTCGATCGTAGAAGACGCGGCTCGGTCGGCCGACTTTCGCCGGCAGCCGGACCGTGAAGCCCGCCTCGCGTCGCGCCGCCGCGAGCGAGACACGCTGGCCGACGTCGAGCGAAGGAAGCAGCCGACTGCGCGGGAGCTTCTCGACCCGCGCGATGTGCACGCCGAATGCCGTCGAGCGAGTCGAGCACCGCGCTGCGACCGCCTGAGGAGAAGACGAGGACGGCACCAATCGCCGCCGCGGCTGCTGCGACAGCGACGAGCAGCGGCCGGCGGATACGCCGCGGGCGAGCCGGCAATCGCGGCAGGACGGCAGCTCCGATATCCGGTGTCGC
>JBKPFU010000047.1:0-19434 GCA_046728975.1 Actinomycetota bacterium | reverse complement strand
GGCAGTGCGGCCTCATCGACCTCGAACAGGCCGAGCTGCGCGCCTCTCGCGGCTACGAGGGTCGAAGCGACGCCGGAGACGAGGTTCGCACCGGAGCTGTTGTGGGCGAGCCGGATCCGGCGCGAGAGGATCTCCGCCGCCATCGCGGTGGTGGTGGTCTTGCCGTTCGTCGCCGAAACCACGGCCGATCCGAGAGGCAGGCGGGCCGCCAGTCGGTCGACCGCGCCGGGATCGAGCCTCCAGAGCAGCTTTCCGGGGACGGTCGTTCCGCCGCCCACGCCCACGAGCCGCGACAGCGACGCCGCGGCGCGCGCAAGCAGGATCTCGGCCGTCAGCGGGAACCTCGGCATCCGGCCTGAACGTACCCCTTTCGGGTCACGTCGGTCACTCGGATGGGGGAACTTCGCCCGCTCCTCACTCCGTCGGGGGATGAACGGCCACGCGCGCCACCGTACGTTCCGCCCGTTAATCCGGAGCACGACGCCTCGCGTCGGCTCCCGTGTGGCTATCAACTGCGGCCGCGCCTGGGGTAGGCGCGGAGGAGGAGATCGGAGAAATGTTGCGGACGAACGGAGGCACTCGCGGGGAGACCCGCTCGAGCGCGCTCTGGGGAACGGGAAGTCGCGGCGGAGAATCCCGCTCGAATGCCCTCTGGGGCAAGGGCGGACGCGGCCTCGTGACCATGTTGGCTGCGGTGTTCCTTCTCGGTGTACCGCTGGCTGCGGTCGCGAAGGACGGCGGGACGGGCAGCGCGACGTACGTTGCTCCCGACCTGCTGAGGCTGGCACAGCAGACTCCAGGCGCAAAGATCAAAGTCATCATCCAGAGCGACCACGGCGTCTCGGGCGCGCTCGAGGCGTCGCGCAATGCCGGCGGCTCGATTCACCGCCGCCTCGGCATCGTGGGCGCCGTATCGGCCGAGATTCCGGCCGCCAGGCTCAAGTCGCTCAGCCGGCTGGAAGGCCTGACGATCACGGCGGACGCCCCCGTGAAGGTGAGCGGGCTCTCGAACAACCAGATCTGGCCCTACGAGGCCGGCCTGGCCAAGTTGTGGGGCGACAAGCCTGCTGCCGGTGCGCCGGCGATCGCGATCGTCGACTCCGGCATTCAGGCCGATCGCGCCGACTTCGCCGGGCGAATCGCGGCATCGGTCAACCTGAGCACGCTTCCGGGCAACTCGCCCGGCGACGGACGGGGTCACGGCACCTTCGTGGCGGGAATCGCCGCAGGTGCCTCGGCGGGCTACGCGGGCGCAGCCCCGACGGCGAAGATCGTCGCGCTCGACGTCATGGACGACAACGGCATGGCGCGGACGAGCGACGTGATCTCAGCGTGCAACTGGATCCTCGCGAACAAGAACGCCTACAACATCCGCGTCGCCAACTTCTCGCTCCACTCATCGACGCCGAGCAACTTCTACCGCGACCCGCTTGACCGTGCGGTGGAGCAGCTCTGGTTCAACAACGTCTTCGTCGTGGCAGCGGCGGGCAACTACGGCGTGCCCGGCGGGCCGAGCCGGGTCAAGTACGCACCCGGTAACGACCCGTTCGTGCTCACCGTCGGCGCGGTCGACCTCGGCAACACGATCGGGATCGGCAACGACAGCGTCGCCTCCTGGTCGGCCTACGGCTACACCTACGACGGCTTCTGGAAGCCCGAGATCGGTGCTCCCGGCCGCTACATGGTCGGCCCCATACCGACAGCCTCGACGCTCGCGGTCGAGAAGGCGGCGAACGTCACGGCCCCGGGCTACATCCAGCTGTCGGGCACCTCGTTCGCGGCCCCGGCGGTCGCCGGCGCGGCTGCGCAGCTGATCGCGCGCAATCCGAGCCTCACCCCCGACCAGGTCAAGGGCGCGCTGATGGTGTCGGCGAAGGAGGCCCCGAAGGAGGACGGCGGCGCGATGGGCGTCGGCGAGCTGAACGCGGCCAAGGCGGCGCAGGCGACGCGCCTGCCGAACCCGAACGCGGCGCTGAACCGGTACGTCGTCTCCGCCTCGGGCGGCTCGGGCAAGACGTTCGACGCCGTCTCGTGGACGGACGCGGCCCGCTCGAGCGCCTCCTGGGACTCGGTCTCCTGGACCGACGTGTCCTGGAACGACGCCGCTTGGTCGGTGGTGTCGTGGACGGACGTCTCCTGGACTGACGTCTCCTGGACGGATGTCTCGTGGACGGATGGGTCCATGGGCGACGTGTCTTGGCTGGACGTGTCCTGGGAGGACGCGGCCGAGAGTGACGCCAACGCCACCGAGGGCTACAACCTGAGCCCCGCGGACGTCGCCGAGATGAACGCCGACCCGGATCTCGCGGTTGCGGCGAGCCTGCTGCCGGCGTCGCTCACGGCAGCCCCGACTGTCACCACCACTCCTCTTCCGTAGCCATTGACGAGCGGAACCCGGAGCCGGTCGACGACCGGCTCCGGCTCCCTCGTTCGGGGGATCTTCACCCCCTCCCCGAAACGGGGGATGTCCGGCGTTTCGGCGCGGCCTAGTTTCCATGCAGAAGTGACGGCGCGGCCCGGGCCGCGTCGCGGCGTAACGGCTTCTGTTCCTGCGGCCCGCGCGGAGAGACGCGGAGATAGGAGACGGGAAGGACACGGATGAGGGTCGAGCGTGCAAATTTGAGCCGCTCCAACGCGCGAGCCGGCTGATGAACACGATCCCGGGAGAGATCGGCCTCACCGAAGGCGTCACCGGCTCGGCGGCTGCGCCGGTCGGCACGAAACTCTCGGCTCGGGCCAGCGTGTACTTCTTCTTCGTCGCTGTCGCCACCGCGGTTGCGGCGTTCCCGCCGCTGACCCATCTGAGCGCGGCGACCGAGGGCTGGATCACCTTCGCGATCCTCGGCGTCACGGCGGCGATCGCGCAGCTCTTCGTCGTCCGCACGCCGCGAAACCAGTCGTACCACACGACGATCGTCTTCCTGATCCCCGCCGTGATGCTGCTCCCGCCCGAGCTCGTCGCGCTGATGGGCGTCATCCAGCACATCCCGGAATGGCTCAAGAACCGGAGTGCCTGGTACATCCAGATCTTCAACATCTGCAACTACACACTCGCCATCCTGGCGGCGTGGGCGAGCTATCACGGCGTCACGGCGGCGAAGGCGGTCATTCCGAACGCCGACATCAGGATGGCACTGGGCGGGCTCGTCGCATCGGTCGCCCTGGTGGCCGTCAACCACACCCTGCTCGCGCCGATGCTCCACCTCGCGCGCGGCCACTCGATCCGAGAGCTCGGGATCTTCTCGTTCGAGTCGCTCTCGACCGACCTCGTGCTCGCGACTCTCGGCGTCGGGATCGCCACGTTCTGGCAGGGCAATCCCTGGCTGATTCCGTTCGCCGTCGCTCCGCTGCTGCTGATCCACCGCTCGCTCAGCGTCCCGCAGCTGCAGGAGGAGGCGCGCGTCGATCCGAAGACGGGACTCTTCAACGCGCGCTACTTCGCGCATGCGCTCGCCGAGGAGCTCGCGAGGGCGGCGCGTTTCGAGCGGCCGCTGGCGCTGATCATGGCCGACCTCGACCTCCTGCGCGACATCAACAACACGTACGGCCACCTCGCCGGCGACGCCGTGCTGAAGGGCATCGCCGAGACATTCCGATCGCAGCTTCGCCATTACGACATCCCCGCTCGGTTCGGCGGCGAGGAGTTCGCGATCCTGCTCCCCGAAACGCCGCCCGAGCAGGCGTTCGAGATCGCCGAGCGGATCCGGCGCGCGGTCGCCGGCCGCACGTTCGACATCGAGACCTCGAGCGAGCCGATTCGGGCGACGGTGTCGATCGGGGTCGCCGCGTTCCCGCGCGACGGCGTCGACACGAACGAGCTCATTCATCAGGCCGACCTGGCCGTGTACCGGGCGAAGCTCCAGGGTCGAAACAGAGTGCTCGACGCGAGCTCCGAGCCTCTCGTGATGCCGGAGAAGCGCTCGGTGCCGCTCGTCGCCGTCCCCGAGGACGGCGAGCATGTTGTGCCGCTACCGCCCGCGAACGAGATGCTGCCACAGCGCGACCGGCGCCACCCGCGACCGCATGCGTTGGAGGGTCCGCGGTTCTTCGCGCTCTCGCGCCGTCTTGCCGCGCTCGTTGGGCTGATCAGCGTCGTCGGTGTGGGGGCCGGCATCCTCGGTCTGATCTTCGGCCAGTCCACCGACTGGGTGGGGCTGCTGGCGATCATCGCGCTGGTGGGCGCCGGCCAGGCGCTGGCGTTGGAAGTCGACGACGGCTCGATCTCCGTGAGCGCCGTCGGCATGCTCGCGGGCGCAGCGCTGTTCGGTCCGCGCGCCGCGCTGGCACTCGCGGTGACGGTGGCGGCCGTGGAGTGGAGCGCGCGGCGCGCGCCCGTGCACCGGGTGCTGTTCAACATCGGCACCTTGACGCTCGCCGCGCTCGGCGCCGCGAGCGTGTCCGCCTTCAGCTTCGACGGCGACCTCGGCAAGCTCGTGATGGTGGGTGCCGGCCTTGCGGCGGGCGCCGTCTACTTCGCCATCAACATGGGCCTGCTCTCGCTGGCGCTGGCGATGGAGGGCCATGAGCGTTGGTGGCGCGTGTTCCACGAGCGCTTCGCCTGGCTTCTGACGCACTATCTCGTCTACGGCTTCATCGGCGGGGTGATCGCGATCGGCTACAACGCCGTCCAGCTCTACGCCCTTGCAGTCTTCGCGGTGCCGCTCCTGCTGATGCGCAAGACGCAGGAGGCATACCTGCGGCACACGCAGCGCAGCGCCCAGAAGCTCCGCCAGGCCGCCGAGACGATCCAGACCCAGAACGTCTCGCTCGAGCAAGCGAACCGGCTGCTCCGTGAACGCTCGACCGCGGCGATGGAGTCGCTCTCGGCGACGGTGGACGCCCGCGACGCGTACACCGCCGGCCACTCACGGAGGGTGCAGCAGCTGGCGCTCGCGATCGGACGCGAGCTCGGGCTCTCGCAGGCGGAGCTCGACCTGCTCGGCCACGCCGCGCTGTTCCACGACATCGGGAAGCTCGCGATCCCCGACGCGATCCTGCTGAAACCCGCGAGCCTGACGCAGGACGAGTGGGCGCTGATGCAGCGCCACGCCGACGAGGGGGCGCGGATCATCGACCGGCTCGGGTTCCTGAACGACGCCGTCCCCGCGATCCGCCACCACCACGAGCGCTACGACGGCACCGGCTACCCCGACCGCCTGAAGGGCGAGGAGATCCCGCTCGGCGCGCGGATCATCCACGTCGCGGATGCGCTCGACTCGATGCTGACGACGCGCATCTACCGGGCGGCGCGGCCCGCGCAGGAAGCGTTGGAGGAGCTCCGGCGGTCGTCCGGGACGCAGTTCTGCCCACGCGTCGTCGCGGCGCTCGAGCGGATCCTGCCGATCCAGGACGACGCGCGCCGGATCGAGCCTGCGGTCGTCGCTGCGGCCTCGTAGGAGCGATTCGCGGAACTTCCAAGTCCGTAGCCGACGTTTGCACTTCGGCGAGGATGCTCTATTCTGAAGATCGGTGGCGCGACGCAAGCCCGCCTATCGCGCGGTCGCCGAGATCGATTCCGAGGCCCTGGCGGAGTTTCAGGCCGGCATCCGCAAGCGCTATTCCAACCGGCAGATCCTCGACGAGCTGCGCGCGTCCGCAGAGCGGCTGGGGCGATCGCCGACCATGCGGGAGTTTGCCTCCGACCCCGAGACGACCGTGCATCCGCAGACCGTCATCGAGCACTTCGGCAGCTGGAACCGGGCGAAGCGGAAGGCAGGGCTCGTGCCGCGGCGCTTCGCCACCCGCGAGGAGCTGGTGGAGCTGCTGCGGCAGCTCGGCGACGAGCTCGGGCGCGTCCCTACCGCGCGCGACATCGACGACCGGCGCGGCCGCATGCCGTCGAAGTCGCTGTATTGGCACACGTTCGGCTCGCTCGCGAACGCGCTGCGCGAGGCGGGGTTCGATGTGCCGGTAGGGGAGGAGCGGCTCGAACGGGCGCTCGATCAGGGCGTCGAGCTTGCGAAGCAGCTCGGACGGCTGCCGAAGTTCGCCGACTGGGGCGAGGCCCGGGTGCGCTCGAAGCACCCGATGCTGACCGAGTGGCAGGTGTACCGGATGTTCGACGCCAAGCGCGGCGCCTGGGCGACCTTCCAGTTCCTGATCCGCGAGCGCCTGCAGGAGCAGGGCATAACGGTCGACACCGACGGCAGCCTGAGCTGAGAACCTGCGCGGTCGCTAATTCGGAGACGCCGCGATCATCGCTAGCCGCTCGAGGCAAAACGAGCCCTCGTGCGGAGCGCGGACGGCCGGCAGGGGCGTCTCTTCGAAGCGCCGGTCGGGCGCGAAGCGCGACTCCTCGACGACCTCGCCGTGTTCGAGCACGACGAGCGTCCCCTCGGCGAGCTCGCGCTTCTGGAGGGAGACGCCGACAAAACGCTTGAGCACGTCGAGCCCGAGCTCGGTCGAGGCGAAGAACGTCCCGTCGCGGCCTTCTCCGAGCCAAAGAGGTCGTCCGGCGCCGCGCGCGACGAAAAGCAGGCCGGGCTCGCGCTCGTCGAGCCACGCTGTAGCCATCGATCCCCGCAGGCTCTCGAGCGCGCCGGCACTTCCCTGCGTGTGCGCGGCGATGGCGAAGATCGCCTCGGAGTCGACGGTCATGCCGGGCTCGGTGCGCGCGCAGGAGTGCCCGTCGAGTAGCTCGTCGTCGTTGAAGATTCTCCCGTTGTGGATCCCGACGACCGGGCCGTGGCGGATCGGGTGGTTGTTTGCCTCGATCCGAGGGTGGCCCTTGGTGTAGTCGCGGACGTGCACCAGGACCTCGGTCGCGTCGGCTGGGATGCGGATCTCGTCGAGCAGCACGCTTGCGCCCGTGCGCTGCTTGTGGACGCGGATCCTGCCTTCGCCCGCTCGATGGGCATAGCCGACCGCGTCGGCGCCGCGCTCGGCGATCGCCGCGAGAACAGCCTGTGCCGCGAAGGTCCGCTCCAGGCGGCTACGCGAAGTAAGGCTGTATCCGGCTATTCCACACATAACTATTGATAACTCTTGAAGCTAGACAGGTAATCGGATGGCAATGGCGCGTCCGATACCCACCAAGAGGATGGGACGAACATCCCCGCCCCGAGTTAGGCGAAATGCCGCATTTAGCCCAGATGGGCCTAAAGGGGGTACCCCTGCGGAGCCGATACTGCGGGAACGATGGAGCAGCGGCCGCTCTCAGACGCGCTCCCCGATCCAGAGGGGAGCGCCAACCACGATGTCGTCGACGAGCCCAGGCTCGAGCTTGTTCCTGCGCCGGAAGAGGTTGAGCACGAGCCCGC
Source organism: Actinomycetota bacterium (assembly GCA_046728975.1). Lineage (GTDB taxonomy): Bacteria > Actinomycetota > Thermoleophilia > Gaiellales > Gaiellaceae > JBKPFU01. The sequence goes on along the minus strand of JBKPFU010000047.1, from coordinate 12,175 downwards.
CGACGAGCCGCCCGAGCCCCAGACGCAGGACCCGCTCAAGCTCTACGTCCGCCAGATCGGCGACGGCCGGCTTCTGACGGCCGCAGAGGAGCGCGAGCTCGCGCGTCGCAAGGACGAGGGCGACGAGCAGGCAAAGCGGAAGCTAATCGAGTGCAACCTGCGCCTCGTCATGTCGATCACACGCAACTACACAAAAGCCGGAGTTCCGCTGCTTGACCTGATCCAGGAAGGGAACCTCGGCTTGATCCGCGCCGTCGAGAAGTTCGACTACAAGCTTGGCTTCAAGCTCTCCACGTACGCGACCTGGTGGATCCGGCAGGCGATCACGCGCGCCCTCGCCGATCAGGGTCGGACGATCCGCCTCCCGGTTCACGTGGCCGAGCAGGTGCGCAAGGTCATGCGCTCGCGCCGTCAGCTGGCGCAGAAGCTGAACCGCGAGGCGACGATCGAGGAGATCGGAGCCAACGCCGGCTTCACGCCCAAGCGCGTCCAGGAGCTTCTGGACCTGGTCGAGGATCCGGTCAGCCTGGAGACGCCTGTGGGGGACGGCGAGAGCCTATATGGCGACCTGATCGAGGACACCAAGTCGGAACGCCCCGACGACGCCACCGCCCTCCATTTGCGGCGTCACGAGCTCTCAGCGGCGCTGGAGCGGCTGAACCCGCGCATGCGCCACGTGCTCTCGCGGCGGTTCGGGCTCGACGGCCACTCGCCGCAGACGCTCGAAGAGGTGGGCGCCGGCCTCGGCATCACGCGCGAGCGCGTCCGGCAGCTCGAGTCGCGCGCGCTGCGCGAGCTCCGGACGGTCGCACCGGCCCTTCAGCTTTACCTCCGAGGCGAGTAGCCCTCGCGCAGCTGGGCGGCGCGGCTCCCGCCGGGCGAAGCCCGGCTCCGCGCGCGCCTGACGCCGCTGGCGGCAGGATGCTGCGCCGCCGTCGCTTGGCCGTGCCTCGGTGCACTGTCCAGCGCGCCGCCGGCTTGCCTCCTTTGCCAGCGGCACCCCAGCCACGCGAGGGGGACGTAGGCTCTGAGCGTGCCCGGATTCGTCGATCTCCACTCGCATGTCGTCCCATCAGGCGACGACGGCGCCGCGAACGTCGAGGAAGGCATCGCGCTGTGCGAGGACGCGGCCGTACACGGGACGACGGTTCTGTACGCCACGCCACACGTGTGGCCGCACCTGCCGCTTACCGACGAGCGCGAACGGGAAGTGCGGGTCGCATTCGAACGGATGAAGCCGCGGGTCCCGCTCGAGCTGCGGCTCGGCTTCGAGCTGACGCCGACGCGCGAGCTGCTCGACGAGGACCCGCAGCGCTACGTTCTCGACGGGACGACGGCGGTGCTCGTCGAGATCCCCTTCGTCGGGCCCGCGGACCTGGTCGTCGCGCTCGTCGACAACATCGAGGAGGCGGGGCTAACCGCGGTCATCGCCCACCCGGAGCGGACCGAGGCCGTGCTGCTCAACCCCTCGGTTGCGAATCAGCTCGCCGAACGTGGGTGTCTCCTTCAGGTCAACGCGACTTCGCTTCTCGGCTACCACGGCGAGACTCCCGCTGCGGTCGCCTGGCAGCTGATCGACGACGGCCTCGTCTCGATCGTCGCCTCTGACGGGCATCGGCTCGCCCGTCCTGCGCGCCTCGACGGCGCCTACAAGGCCGTGCGGGCGCGAGTGGGGGAGGAGGTCGCGTCGTTGTTTGACGGAACGGCGCTTAGTGCCGCCCCTCTCCACGTTGAGGTTCGACCGGTCGTTTCAGACGGACGCGCGGGCGAAGACCGCACGTCCTGAAGGCGGCACCGCAAGCGGTGCCTCAGTGCGCGACCGGCTCCATCTCCCGGAGCCGCGCGAGGCGCTTGAGCGCCTCCGTTTCGATCTGACGCACGCGCTCGCGCGTCAGCCCAAGGCGACGGCCGATGTCCTCGAGCGTCTTCGGCTCGGCATCGGCAAGCCCGTAGCGCAGCACGATCACGTGCCGCTCGCGCTGCGAGAGCGCCCCGAGCGCCTGCGCCAGCGCCTCAGAGCGAAGCGAGTCCTCGACCTTCTCCTCGGGCAGCGGCCCGTCGCCCGCGACGAAGTCGCCGAAGACGGCGTCTTCCTGGTCGCCGACGGGCTGGTCGAGGCTCGTGGACGCGCGTGCCGCGGCGCGGACTTCGAGCGCCTGCTGGATCGGTAGGTTCGCCTCCTCAGCGATCTCCTCGAGCTCCGGCTCGCGGCCGAGCTGCGTCCAGAGCGTCCGCTCCGCGCGGTTCAGCTTCTGCATACGCTCGACGATGTGTACGGGCATCCGGATCGTGCGCGCCTTGTCGGCGAGCGCGCGCGCCACCGCCTGGCGGATCCACCAGGTCGCGTACGTCGAGAACTTGTATCCGCGACGCCAGTCGAACTTCTCGACGGCGCGGATCAGCCCCAGGGTCCCTTCCTGAATCAGATCGAGAAACGGCAGGCCTTGGTTGCGATAGTTCTTTGCGATCGAGACGACGAGCCGCAAGTTCGACTGGATCATCGTCTGCTTGGCGTCCGGGTCCCCGCGTTCGATCCGCTTCGCCAGCTCGACTTCCTGCGCCGCGTTCAACAGCGGGTGGCGGCCGGCCTCGCGCAAGAAGAGCTGCAGGGCATCGGTGGTCGTCTCCTGCACCGTGATCGCCGGCGGCGGTGGCGGCGGCGGAACCTGCTCGGGCTCCGGCTCGAGCACCTCGATCCCGCGCTGCTCGAGCGCCCGGAAGAGGGCGTCGCTCTCCAGCGGGTCGAGCGTATGGCTCTCGATCAGCTCGGCCAGCTCGGGTTGGCGGATCGACCCCGACTGCTCTGCCGCCTCGAGCGCGTGCTGCAACTCCGGGATCTGGAGCAGCGTCTCGATGTCGACCGTCGTCATCCGACGGCTGGAACTACCACGGATTCACGTGTTCCAAACCCCTCGGCGTGCGGCCCCAAGCCAATTCACGAGAACGGAGGTTATGTCAAGTTCGAAGATGGAAGTCAAAAGTCGGCCCCCCTCGCCCCACTCACGATGAGCACGGCGATGAACGCGGCAAGGAGGAGCCTATACACGACGAAGACGGTGTAGTCGTGGCGACGAACGTAGCCGAGCAGCGCCCAGATGGCGAACAGGCCGACGACGGCCGCCGCGATCGTGCCGACGACGAAGGGACCCGCGGAGCCCGGAGGAAGCGTGCCGAAGGCGACGTCCTTCACCCCCTTCAGCACCGCGGCGCCGAAGACGATCGGGATCAGGAGCAGGAAGGCGAAGCGCGCCGCCGCGTCACGGTCGAGCCGGAGGAACCGACCGGCGGAGATCGTGATTCCCGAGCGCGAGACGCCGGGCGCCAACGCGAGCACCTGCGCGAGCCCGACGAGGAACGCCGAGCGCGCATCGAGGTTGTGGATGCGGCGCTGCTCCGGCCGGCGGTCGGCGATCCACAAAACGACGGCGAACACGGCCATGAAGAGCGCGATCTGCCACGGTTCGCCGAGCTTGCGCTCGATGAAGTCCTCGCCCACCGCACCGGCAATCGCGGCCGGAATCGTGGCGATCAGGATGTACCAGGCGATCCGCTCGTCGTCGGCCTCGATCCGGCGCCGCCGAACGCTCCTGAGCCACGCGCCGATCAGCGCGACCACCTCGTGCCGGAAATAGATCACGACGGCGATGAGTGTCCCGAGATGCAGGGCGACGTCGAAGGTCTTGTTGAAGTCTTCGTGTGTTTCGAGGTAGTGCCAATCGGCGAGCCACGGGACGATGATCAGGTGGCCTGATGAGGAGATCGGCAGGAGCTCCGTGAGACCCTGGACGATCCCGAGCACGAGCGCCTGCCAGTCCGACAGTCCGCCGGCCCGCTCCCCCACACGAAAGGCGGCCAGCACGAGAGCGAGCACAAACGCCGCGCCTGCCGCGAGCGTGACCGTCCGGGCGCGGCTCACGGCGGCCGAGTATACGGGCCGAACAGGGCGGGCCGGTCTATCCACAGCTGCACGATTGCCTGTGGAAATGTTGAAAATTGAATTCTCCGCAAATTGCGGCCACGACCTTTTTCGACCCCTTGCGTGACCCCTCGACCGGCGCTAGATTGCCGACTGCGCCGAGCACGGGGCGTGAGTAGGTCGAAGCCGATCCCGAGGGCTGTAGCCGGAAGGCGAAAGTCAACGGGAACGGTGGACGAAAGCGAAACCGGCTCGGCGAAACTTTGGTCCCGGAACCTCCGAGCGCTCGGTGGGGCCGGGACAGCCGCTCGTGCGGTCTAGGATCCGGACGTGCACCTCCCCCGCCCTCCCTCGATCTCCCACGGCGTGGTGTCGTTCATTTGGGCGTTCGGGCTCGGCCTCTACCTGTGGCTCGGGATGCTCGCCGTCGGGGTGTCGGGCGGCACCGCGTTCATCCTTGCCGCCGTCGCAGGCTGGGCGATCTTCCTGTTCGTCCGAGTCTTCGGCGAGGAAACGCCGAGGCGTCAGACCGTGACCCGCGAGCGCACCCGATAATCGCCGGTCAGCGCGGCCAGCAGGAGCCGCGTCAGCTCGGGCCCGATCCGGCAGCGCAGGCGCGCCACGACGGGCGCTCGGCGCGCGTGGTCGGTCTCGAGCGCCTCGCAGTGCGCCAAGAGAAGCTCGGCTCCACGGCCGGGCCCGTGATGTCCTGCGGCGATTGACATCGCTCGCGGTATCGGCCGGGCGGGCGCCCGGTCTTCATCCCTCGCGCGGAGGTTCTATCGCTCGGCTAGCTCTCGTCGCGGCTCGTTGCGGTCTCGCGGGGCGGCGGCTCGGCTGGAGGCGTCTCGTCGGCGGCGCGCGTCTCCTCCTCCTCGGCAGCTGGTTGGCTCGGAGCCGCGGCAGCCGGAACGGGTGCAGCGGCTTGGCGGCGCCGTCGGCGCCAGAACGCCCACCTGCTGGGAGCCTCTTCCTGCTGAGCGACACGCTCGCGGCGAGCCTCCTCTTCGTCAGCTTCCCGCTCGCGCGGGGGCGCAGCGCCCGGGGCCGCAGCTGCCGCAGCGGCACGCCGTCGGCGCCAGAACGGCTCGGTCGCGGGCCCTGTCGTGTCGAAGGTAAAGCCGAACACGAGCCCGAGGCCGAACGCAAGCACGCCCACGTAGTTCGTGAAATCGTTGACGAAGTCCTCAAGCCCGATGTCGTCCGACCAATCGCGGACGTGGTCCTTGAACCAGTTGGCGTCGGGCTGGTGGAAGCAGACGATCCAGAGAACCGCGATCGCCGCGGGCAAGAACGCCCAGAGAAAGACGTTGATCGAAACGCGCGGCCACCCCCACTTCGTCCAGCCCCCGAGGAGCTGCGAGAGCGCCATCGTCAGGCCGGCACCGGCGATCAAGCCGTACGTCGCCCAGTAGTCGCCGTTCGTATCCGTCCCGACCTGCGTCGCAAGCCAGATGAGAAAGCCGGCCACTGCGGCGGCGATCAGCGTGACCGTCGCGCGTGTCAATCCGTACATGCGCGCACCACCTCCGTTCCAGCGCCCAAAATACCCGCCTCGCGTAGACGGAAACTACTCGAGCGTGAGTCGGCGAGCGTCGAACCGCGCGGAATAAAGCTCCGACGTGAATTCGTCGACGATCGATGCCTTGTCGTTCTCGAAGAGGTGCTCGACGACCGCGATCTCGGGATCGTTGTAGAAGGGCAGATCGACGTGCTCGCACGAAACGAGGTTCACGGAGACGCTCGCGCAGACGGGACAGCGGACGGCGACGCCGACGCTTCCGCCCTGTCGCCCCGGGGCAAGCAGCCAGAACGACGACGGGAAGATCGGCCGCGGCCGCTCTTCGGGATAGCAGAAGAAACTCCAAGGCCACTCGCCGTCCTGGATTCGCCGCGCCGCGAGATCGGCCAGCTCGGAGCTCACATCGTCTAGGCGATCGGTCATCAGGTTCAGGAACGTGCCCTCCTGAAGGCCGAGCGGAGCCCAGTCGAGCTCATCGTGAGCCACGAGCCCCGGATGCTCGTTTCCGCACGGGCAGGCGAACGAGATCCCGTACACGGCCGGATGGGCGGCGCCCGGCAGACGTTCTAGGCGGCGGAAGGCCGACAGAGTCACGCGGATCTCACCACGGGTCGGGCACGCGAACGTGTACCGCGTTGTCAGGCCGTCGTACATCTCTGTCGTTCTTAGTCGGGAGATCGGACGTCAAACCGAAGCGCGACCCCGCTTCGGCTGCGCAGCTACGAGTCGAAGACCGGCAGATGGCCGATGGCGATGATCTGCTGCTCCTGCCAGCGCGCCTTGTCTCCCTCGGTGAAGATCGCTGCTTCGGCGACGGCCTCGCCGCCCGCCTCCTCCACCACCTTGCGCATCGCCTCGAGAGTGCTGCCCGTGCTGATCACGTCGTCGACGAGGACGACGCGCTTGCCCCGCAAGAGGTCGCGATCCTTCTCGTCGAGGTAGAGCGTCTGCGGCCGGCCGGTCGTGATCGAGTGGGTCTCGACCTGCAGCGCGTCGCCCATGTACGGGCGATATTCCTTGCGCAGGACGATGTATGGACGCCCGAGACCTGCCGACAGCTCGTGGATGAGTGGGATGCTCTTCGTCTCGGCGGTGACGAGGACGTCGGGCGCAAGCGGCTCGATCCGCTCGGCGAGCGCGCCGGCGGCGGCATGCACGAGCTCGGTGTCGCCGAGGATGTTCAGGATCGCGATGCGCACGCCGGGTGCGACCTCGAAAAGCGGCAGCTCACGGTTAACGCCCGCGACGTCGACCGCGTGCGTCTCGCGTTCCGTCACCGCGACGCTACTCGCCGCAGATCGCGCCAGAAGAGCAGCTGGGTCAGCTCCTGCGCCATGCCGGCCAGCTGCTCGAGCTCCTCCACCCCGGCCTGCCGGCGCTCAAGGTTGCGGGAACGGAGCGACGGCGCCACGAGCTGCTCGAGCAGCGCCGCCTCGCGGTCGGCCGCGTTCCTGAAGGTGCGTAGGTGGCGCGCGGACATGCCGTACCGCGCAAGCTTGGCGCACGCGACCGCGATGTCCGCATCGATCTCGCTGTAGCGCTTCTCGCCGCCGTCCCGGTTGGGCGCGAGCAGGCCGAACTCCTCCAGCTCGCGCGCGAGCTCGGAACCGATCCCCGCGCGCTCGCAGAGCTCGCCGAAGTCGAGGTCGGCCTCGTGCCCGTCGAGCCCCACCCGCCGGCGCCGACGACGGTCCTTCGCTCCTCTCGGCGACGCGAGCTCCTGGCGGATCACGCGCAGCGGCAGGAACTCGTCGCGCTGCAACCGCAGGATCGTCTCGAGGCGCTCGACGTCCTCCTCGCTGAAGAGCCGGTAGCCGCCCTGCGTACGCCTGGGCGTAAGGAGACCCTGGTCCTCGAGGTAGCGGATCTTCGAGATCGAGATGTCCGGGAACTCCGCCTGCAGCCGGTTGCAGACGGTCCCGATCGTGAGCAAGCGCTGCCGCGGCAGTGTCTTCGTCGGTGCGCTCATTTCGAGATGAAGCTCAGCTTGTACTTGCCGATCTGGAGCTCGTCCCCGTTGTCGAGCCTCGCCTCGGCGTCGATCCGCTTGCGGTTCACGTACGTCCCGTTGAGGCTTCCGAGGTCCTCGATGAAATAGTCCCCGTCGCGTTCGAGCAGCACGGCGTGCTTGCGCGAGACGGTGACATCGTCGAGGAAGATGTCGTTGTCGGGGGAGCGGCCGATGGTCGTCCGATCGCCGCCCGGCGCGAAATGCTCGCCCGCGCGCCCGCCGCCCGAACGCACCACGAGCGCGGGCCCCTCCGCGGGAAACTCGTCCAACGAGATGCCCGCGTCGTCCGCCCCATCGTCGGGGACGAAGCTCATCGTCGTGTCCCCCCCGCCCTCGTCTTTGACGAGCAGCGCGCCGCACTTGGAGCAGTAGTTTGCGACCTCCGGGTTCTGGAAGCCGCACTCCGGGCAGTAGACATGGCTCATTCGGTCGGAGGCGCAGCCTTGCCCGCGAGGATCTCAGTCAGCGAGTCGACGTCCACCTTGTCGAGCACGCTCCTCCCCTCCGAGGCATGCAGCCGGGCGACTAGCTCGGCGCGCAGGATGTCGATCTTGCCGTGCAGGAGCCGGCGCTTGTACGAGATCTCCTGCTCCTCGGTCTTCAGGTCGTCGATCAGCTGCTTCAGCTCGTCGTCCGACAGCGAGCCAAGATCAGGGAGCGGTTCCACGCGAGACGCCTTTCGGTTGGGGAGCGGGGTCGAGCCAAGTAAAGCAGCAGGCGGGCGAAGGGTCAACCTGAGCTTGAGGCTCGGCCCTGGCTGAACGCGCTAGACGCGCGCTTCGGCGGCCTCGCTTTGCATGATCTCCTCGACGAGCTGGTGCAGCTCGGCTTCGAGCTCGCCGGAGACCTCGTCCGTCTCTCCCTCCGCGTAGATGTGCACGATCGGCTCGTCCGGGTCCGGCAGCACCTGCGCCCATCCGCGCTCGTCGAAGACCTTGATCCCGTCGGTGAGGTCGACGTCGCGCCCCTTGAGCCGCTCGGTGAGGACGCGCATGACCAGTCCCTTCAGCGCCCACGGGCAGGCGACCTGACGGTGGACGAGCGTCGACCTCGGTAGCTCCTCGACGAGCGTCGAGAGCGGTTGTCGCATCGGAGCGAGGAGCTCGAGCAGCTTGCAGAGCGCAGCCACCGCGTCGTAGGCCGGCAGGAACTCGGGGAAGACGTAGCCGCCGCCCACGGCGCCCGCGAAGATGACATCGTTTTCGGCAGCCTGTTTCGTGAGGTCGGCCGACGAGGCGCCGGTTCGGACGATCTCGAGCCCACTGCCCTCGACGACGCGGTCGACGGCGCTCGTGACAGTGATCGGGAAGGCCAGCTTCCCGCGGCGGCCGTTGGAGCCCATCAGCCGGAGGTAGAGCAGCAACGTCTGCTCGACGGGGATCTCACGGCCCTGCTCGTCGATCAAAAACAGGCGCTCGGCCGCACGGTCGAGCACGGCGCCCAGATCGGCCCCCACGGCCTGGACGAGCCGTTTCGTCTGGCCGATCGACTCGCGGAGCGACGCCGTTCTCTCGTCGGCGGCGTCGGCGACGAAGCCGTGGGCGCTGACCGCCTCCACGTGCAGCGGACCGAGGACCAGCGGGAGCACGAACGAGGCCGCGGAGTAGCCGTAGTCGACGACGAGGCGGAAGCGCCGCTCGCGGATCGCCTCGGTGTCCAGATTGGCGAGCAGGTCCTGCGCGTAGCTCTCGCGGACACGGGCCGGATAGGTGACTGCGCCGACGGCGTTGTAGGCGACGCGGCGCAGCTCGAGGCGCGTGAAGTGCTTCTCGATCTCCTTCTCCATCTCCGGAGTCAGCTGGATCCCCGGCTGCTCGAAGAAGCGGATTTGCACGAGCTCGGGGTCGGCGTGGCTAACGCCGACGTGGAAGCCGGCGTCATAGCCGTGCGTCTTTAGCAGGTGCCGCGCGACCGCAGCCGGGAGCACGCGCAGGTCGGCGACGTCGACGCCGGCCGAGTTGCAGCCGGAGATCATCGCGCGCTTGATCATCCGGCACGCGGGGGGCGACTCGCGGCTCGCGACCACGCGCGCGCCGCGCTTGAGCGCGGTGCCGAGCGAGGTCGCCAGGCGGACCGCGACCTCCGGCGTCAGGTCGACGTTGACGAGCCCGGAGACTCCGTCTCGACCGAACAGGCGCGAGGACGCTCGCGACTCCCAGATCAGGCTCTCGTGGATCCGCGCCCCGGTCTCGACCTCCTTGTACGGATAGATCCGCACGCCCGGCATGACCACGGTCTGGGCGCCGAGCGACACCTCGTCGCCGATCGCGGCGCCTTCCTGCACGTGCGCGTGGGCGCCGACCTCGCACGAGCGGCCAAGGATGGCGCCCTCGACGACGGCGCTTCGGCCGATGTGGGTGGATACGTCGATCACGGAGCGGCTCGTGCGTGCCCGCTCTCGGAGCGTGACGCTGGAGCCGAGCACCGAGTACGCGCCGGCGGCGGCGTCGGCCATGATGCGACAGTAGTTGCCGAGGAACGCCGGCGCTTCGATCTGGTCGAGGTCGTCGACCTCCACCCCCTCCCCCAGCCACACGTTTCCGCGCAGGCGGATACCCGGGATGTTCAGCTTCACCGCTTCGTCGAGTGCGTCGAAGTTCGCCTGCCGGAACTGGTCGAGGTCGCCGACGTCCTGCCAGTAGCCGTCGAGGATGTGCCCGTAGAGGGGTCGGCCCATCTCGAGCAGCAGCGGGAAGAGCTCCTTCGAGAAGTCGTACGAGCGGTCGGTCGGCACGTGCCGCATGACCTCGGGCTCGATGACGTAGATCCCGGTGTTGATCGTGTCGGAGAAGACCTGCCCCCAGGACGGTTTTTCGAGGAAGCGCTCGATCCGGCGCTCGTCGTCGGTGACGACGATGCCGAACTCGAGCGGGTTGTCGACCGATTTGAGGCCAATCGTGACCGCGGCTCCCTTCTCGCGGTGGGCTTCGACCAGGCTGCTCAGATCGACGTCGCAGAGCGCGTCTCCCGAGATGACGAGGAAGGTGTCCTGGAGCTTGCTGTCGGCCAGACGCACCGAGCCTGCAGTACCGAGTGGCGATTCCTCGACCGAGTACTCGATGTTCAGCCCGAGGGATTCTCCCGTCCCGAAGTAGCTACGAATCGCCTGCGGCAGGAACGCGACGGTGACCACGACGTCCTCGAAGCCGTGCTTCTTGAGCAGCTCCAGGATGTGCTCCATGCAGGGCTTGCCGACGATCGGCACCATCGGCTTCGGCTGATTGGACGTGAGCGGGCGGAGGCGGGTTCCCTCTCCCCCGGCCATGACGACGGCTTTCATGTCCCTGGCCCCCGTCGGCTCCCGCCCGGCGGAGCCGGGCTCCGCCGAAGGGTGACGCCGCTGGCGGCAGGATGCTGCGCCGGCGCCGCTTGGCCGTGCGTCTTTGCACTGCCCTGCGCTCCGCCGGCTTGCCTCCTTTGCCAGCGACGCCCCAGGAACATGAACGAGTTCACGTCGCCACCTCGCGGCGTGCCTTCAGCAGATAGCCACCAAGCGAGACGACGGCGAGGCCGAAACCGACCCAGAAGATCCACAGCGGCCAATCCGTGCCCTCGTGCGTCACCATCACGAACGCGAGCGATGCGTAGAGCAGCCAGGTCGCCACCTTGCCCGCGAAATTGACGTCGAAGTCGTATCCTCGGCCCACGACGAGCTTGTACCCTGCAACGAGCGCCAGATCACGCGCCGGGATCGCAAGCGCCACCCAGGGCAGGCGATCGTCGAACCAGAGCATCAGGACGGCGACGTCGATCATCAACCGGTCGGCCAACGGGTCGGCGATCTTGCCGAACGCCGATTCGACGTGCCAGCGCCGGGCCAACCAGCCGTCGATCTGATCGGTCGCGCCGGCTGCTCCGAAGACGATCGCCGCCGGCCAGCTGTGCCCCCCGTCCGCGGAGGCGAGCAGCGCGACGAAGATCGGGATCAGCACGAGCCGTGCCACTGTCAGGGCGTTCGGAATTTGCGCGAGCGAGGCCGGCACGGCGCGGACCGCCATGGTGGAAGGATACGCCCGTGGCCTCGACGCTTCGGATTCCGGGCTTCGTGAACGCGCATAGCCACACGTTTCAGCGCGCCTTGCGCGGCCGTGTGGAGGGCGACGACTTCTGGGGATGGCGCGAGGCCATGTTGGACCTGGCCCGGGGTCAGACCCCGGGGCGTGTCCGAACCGACTATGCCGAGACCTACCGCGAGATGCGCACGGCCGGATACACGGCCGTCGGCGAGTTCCACTACCTGGGCTTCGAGGAGGCGCTGAAGGCGGTTGACGCGGCCGCGGAGGCCGGTGTCACGCTGGTGCTGCTCCACGCCGCGTATGGACGCGGCGGGGTCGACCGCTTCCGCCAGTCCTCGGTCGGCGAATACCTGCGCCAGGTCGAGGAGCTGCGCGGGCGAGGCGTACGGATCGGCCTTGCCCCCCACTCCGTCCGGGCCTGCCCGGTCGATTGGCTGGAAGAGATCGGCCGCTATGTACAGCAAGATGGCCTGCCGCTCCACGTTCACGCTGACGAGCAGCCCCGGGAGATCGAGGAGTGCGTCGCCGAACACGGGATCCGGCCGGTCGAGCTGCTCGCCCGCACCGGATGCCTCGGCCCGCGAACGACGGTCATTCACGCGACCCACGCCGACGACGCCGAGCTCGATCTCATCGCCGATGCGGACGCCCGAGTCTGCGTCTGCCCCACGACCGAGGCGAACCTCGGCGACGGGTTCGCCCCGGTCCGC
>JBKPFU010000046.1:0-19589 GCA_046728975.1 Actinomycetota bacterium | reverse complement strand
ACACGCCCTCCTCCGGGAGCTGGCGCGCGACGACGAGCGCCGGCACGGCGGCGAGCGCGACCGCGATGCGGATCATCGCGGGGATTCGATCAGCGTTCGAGCGGGCGCAGAGGCAAGCCACCGCGCCACGTCGCGGTACATCCGCCCGCGCTCCCCGCGAAAGACGAGGCCGCGGAGCCGAAGCGACCAGAGGAGCAGCCGCCGGACCCGCTCGGCCTCGCGCACGCCGCGGTGCTTGGCGAAGAAGCGCAGGTGCCCGCGCACGTTCTCGCGAAAGAACCGGCCGCCATGCGAAGCGCCCCCGACGTGCATGACCTCGGCGCCGGGGTAGAACAGCACCTTCCAGCCGGCGGCACGGAAGCGGTAGCACCAGTCCGTCTCCTCGCTGAACAGGAAGAAGTCTTCGTCGAGCAGCCCGACCGAGTCGATCGCCTCGCGGCGGACAAGCATCGCCGCTCCCATCAGAAACTCCGCCTCGCGTACCGACTGGTGGTCGAATCCGCCGCCGTAGAACTCGTTCAGGAGACGCGAGCCCGGAGCGAGCTTCCGCAGGAATAGGTACTCGGTCGCAAGCCGCCAGCGCGTCGGGAAGGCGCGCACGGACCGCTGCAGGCTTCCGTCCGGGTTGAGGAGCCGCGGCCCGACCACGGCGGCCTCCGGTTGGGTGTCCGTGAACTCGACGAGCCGCGCGAGGCCGGCGCCGACGACCCAGGCGTCAGCGTTGAGGATGAAGACATAACGGCCGGTCGATGCCCGGATCCCGGCGTTCCACCCCGCGGCGAGGCCGCGGTTTTCCTGCTCGATCACGCGGACGTCCGGGAAGCGCCGGCGGACGAGCTCGAGCGTCCCGTCGCTCGAGCCGTGGTCCACGACGATCGCCTCATGGCCGCGGACACTCTCGAGGCAGCGCTCGATCCAGGGCAGCGCGTCGTACGTGACGACGACGACGCTCGCGTCAGCCATGCTGCTCCACCCCCGGCCGAGAGAGCCCCCTGAGGCTTTGCCAGCCGAGGATGAAGGCGCCGGGGAGCGAGGCGGCCAGCGTGATCACAAAGAAGAGGAAACCGCACGCGAAGGCGGCGTCGGCGCCGACGTCCAGCCTGCCCAGGAAGCTGACGAAGAAGGACTCGCGCACGGCGATGCCGTTGATCGTGAACGGAACGAGCATGACGAGGAAGAGGAGCGGGCCGAGCACGAAGTACGGCTGCGGGGAGAGGTCGATCCCGACGGCCTTGCCGGTTAGCCAGATCGTGAGCACGCGCACCGACTGAATCGCGAGGGTCAGCGCGGTCAAGCCCAGCAGCAGCCCCGGGTTGTCGCGGTACGCGTGGATCCCTTCGTAGACGGCGCGCACGGGCCGCTCGAGCCACACGCGGCGGAGCAGCGGGACCGTCCGCGCGAGCAGCGGGCGCGCCCGCACCGAGAACAGGGCGACCGCGAGGACGATCGTCGCGACAACGAAGGCACCCTCGATCCAGAGGTAGGCGCCGACGTCGTAGCGGCCGAGTGCCAGCAGGAAGCCGATGGCGGCGAGCACGAGCGTCGCCGCTCCTCCGAGGGCGCGTTCGAGGATCACCGAGCCTGCGATCGGCCCGCCGTTCCCCGGGTGCCGTCGCGTCGTCTCGTAGATCCGAACCGCGTCGCCGCCCACCGCCGTCGGCAGGACTTGGCCGGCGGTGTAGGCGACGAGGTAGGCGCGCGTCAGCCAGGTCATCGAGTCTCCGATGCCCTTCGCAGCCAGTAGGCGCTGCCACCGCCACGCCATCGGCCAGATCGTCAGCAGGAAGAGCGCCAGCGCGGCGAGGAAGTACCCGAGGTCGGCGTGCACCAGGATGTGCGCCGTCCGCGAAATGTCGATCTTCCACAACAGATAGGCAAGACAAAGCCCGGTGACGACGAGCGTCCCGACCAGCCGAACCACGCGTCGGTTCATCCGGTCAGCTTCGAGTGGACGGCGTGCAGCCCTTCGATCGCGTCCGCGATGTCGCCGTCCGAATGAGCGGGCGAGAGCGGCAGAGACAGCACCTCGCTGCCGGCACGCTCCGCGACCGGCAGCGGCGCCCGTTGGCCGAACCGCTCGCGGTAGGCAGACAGCCGATGGACGGGCAGGAAGTGGATGCTCGTCCCGATGTTTTCCTCGGCCAGGAGCCGCTGATAATCGTCGCGGGTGCCGCCGGCGCGCTCCGGGTCGATCCGGACGACGTAGAGATGGAACGCGTGCACGTCGCGGGAGTCGCGGCCGAGCGCGTCGATCCCCTCCAGCTCCGCGACCGCGGCGTCGTAGGAAGCGACGTGGCGCAGGCGGATCTCACGGTGCCGGTCGAGCTTCTCCAGCTGCGCGAGCGCGATCGCCGCGTGGACGTCGGACAGGTTGGCCTTGTAGCCGGGCACGAGGAGGTCGTACAGCGAGCCCGCGCCGCGACGCATCACACGCAGCGAGTCTACGGCGGCCGCGATCTCGTCGTCGTTCGTCGAGACGAGCCCGCCCTCGCCGGCGGCCACGTTCTTGGTCGCGTAGAGCGAGAAGCAGGTCGCCGCCGAGAGCGTTCCGATCTTCCGGCCGCGGTACTCGCTCTCGAAGGCGTGCGCCGCGTCCTCGACGACCGGGATCCCCAGCTCGAGCAGCGGATCGAGCTCGCACGGCTGCCCGGCGAAGTGCACCGGCAGGATTGCCGCGGTCTTCTCCGTGACCGCCTCGGCAACGCGCGCGGGGTCGATGTTGAGGTCGCCTTCCCGGACATCTACGAACACCGGCGTCGCACCGGCGTGGACGATCACGTTCGCGGTCGCCGGCCAGGTGATCGGGGTGGTGACGACCTCCTCTCCGGGCTCGACGCCGACGGCGATCAGCGCAAGGTGAAGCGCCGCCGTTCCGGACGAGAGCGCGAGGACGTGCTTCGCGCCCAGGTAAGCGGCGACGCCCGCCTCGAGCTCGGCCGCGCGCGGGCCGGTGGTGAGCCAGCCCGAGCGGATCGCTTCTGCGGCTGCCTCGACCTCCTCCTCACCGACCGCGGGCGGCTGGAAGCTAAGCAGTGTTTGACGTTTCGAGCGGAGCATCGACGGTGTCGAAGCGTATGCGAGCGGCGGCGGCGTCAGCCCGCTCGAGCGCCTGCTCGCGGCTCGCTCCCACTGCGATGACGGCGCCGGCGCGATCGGCTCCGCGGCGGAGCGGCCCGAACAGATGCCCAGGCTGCCGGTACACGCGCACGCAGAGGACTCCGTCGACGCGCTCGGCGTCGTCCGCGCCGGTCGTGCCGCGAAGCAGGCCCTCGGGCGGAACGAGGAAGCGCGTGCAGGCCCCACCGACGACGGCGTGCGGCTTGGGGACCTCGAGCTGCTCGCCGAGCGTGGCGTCGAGCGCGAAGCCGTTGAGATCGACGCCGACCGCCGCTTGGCACAGCTCCGCGTCGTGCCCGCCTCCGAGCCGCGCGGCGAGCTCCACCACCTGCGGCCCGTCGGGACCGATCCGCAGCTGGGTGTAGGTGGGGCCGCTCTCGATCCCGAGCGCCGCGGCCGCGCGCTCCGCCACCTCCGCCGCTCCGGCGCCGTGCTCGGCGAGCCAGACGTGCGCGAGCGCGACGCCGAAGGCGGGAGGGTCGGCGGTGAGCCTGTCCGTGACGGCGACCGCGTGGAAGCGGCCGTCGACGGAGAAGGCGTTGACCGTCACCTCAGGCCCGTCGACGAGCTCCTCGATCAGCGCGGTGCCGTTTCTCGACTCCGCGATGGCTAGGCGGACCGCTTCGCCGAGGGCCGACCGCTCGCGAACGATCGTCATCCCGCGCTGACCCTGGCGGTCCGGCGCCTTGACGACACACGGCAGCGGCACCTTCCCGTCGCCGTTCGCGAGGCGCCAGGGCACGTGCGGGACGCCCGCCTCGAGGAAGCGCTCGCGCTGCCGCACCTTTGACAGCGTCAGGGCGGCCGTGTCGGGATCGAGCGCATGCGGGAGCCCGAGCCGGTGGGCGACGCGCGCGGCGATTCCGACCGGCCAATCCGTTCCCGGGGCAATCACGCCGTCCGGCGCTTCGGCTTCGGCGAGGCGCTGGATCGCCGGCTCGTCCTCGGTGGAGATCAGGGCTCGCCGGTCGGCGTACCGGAACCCCGGCGCCGCCGGATCGCGATCCACGGCGATGACGTAGAGACCGCGGTCGCGCGCGGCTTCGAGTAATCCGAGTTGCGCAGGCCCGGCGCCTAGGACGAGTAGACGTCGGCCCGGCTCGCTAGCACGGCCCTCCACCACGCTTCATTGTCGCGATACCACGCGACGGTCCTCTCCAACCCCTCCTCGAAAGACGTGCGGGCGCGCCACCCGAGCAGCGCTGCGGCCTTCTCCGGCGAGCCGATGTTCCGCGTCACCTGGCCCGGCCGGTCCTCGGTGTGCACCTTGAGCGACCGGGGCTTGCCGAGCGCGTCCAGCACGAGCTCGGCGATCTCGACGACGGACTTCCCGCCGCCGGTCGCGACGTTGATCGCCTCGCCGGCGAGCGAGCCGCCGGCGTCGACGATCCGCGCGACCGCCTCGGCGTGGTCCTCGACGAACACCCAGTCGCGGCTCGCAAGCCCGTCGCCGTGGACCGTCAGCGGCTCCTCGTCGATCGCCTGCGTGATGAAGCGCGGGATCATCTTCTCCGGGTGCTGGAACGGCCCGTAGTTCGTGAACGGGCGGACGATCACGATCGGCAGGCCGTAGGTGGCGTAGTACGCGTACCCCAACCGGTCGGCGCCTGCCTTCGTCGCCGAGTACGGGCTGCGCGGATTGAGCAGGTGCTCCTCGCTGATCGGCTCCTCCAGTCCGGTGCCGTAGACCTCGCAGGACGAGATCAGGACGAACAGCTCGACGGGGGCAGCCCTGACAGCGTCGAGCAGGATTCGCGTTCCTTCGATGTTCGTCGACACGAACTCGCGCGCGCCCTCGGCGATCGACTGCTCGACATGCGAGTTCGCTGCAGCGTGCACGACGACGTCGACCTCGCCGACGAGGCGGCGGATCGTCTCCTCGTCGCGGATGTCTCCCTGCACGAACTCGAGCCGCCCGTGCGCGAGCACGTCGGCGAGGTTCTCGACGTTGCCGGCATAGGTCATCGCGTCGAGCGAGACGACCTCGTGCTCGGTGCGCAGGAGGAAGTGGCGGACGAAATGGGAGGGGATGAACCCTGCCCCACCCGTGATCAGAACCTTGCTCAGCGGAGCTCGCTTTCGATCGTGTACAGCGGACGACCCTCGACCTGCCGGTGGATCCTGGCCAGGTACTCGCCGACGAGCGCCAGGATGAAACCCTGGAGGCCGAGCACGAAAACCACGGCGGTCCCTCCGAAGAGCGGTCCTGGGAAGTTCGCGTTGACGATCCAGTAAACAATCCCGTAGACGGCGAGCGCCACGGCGACGAGCGTGCAGAAGATCCCGATCACGAGGCCGATCCACTGGATCGGCTGCGGCCAGAATCCCGCGAGCACATGCAGCGCGAGCCTCGTCAGGCGAAGCGGCGAGTAGCGGGATCGGTCGCGGCGCGGAGAGTGGCCGACGTCGACCTCGACCACCGTTGCGCCGCCGGAAAGGACGAGCGCCTTCGTGAACTTCTGTCGCCCGATCGCGCCGAGCATCGGCTCGACCGCGCTCCGCCGGTACGCATTGAAGGCGCTGCCGAAGTCGTCGATCTCGACGCCGGTGAAGCGGCGGAGCATCCCGTTGATCATCCGCGAGGGGAGCGTCCGCCCCCACGAGTCGCGGCGCGCGCGGCGCCGGCCGCTCGCGACGTCGGTCCCGGCCTCGACCGCTTCGACGAGCTTCGGGATGTCCTCCGGCTCGTTCTGCAAATCCGCGTCCATCGTCACCACGATGTCGCCGCGCGCTCGGGAGAAGCCCGCATGCATGGCCGGGTGCTGGCCGAAGTTCCGCTTGAAGCGGACGGCGTGAACCCTCCCGTCCTTGCGGTGGAGCTGCTCGAGCCTTGACCAGGTGTCGTCGGTCGAGCCGTCGTCGATGAAGATCAGCTCGAAGAGGCGCCCGGTCGGCTCGACCGCGGCGACGCTCCGCCGGTACAGCTCGTCGAGCGTCGCCCCTTCGTTGTAGACGGGAACGACGATCGAGACATCCGGCGCCGCCTCGTCCTCGCGCGCCACGCGCGGCGCCGGGAAGACCTCGGTTTCGGCCATTTGCAGGGGCTCAGACTATCCGGCGAACCGCCGAACGACCTCCGCGACGCGGTCGAGATCGCTCTCCGCGAGCCGGTTGTGGAACGGCAGCGCAAGCGCGCGCTCGTAGCACCGGTCCGCGCCCGGGAACGGTCCTTGGTCGTGGTAGGCGGTCAGCCGGTGCAGCGCATAGGTGCCGATCTGGGCCTCGATGCCCTCCTCGCGAAGAGCGGCGAGCACCTCGTCGCGCCGCTTGAGCTGGATCACGTACGCCTGCCAGCCGTGGACGTCGCCTTCGTCGACGGCGGGAGTCTGGACGACGTCGTTCAGCCGCTCGGCGTAGGCCGCCGCCAGCCGCGCGCGCGCCGCGAGCAGCTCGTCGAGGCGACGCACCTGCGTGATCCCGACCGCACAGAGGAGGTCCGAGAGCCGGTAGTTCAGCCCCGGCCGAGGCATGTCGCGCCACTCGGGCGGCTGCCACCCGTGGTGGCGCAGCATCCGCACGGCGTCGGCGAGCTCCGAGTCGTCGCTGACGACTGCGCCGCCCTCGCCGGTCGTGACGATCTTGCGCGGGTGGAAGGACAGGCAGCCGACGGCGCCGAGGCTGCCGCAGGCCTTGCCCTTTCGCTTTGCCCCGAGGGCGCCCGCCGCGTCCTCGAGCACGGCCGGACCGTCGGGCAGGCGCTCCACCGGCGCCGGACGCCCGAACAGGTGCACGGGGATCACGGCCTTCGTCTTCGGCCCGGGCGCAAGGCGCTCGGGGTCGAAGTTCATCGTCTCGGCGTCGACGTCGATCAGCACCGGCCGCGCGCCTGTGAAGGCGACGACGTTCGCGGTCGCCGGAAACGTGTACGCGGGAACGAGCACCTCGTCGCCCGGCCCGACGCCGAGGGCGAGCAACGCGAGGTGCAGCGCGGCGGTCCCCGACGAGACGGCGACGGCATGACCGGTCTCGGTGGCCCGCGCGAGCTCGGCCTCGAACTGCTCAACCTTCGGGCCCATCGTGAGTCGGCCGCTCGCAATCACCTCGGCGATCGCCTCGACCTCCTCCGGGCCAAGGTCCGGCCAGGCCAGCCGAACTACGCCTGCGCCAGCTCGCGCGTCCTGTACCAAGCGATCGTCCGCTCGAGCCCCTCGTCGAGGTCGACCTGCGCCTCGAAGCCGAGGACCTCCCGCGCCTTCTCGACGTTCGGGATCCGCAGCTCGACGTCGGCGTAGTGGAGAGGCTGGAACACGACCTCGCCGGGGCAATCGGTCAGCCGCTTGACCCGCTGCGCCAGGTCGCGGATCGTGACCGCCGAGCGCGCGTTGCCGACGTTGAACGAGTTTCCGACGGCCTCCGCGCGCTCGAGGCAAAGCAGGAGCGCCGACACCATGTCGTCGACGTAGCACCACGCCCTGATTTGTGAGCCGTCCCCGTGGATGACGAGATCTCGGCCCGCGAGCGCCGCCTCGATGAACGCCCGGATCGCCCCGCCGCCGATCTGACCGGGGCCGTAGACGTTGAACGGCCGGACGGTGACGACCGGGAGGCCGAACTCCTCGCGGTACGCGTGCGCCATGTGCTCCCCCGCGAGCTTCGAGACGGCGTACGTCCAGCGGGCCTCGCCGACCGAGCCGATCGTCGTCGTCTGCCCCTCGCTCACGTTGTAGGCGTGCGTCCCGAAGACCTCGCTGGTCGAGAAGTCGACGAACCGCTCGACGCGCTCTCCGTTCGCGAGCGCGGCCTCGAGCGTGTTGTAGGTGCCGATCAGATTCACCCGCATCGTTCTCACCGGGCTCTCGCGGACGGTGTCGACCCCCGCGATCGCAGCGAGATGGACGACGTGGGTGGCGCCTGCGGCCGCCTCTCGAACTGCCTCGGCGTCGAGGACGTCCGCCTGGACGAAGGTGAGGTTCGGGTGCTTCGCGAGGGTTGTCTCGGTCAGCGCGTCGCGGTGCAGATTGTCGAGCGCGACGACCTCGTTTTCGTCCACGAGCAGCGGTATCAGCGTGGTCCCGATGAAGCCGGCGCCGCCGGTGACAAAGATGCGCTTTCCCTTCAGCGGCACACGGGCGAGTCTAACGGCGGCCCTTTTTGCGGCCGATATGATCGGCCGCCGTGGCGACCGCTCCCCCCGAGATCGAGCGCGAGTTCCTCGACGGCTTTCTCCGTGACGAGCAGGCGCTTCGCGCCTATCGGACGGAGGTCGCGGAGAGCGGCCTGATCGAGCACCTCGAGCGGGAGACCGCGCTCTTCTGGGAGGCGGTGAAGGGGGAGACGGAGCGCGGCCAGCGCTACAACACCGGTCGGGTCACGGGCCGCGACGGCTACGAGGAGGGCGTCTTCCTCTACGCGATCGTCCGCGCGCTCGAGCCGGACGCGCTTGTCGAGACCGGCGTCTGCAACGGCGTCTCGACCGCCTTCTTGCTCCTTGCCTTGAAGAAGAACGGCCGCGGCAGCTTGACGTCGATCGACCTGCCCGAGTTCGCGGGCGAGCAGTACGGCCCGGACGTCTTCTGGAGCGGCAAGGGCGGCGCCGTGATCCCGGCGGGCAAGGAGCCGGGCTGGATGATCCCGGCCGAGCTGCGCGAGGGCTGGGAGCTCGTCCTCGGCAGGAGCCAGGACGAGCTGCCGCCGGTGCTCGGCCGCCTCGGCTCGCTCGACTTCTTCATGCACGACAGCGAGCACTCCTACGAGTGCATGTCGTTCGAGTTCGAGACCGCCTACCCCGCGCTGCGCGAAGGCGGTGTGCTCGTTGCCGACGACGTCACGGCCAATACCGCGCTGGCGGATTTCGCCGCCGCCCAGGGCCGCCCGCCGATCCGGATCGGCCCGAAGATGGCGTTCATCGTGAAGTGAGGAGCGGCGGCCCCCGCGAGCCCGCGGCGTGACGAGGGTCCTCCTGGTTGGAGCCGGGCGCCACCAGCGCCGCGTCATCGGGCGCGCTCACGAGCTCGGACTGGAGGTGGTCGCCGTCGACCGGAACCCCGATGCACCAGGGCTGGCCGAAGCGGACGTCGCCGAAGTCGTCGACTTTCAGGACATTCCGGCCGTGGCGGCGGCCGGTCGCCATCACAGCGTGGAGGGCGTGCTCACGTACGTGGCCGACCGCGCTGTTCCGGTTGTGGCCGCGGTCGCGGAAGAGCTCGGCCTGCCCGGCATCGGAAGCGAGACCGCGCGCCTGATGACACACAAGGTCGCGCAGCGCCGGCGGCTGGCGGATGCCGGCGTTCCACAGCCGCGCTTCGCCGCGGCGAGGAACCTGCACGAAGCGAGGGCGGCGGCGGCGTCGGTGGGGTTTCCGGCTGTGCTCAAGCCGGCCGACTCGGCCGGCCAGCGCGGCATCTTCCTCCTCGAGGGGATGGGCGACGTCGAGCGGCACCTCCACGCGACGCTGGCCGAATCGCCGAGCGAGGAGGCGATCGTCGAGAGCTACCACGAAGGGCTCGAGGTCAACACGCTGCTCGTGGCGCGCAGCGGCGAGGTCACCCTCGTGACCCTGTCCGACCGGATCCGGCCCCAGGGTCGGGGCTTCGGCGTCGCGCTCACGCACCTGTACCCGTCGACGCTCTACGGGCACCGCTTGGAGGAGGCGGAGCAGGTCGCCGCCTTTTCCGTGCACGCGCTGGGGCTCGAGGACGGGATCGCCTATCCGCAGCTGCTGAGCGCGGAGGGGTCGGAGCCGAAGGTGGTCGAGGTGGCCGCGCGCATCCCGGGCGGCCAGATGGTCGACGTCGCGCTGCTCGGCGCCGGCGTCGACCTGATCGAGGTCGCGCTGCGGCAGGCGCTCGGCCAACCGATACCCGACGAGCTCGTCCGGCCGAGGACGGGGCAGCCGCTGGCGATCTTCTTCCTCACCGCTTCCCCGGGGCCGCTGCCCACGGGCCGCGTCCGCAGCGTCAGCGGGCTCGAGCGTGTGCTTGCGTTCCCAGGTGTGGTGCGCGCCGAGGTGTTCGTGGAGGAGGACGAGGTGATCCGACCCGTGCAGCGGGACGGCGACCGGCGCGGGTATGTGATCGCTGTCGGCGATACGAATGTGGAGGCGCTAGAGCGGGCGGAGGCGGCAGCGACGCTGCTCGACGTCGAGGTGGAGGTGGAGGCCGCGTGACGGGCGTGGGTCGAAGTCGCCTGGACGGTCTGGGAATAGGCACGCCCGGCCTCCTCCCCGCGTCGAGCTTATTGAGGAAGGGTGCGCGTGTGTGTGACGCGGGTGTGCCGAAAGCGAGACAGATGAGCCCGGCCTTCAGGTGAGCTGCGCCTTCGATCTCGACCATTACGCCGAGCTGCTGGAAGCGGCGAGGTCAGGCGGCTATCGGTTTGCCTTCTTCGACCGAGAACCGCGCGCCGGAGATCTTCTCCTCCGCCACGACGTCGATCTCACCCTCGACGCCGCCGTCCGGCTCGCCGAGCTCGAAGCCGAGCACGGCGCGACGGCGACATACCTCCTGATGACCCAAAGCGTCTTTTACAACCTCGAGTCGCCAGAGGGCGAGCGCTCGCTCGGCCGGCTCCGAGAGCTCGGCCACCGCGTTGGGCTCCACGCCGTCTGGCCGAAGGCCGAGCTCGACGGGCGCTTCGATCCCGTCGTCGCCTGGCATAACCCGGACCCCGAGTACATGTCGCGGCCGGTCGAGACCGTGGTCAACGTGATGGCGCCGCCGTACTTCGACCCCGACCACTATCGCTCCGACTCGAACCAGCAGTGGCGAAGCGGCTGTCCGCACGAGGAGCTCCGTGGTGGCCGGTTCGAATGGCTGCAGCTGCTGACGCACCCGGAGATCTGGGTCTACCCCGGCGCGACGATGCGCGAGTCGATGCTCTCGATGCTCGAGGCAGAACGCGAGCAGGACCTTCGGCGCCTCCAGGAAGATCGAATCGACCTGATGTGAGGAAGCTGACCGTTCTGCTGACGGCCGCCGGCGTCCCGGGTTGCGCGGCGCTCGTGCGCGCCCTGGGCCAGAACGGCGAGCGCGAGCTCCGGCTCGTCGGCACCGACATGTCGGAGCTCGCCGTCGGGCGGCGCCTGTGCGACGCCTTTTACGCCGTTCCGCCCGGAACGGACCCAGGCTTCGTCGACACGGTCGTCGATATCTGCGAACGGGAGGAGGTCGACGCACTCGTGCCGCAGTCGTCGTTCGAACTGCAGGCGCTCGCGGACAGCAAGGACCGATTCCAGAACACAACAGTGCTCGTCTCGTCGCCCGAAGCCGTCCGGATCTGTAACGACAAGGCCGCGACGTACGACGCGCTGCCGCGGACGCCCGCCCACGCCGTCGCCGTCGGCGCCGACGAGCTGGCTCGAATCGCCGGCGCGCTCGGCTATCCCGAGGACGACGTCGCGGTCAAGCCGCGGGTCTCCTCGGGCTCGCGCGGGTTCCGGATCGTCTCAGCGCGAGCCGACCGCCGGCAGCAGCTGCTCGAGAACCGCCCCGGCGTCGCCGAGGCGCTCCGCCTCGAGGAGCTCGTCGAGCTCGTCGGCGACGAGGAGATGCTCGTGATGGAGCTCGCGGCCGGGAAAGAGCGGACGATCGACGGCATCGCCGAACGAGGGCGAATCGTGCTCGGCCATCCGAAGACGCGCGAGGAGATGCGGGCCGGGCTTGCGATGTACTTCGAGACGCTCGACGACCCGGAGCTGATGGAGCTCGCCGCGCAGATCGTCTTGCAGCTCGAGCTCGACCACTTCTTCAACATCCAGCTCGTCGGGGAGCACGTGATCGAGGTGAACCCGCGAATCTCGACGATCGTCTACCAGGACGACCTGAACATCCCGTATCTCGGGATCAAGCACGCCCTGGGTGAGATCTCGGCGGAGGAACTCGCGTCGTATGCCGACCGCGCGCGTCCGACACGGCGCGCGCTCCGCTACTTCGACCAGGTCGAGTGGGACTCCGAGTAACGCACTGCCCTGTCAACTTCGCAGGGATCGGGTGGACGAACGTGCAGGCGCTGCGGCGCAAGGGTGTCGACGCGCGGCTGGTGGTGTTCGAGTCGCAGCCCAACCACCCGGAACACGACGAGAACCTCGACCTGCCGCGGTTCCCGCTCGGACTGCCGAAGCAGTTCGCCGCCTTCGCCCGGCTGCTGCCGAAGACGGACGTCTTCCACTTCTACTTCGGCCTCACGCTCGTCCCCAAGCGGATCCAGTTCCCGGCCCTGCGGGCGGCGAGGAAGAAGTCGATCTTTCACTTCGTGGGGTCGGATATTCGCGGCAAGTCACGGGACGAGCTCGCGTTCGGACGCATGGCGGACGCGCAGATCGTCGGCTCGCACGACGCGCTCCGGTGGGTTCCCGACGCCGAGGTCGTGCCGCCGGGGATCGATCTGGCCGGCCTCGACCCCGTGCCGCCGCGCGAGGACGGCCCGGTCAGGGTCGTCCACGCCGCGCTGAGCCGCACGCGCAAGGGAACCGAACACGTCGTCCGCGCCTGCGAGCGGCTGGGTGTCGAGCTCGACGTCGTCGAGGGCGTCCACCACCGAGACGCGCGGGCGCGCTACGCGCGCGGGGACGTAATCGTCGACCAGCTCAACGCCGGCTGGTACGGGCTCTTCGCGGTCGAGGCGATGGCGCTGGGCAAGCCCGTCCTCGGCTATCTGCACGAAGAGGCGGTCGCGCGGGCGCAGAAGGCCTTCGGCATCGACGTCCCGATCGTCCGTACCACGAAGGAAACGCTGGCCGACGACCTGCGGCCCCTGGTCGAGTCCGGCGGGGAGCGACGACGGCGCGGCGAAGCCAGCCGTGCATATGTCGAGCGGGTTCACGAAGCCGGTCGAATGGCCGACCGCCTGCTGCAAATCTACGCTGCCCTGTAGATGCTCGGCCAACAGCTCTGGCGGCTCGCCAAGCACTCGGCCATCTACGGCCTGGGCGGGATCGTCTCGCGCCTGCTCGCGGTCCTGCTCCTCCCGCTCTATACGCACTATCTGACCGGGCGCGACTACGGGCGGGTCGAGACGCTGGCGGCGCTCGGAGCCGTACTCGTGACGGTGCTCCGCCTCGGCATCTCGGCCGCGTTCTTCCGGTTCTACTTCGACTCCCCCGACCCGGCGCGCCGCGTGCTCGTCGTGCGCACGTGCTTCTGGTTCACGATGGTCAGCGCGACGCTGGGGCTCGTGGCCGGATGGATAGCGGCCGCGCCGATCGCCGACCTGCTGTCCCTGGGGCCGGACCAAGCGTGGCTCGTGCGCGCGTCGTTCGTGGCCGTCTGGGCGCAGATGAACTACGAGCAGCTGACGGCCCTCTTCCGCGTCGAAGAGCGGTCGGTCTCCTACGTGCTGGCGACGATCGCGAACGTGCTCGTGACGGTCGCGGCCACGGTCGTCCTCGTCGTCGGATTCCACGAGCGGGCGATGGGAGTGATCGTCGGCAATTTCATCGGCACCCTGGCCGTGTACTTCGTCCTGCTGGCGTACCGCCGCTACCAGCTCGGCCTTCAGTTCGACCGCCGCCTCTTCCGAGAGATGAACCGCTTCGGGATGCCGCTCGTGCCGTCGGCGCTCGCGCTGTGGGTGATCTCGTTCAGCGACCGCTTCTTCATCGCGACCTTCAAGGGACAGGCAGAGGTCGGCCACTACTCGATCGGCGTTCGCGTCGCGTCGGCGATCCTGCTGCTGCTGGTCGCGTTCAGGTCCGCGTGGCCTGCGTTTGCGTTCTCGATCGAGGACGACACCGAGGCCCGGCGCACGTACGGCTTCGTCCTCACCTATTTGCTCTTCGTGACGTGCTGGGCCTCGCTCGCGCTGACGCTGCTCGCGCCCTGGCTCGTTCAGTTGCTGACGTCGCGGCCCGAGTACCTGGAGGGCTCGCGGGTGGTCGGCCCGCTCGCCTTCGCCGGGGCGGCGTGGGCCGCCTATACGGTCGTCGCCGTCGGGATCGGGCGGGTGCGTCGGACCCAATTCAACTGGGTCGTGACGGGCGCCGCCGCGATCGTCAACGTCGCGCTAAACCTGATCCTCGTCCCACGCTACGGGATGATCGGCGCAGCCGTCGCCGCCGTCTCAGCCTTCACCCTCATGTTCGTGCTGATGGCGGTGCACGCCCAGCGCGTCTATCCCGTCCCGTACCAGTGGCGTCGGGTCGCGCTCGCCGTCGCGGCTGCGGTCGGGATCGCGGTGCTCGGGAAGCTGCTCGACGTCCCGCTGCCCGCCGCCGTGCTGCTCGCCGCCGCCTACCCGCTCAGCTTGCTTCCGCTCGGTTTCTACCTCCCGGCCGAGCTGCGACGGTTGCGCGCCGTCGGGCGGCGGCTCGTCGCGCCTGCGCGCTGACGGGGGCTCCCGCGCGGCGGCGGCAACCGCCAGCGGAACGAGGCCGAACGCGCCCCAGGCCATCGGGTCCTCGAAGAAGGCGTTGTAGAAGAGCGAATGCACGGCGATCGCCGCGAGGGAGAGGCTGAGAATGAGCACGACCCGGCCGGCGAACGTCACCCGCACCCGCCGGAACGCCATCAGGAAAACGCTCACCAGCAGCCACGCGAGCAGCGCGAGCCCGGGCAATCCTGTCTCTGCGGCAACCGTCACCGGCGTGTCGTGGGAGGCGGCGGCCTTGGGGTTACGTCCCTTCAGATGCTTCCGCTTCGCGTACTCGCGCTTGAACCCGCCGATCCCAACGCCCTGCACCGGATGGTCGAGGGCGATGTCGCTCCCGGTCGAGACGAGCTCGAACCTTCCGCCCGACGCGGCGTTCAGCGAGCGGTGGCGGACGCTCGGTAATGCCAGCGCCACGACGAGCACGCCTGCCGCGACGAGCCCGATCGGGATGACGGCGCGTCTACGCCAGACGAGCCACGAGACCAGGACGACGCCGGCCATCAGCGCGATAAAGCTCGACTGCGAGTAGGAGAAGAACAGCCCGACCCAGAGAACGGCGATCACGACAGCGGCGGCTATCGCGAGTCGGTTCTCCAGACCGAACAGGAGGAGGACGAGCGTGGCGAGGATCGCGACGACAAGGAAGCGCCCGTAGATGGAGGGGTCCCAGAAGACGGAGTTGACGCGGTAGAACGGCGCGTACTGGTTCGCCACGATCACCTTCGGGTTCCAGAAGACGTCGCGCGTCACGTATTGGTAGACGCCGATGCCGGCGAACAGCAGCGCCATCCCGACGAGCAGGGCGTAGAGGCCTTTGAGCCAATCCCTTCGCCACGGAACGCGCGCGAGGCAGATCGCCAGCAGCCCGAACGGCAGGAAGAAGAAGAGGAGCTCAATCGCTCCCTCGTGCAGGTCGGTCGTCCACGCGAGCGAGAGGCCGCTCCAGCCCACCAAGGCAGCGAGCGGCCAGGCGATCGGCCCGAGCTCGCGGGCGCGGTCGTCCCCGCGCAGCAGCTGGTACCCGAGCGCAAGCGCGGCCGCGGCGATCACGCCGTAGAGCGGCACGAGCAGGTTCGCATCGGTGGCGCCCACCGTGACGCGAATCCGAACGGGAACGCACGCGAGTGCGAGCAGCGGCAGCAGCCAGGGCCAGCGATGTAGCGCGAAGGCGAGGGCGACCGCAGCCGCGACACCGAGGACGCCGGCGGCTGCGAGGAGGGCCGTATGACCGCCCGGAGCGAGGTACGCCGCGAGCCCGGCGGCGCCCGCCGCCGAGACCCCGAGGCCCGCCATCCGCAGATCCCGCCGCGGCGCGAGGAGAAGAACGCCCAACCCTGCGGCGCCCACGGGCCCGGCCACATGCGCCAAGGCCGTCATTGAGTCACCAGCAGCAACGCCCTATCGCGGTGCCCTCGCGCGAAGACGACGAGCGTGTAGCGGCCGGGCTCACCGGCGAGCAGCACAAGCCGCTTGCCGCGCACCCGCCCGACGCGCGGCCCGATCCTCCAGCGCGCCCGGCCGACGTCGGTGAGCACGCGCACCGCGAAACGGCGGCCGGCGCGGGCCCGGATCACGTGCCGCCCGAGCTCGAGATAGCGCACCCACACGAAGGCCGGCGCGCTCAGCGCCGCCTGGTTACCCGCGCGGTCCTGAGCGGCGAGCGTGAGGCGGTGCCGGCCCGGCCGCAGATGTAGCCCCGAGGGGTTCCACGTAAAGCCGAACTGCTTGCGGAAGAACTTGACCTTCGTCCGGAAGCGGCGGTCGACGAAGAGGAGCGCTCGTGCAGGCTCACTCAGGCGGTAGCGAATCGTCAGGTAATCGCGGCGGTAGTCGCCGTCCGGCGAGAAGACGTGGGGGCTAACCGCGAGCGCCGTCACGCGGGGGTCGACGGAATCGAGGCGGATCGGGTTCGGGAGCACGATCGTCCGGTGCTGGTCGGCGAGGTGGACGCGCGGCTTGTACGTCCCGTCCGGGACGACTCGACCTGCCTCGTCGCGGCCGTTCCACGCCGTGTTGAGAAAGCCAGCGTTGAAACGCCGATGCAGCAGCGTGCGAACGATGTCGCCGTCGGAATCTTCGATCGAGACCGTGACCCGGTCGGCCTTGCGGAGGCGAAAGGCGATCCTTGCCGCGCCCACGCGCGGCGAGAACAGCTTGTCGACCCTCGTGTCGAGGATCGGGCTCTTCTGGAGCTTCAGGCCCTCCGTGACCGCGAACGCGGCAGCCGTCCCCGCAAGCAGAGCGACGACGACGATCGTCGGGAGCAACCGCGCCAAACCGAGCCGAGTGTAGTTGGACGTCTCGCTTGTGAGCTACCGGAGCGTCAGCTCGGGCGCGAGCTCGCGCCGGCGGTCGCGAAGCGCGCTCAGTCCCCACGCGACGAGCACGGTCGCACCGGCGATGAAGCCGGCGACCACGACCCAATTCGCCTCCGGCAAGTCCACGAGCTTGATCCCGCTCAGGATCAGCGTGCCACCGAGCGCCAGCCGCAGCGCACGCTCGGGAACACGCACCGTCAGGTGGCTCGAGATCAGGATTCCGGGCACCGACCCCACGAGCAGCCAGCCCATCGTGTGGAAATCGACATTGCCGGCGAAGAGGTGGCCCATCCCGGCCACCCACAGGAGTGCGGCCGCGTGGAAGATGTCCGTGCCGACGATCTTGGCCGCCGTCAAGGGGTAGACGAGCAGCATGATGAGCCCGAAGAAGGTCCCGCTGCCTACCGAGGTCAGGCCGACGATGAAGCCGAAGACGGCGCCGATCGCGAACGCGATGATCCGGTCGCGCCGTTCGAGCAGGAAGGGCGCATCCGTGGGCTGGATCCCGTGCTTGATGAACGTCTTCGCGACCAGCCCGGCGCCCCCGAGCATCAACGCCGCGCCGATCGCGTAGGTCTCGACCGAGCGCGCGCCGTCGCCGAGCCTCTCGGCCACGGCGACGCCCAGCAGCGACATCGGCCCTGAGCCGAGGAACATCCAGAAGGTGAGCCGCGCGTGCACCGTTCCCAGCCGGCGATGCCGCACGGCGCCGAAGGTCTTGAAGATGGCGCCGTGCAAGACGTCGGTTCCGACGGCCACGGTCGGCTTGAACCCGAACACGATCACGAGGATCGGCGTCAGCAGCGATCCGCCGCCCATGCCGGTCAGGCCGACGAGGACGCCGATCAGCAGGCCCGCGAGGCTGAGCTGCCAGGTCACCGCGGCACCGGTTGCGGTGCCGCCGTCAGGACGCGTGGGCTTCGCCCGCGCGTCCGTCTGCAGCGACCGGTCGACACGACCGAAGCTGTCACTGGGGCGTCATGAGGCGTAAGCGGAGATGAGAACTTCGGCGACCTCCGGACGCGAGAACTCGGACGGAGGAAGGGCGCCGGACGCGAGCAGCTCGCGCATCTTCGTCCCGGAGAGGAAGACGTGCGCGTCGCCGTCGTGCGGGCAGGTCTTCGGCGTCGCCATCTGCCCGCAGACGCGGCACCAGAACGCATGCTCGAAGAACATCGGCTCGATGTCGAGCTCGTGCGGCGCGAAGTCATCGAAGATCAGCTGGGCGTCGTAGGTGCCGTAGTAGTCGCCGACGCCGGCGTGGTCGCGCCCGACGATGAAGTGCGAGCAGCCGTAGTTCTTGCGGCAGATCGCGTGCCAGATCGCCTCGCGCGGGCCCGCGTAGCGCATCGCCGCCGGGAACGCAGACAGGAGCACGCGGTCGGGCGGGTAGTAGTTGTCCAGGAGGACGCGGTAGCAGTCGACGCGCGTCTTCGCCGGGACGTCGTCCGACTTCGTCTCGCCCACGAGCGGGTGGATGAGCAAGCCGTCGACCGTCTCGAGCGCGCCCTTGGTCAGGTACTCGTGCGCGCGGTGGATCGGGTTGCGCGTCTGGAAGCCGACCACCCGGCGCCAGCCGCGCTCGGCGAAGACCTGCCGAGTCTCGGCAGGGTCCATGTGCAGCTGGGGGAACGAAGGCGGCTGGCGTCCGAAGACCGCGACCTTGCCCGCAAGGTAAAGCGGCCTCTGCGCGTAGAGGCGCGCCACGCCGGGATGGGCTTCGTCGGTCGTGCGGAAGCAGCGCTCGGCCTCGCGCTCCTTGTCGTACTCGTAAACCTGGTCGACGTCGAGCACGGCGATCGCCGGGCCCCCTTCGCCGGCGGTAAGACCGACGCGGTCGCCGCGGGGCGGACGATCGATCGCGAGGCAGACCGGCAGCGCCCAGGGCAAACCGCGCTCCAGGCGCATCTCGTCGACGACGCGCTCGTAGTTCGGGCGGCCCATGAAGCCCTCGAGGGGGGACAGCGCACCGGAGGCGAGCATGTCCAGGTCGGAGAGCTCGCGCGACGTCAGTGGAATCTGCTCGAGCCGGTCGACGCCCTCGGGGCGCTCGCCGGTGCGGTTCACCAGCTTGCCCCCGTGGGGCGCGATCAAGTGCTCTTCGGTCGTCACCGTCGTCATCAGGCGGCGATCTCGGTCTCGACCAGGCCGAGCTGCTCGAGCTTGTCGAGGACGATCCGCGCCGACTCGGACGGCTCGTGCTCCTCGGTGTCGATGCGGAGCTCAGGGCTCTCGGGCTCCTCGTACGGATCCGAGACGCCGGTGAACTCCTTCAGCTCACCGCGGAAGGCTTTCTCGTACAGCCCCTTGACGTCGCGCCGCGCGCATTCCTCCACCGAGGTGGCGATGTGCACCTCGACGAACGGGCCGAACTCCTCCACCATGTCGCGGGCCTTGCCACGCGTCTCCGCGTAGGGCGAGATCGCCGAGACGATGACCGCAGCGCCGTGGCGGGTCAGTCGCGACGCGACCCAGCCGATGCGCTCGATATTCGCGTCGCGGTCCTCCTTCGAGAAGCCGAGGCCCTTCGACAGGTGCGTGCGGACGACGTCGCCGTCGAGCCAT
The DNA here is from genome assembly GCA_046728975.1 of Actinomycetota bacterium. GTDB lineage: Bacteria > Actinomycetota > Thermoleophilia > Gaiellales > Gaiellaceae > JBKPFU01. The sequence continues at coordinate 285 of JBKPFU010000046.1, read as the reverse complement.
TCGACCTGGTGGCCCCGCGCTTCCAGCTCGGGGCGGACGAGCTCGGCGATCGTCGTTTTCCCGGCGCCGGACAAGCCCGTGAACCAGAGCGTAAAGCCCGACAGGGCTTGGAGCTCTCGTCCGCGAAGCGGACCGGTGGAAGGGGTCTGGGGAAACCGGGAGGTTTCCCCAGCTTCCCAAGCTGCGTCAGGCATTTGCCTCCTTCGTGAGCGGTGAGTCCAGGTGAATGCCGCACTCGAGCTTGTCCGAGCCCGCCCAGCGGCCGGCGCGCTCCTCTTCGTCCGG
>JBKPFU010000045.1:0-4220 GCA_046728975.1 Actinomycetota bacterium | reverse complement strand
GTCGCTTCCCTGTACGCGCGCACGCGGGACGAGGGCTTCGGCGACGAGCCGAAGCGCCGGATCATGCTCGGCACGTACGCGCTCTCGGCCGGCTACTACGAGGCCTTCTACGGCCAGGCGCAGAAGGTCCGCACGTTGATCCGCCAGGAGCACGATGCCCTCTTCGAGCGATTCGATCTGCTGGTCAGCCCGACCTCGCCGACGGTCGCCTTCAAGCTCGGCGAGAAGACCGAGAACCCGCTCGCGATGTACCTCTCCGACCTGCTCACGATCCCCTCGAACATGGCGGGCGTGCCCGGCCTGTCGGTTCCGTGCGGCCTTTCGGACGGCCTGCCGGTGGGTCTGCAGCTGATCGGGCCGCAGTTCTCCGAGAACGTGCTCTTCCGGGCCGGCCATGCCCTTGAGCGCGCGCTCGAGTTCGACTTCGTGCCGGAGCGGCTCCGATGAACTGGGAAGCCGTGATTGGGCTGGAAATCCACGTCCATCTGAAGACGCGGACAAAGATGTTCTGCCGCTGCCAGGTCGAGTACTTCGCGCCTCAGAACACCCACACGTGCCCGGTGTGCCTGGCGCACCCGGGGACGCTGCCGGTGCCGAACCGCAAGGCGATCGAATGGACGATTCTGCTCGGCCACGCTCTCCGCTGCGAGGTCGCCGAGCGGGCGGTCTTTCACCGCAAGCACTACTTCTATCCCGACAACCCCAAGGGCTACCAGATCTCCCAGTACGACGAGCCGCTCTGTGTGAACGGCCAATTCGTGCTTCCGGGGCCCGACGGCGATGCGGAGATCGGGATCACGCGGGCGCACCTCGAGGAGGACGCCGCCAAGACCGTGCACGTCGGCGGGGCCGAGGGTCGGATCCACGGCGCCGAGGCGGCCCACGTGGACTTCAACCGCGGGGGGGCGCCGCTCGTCGAGATCGTCACCGAGCCGGACCTCCGCTCGGGCGACCAGGCACGCCGGTTTCTCCAGCTGCTGCGGCAGACCATCGTCGAGCTTGGCATCGCGGATGCGGAGATGGAGAAAGGGTCGCTCCGGATCGACGTCAACGTTTCCGTGCGGCCTGAGGGGTCGGACGAGCTGCGTACGCGCACCGAGCTCAAGAACATGAATTCGTTCGCGTTCGCCGCGAAGGGGATCCAGCGCGAGATCGAGAGGCAGATCGGCGTCTACGAGAGCGGGGGAGAGGTGGAGCAGGAGACCCTGCACTTCGATCCCTCGCACGAGAGCGCGCCGCCGCTCCGGACGAAGGAGGAGGCGCAGGACTACCGGTACTTCCCCGAGCCCGACCTCGTCCCGCTCGAGCCCGACCGCGAGCTCGTCGAGCGGCTGCGCGGCGAGTTGCCCGTTCCGCCGGGGCAGCGGATGAAGGCGCTCGCCGAGGAGCTGGACTTCGGCCTCGCGGAAGGGTTGGTCATGAGCGGCCGCGACGACCTCTTCGGCCGGGTGCCTGGCGACCGGCGGACGGTCGCAAACGTGCTGATGAACGAGTTCGCGGCAACAGGCGTCGACCCCAAGTCCGTGACCGGCGACGAGCTCGGCAAGCTGATCGAGGCGAGGGCGCGGATCCCGCGTGCCGCCTTCACGGAAGCGCTCGCGGCGAGCGGCGCCGCGGGGTTCTCCGCGGAGAAGTACCTCGGCGAGACCGTAGTCGCCGACGTGTCCGAGCTCGACCCGCTGATCGACGAGGTGCTCGCCGAACACCCCGACCAGGTCGCCGCGTACCGCGGCGGCAAGGAGGGTCTGCTGGGCTTCTTCGTCGGGCAGGTCATGAAGCGGACGAACGGCAAGGCCGATCCCAAGGTCGTCAACGAACGACTGCGGGAGAAGCTGAGCGCGTGAAGCACGCGCGTCACGAGCTCTGCAATTTCCGGAGAAAGTGCTGCCGCACTTTCTCCGGTAAGGACTCCGACTCGAGTGCGCTGCGCCCTTAGTTCCGCGCAGGAAACGCGGCAGCGTTTCCTGCGAATGAACAACGGTGAGGACAACGCGGATGCGCACCTGAAACGGCAGCTGATGGCGCATCAGGTCGTGCTCGCGATCACGGACGGCCGCCTCGACCTCGGCCCCTGGGAGCAGTGTTCTACGCCGAGTTCGACGGCGGCCGCCCGCAAGCGGGTCCTGCTCAAGGCGATCGGCGACTGACGCGCTTAGCCGCGCAGCCTAGGCAGGACGCGTTCGCCGTAGACGCGGACCGCCTCCAGCGCGTTCGGTCCTGACTGGTTCGAGAGCTTCACGACCACGTCGGCGTCCCGACCGAGCTGCTCCAGCTCCCGAATCCGCTCGATGTGGTGGTCGGGATCCGACGAGATGATCGAACGCTGTTTGAACTCCTCGTCTGAGATCTCCTGCTCGCCTCGCGAGTACATCGCCTGTGGATCGAACCAGTCCTCGGTGAAGAACTCGCCGGGCCCGGCGCCCTTCCACACTCGCGCGGCCTCGAGCGCCTCCTCGTCGTCGGGCGCCCACGAGAACGCGGCCTCGAGCACGATCGTCCCGGGCTCCCGGCCCGCCGCCTCGGCCGCCTCGCGGTAGGTCTCGATGAGCTTCGGAGCCGACTCGGGATCGGCCATCGTCCAGAGCCCGTCTCCGCAGCGGCCCGCGACGCGCGCTGCGCCTGCATGGAAGGCGGAGATCCAGAGCGGGGGAGGCCTATCCGGTCGCGTGTGCAGGTAGGCGCGCTTAGTCCGGAAGAACCTTCCGTCGTGGTCGACTCGCTCGCCTGCCCAGAGGCGCCGGATCACGTCGCACGCCTCGTCCAGTGCAGCCAGCTGGTCACGCGGCTTCGGCCAGTCGAGCCCGAGTGGCGATTCGTTCAACGACTCTCCGGAGCCAAGACCGACGAACACGCGCCCCGGGTACATGACTTCCAGCGTCGCGAATCCCTGGGCCACGAGCACCGGGTGGTACCGGTGCAGGGCCACGGTGACGGCGGGCCCCACGGGGACGCGCTCCGTCGCCTCGGCCACGGCGCCGAGCCAGATCCACGCATGTCCTGAATGCCCAGGCTCCCACCATGGCTGGAAATGGTCGGAGCAGGCGATCCCGTCGAACCCCGCGCGCTCGCCTTCGACGGCCTGTTCGAGCAGATCGCGCGGGTGGTACTGCTCGTGCATGCACCCGAGGAAGTAGCGCGCCACGCGCGCAGGCTACCGCCGGTCGAGGATTCAGAATGCTGACAATGTGGCTGCGGCTCGCTCTCGCCGCGACCTGTCTCACGCTGCCGTTGGTCGGCAATGCCGAGCCGCTCGCGCCTGAGTGGCTGACGTACGGAAACGATGCGCAGCGGACGAGCTACCTGCCCGAAGCCGCTTCGCGACCGCGCTCGATCCGGCTCGCGTGGACGACGAAGCTTGCCGGTCGCATCACGTCGCAGATCCTCGTCGCGGAGAACACACTGTTCGTCGGCACGTCGGCCGGGACGCTCTACGCGCTCGACCTGAACGGTCGGCGCCGGTGGCACGTCCGGTTCGCGCAGCTCAAGAACAGGTGCCCGCAGCTCGACGGTTGGGGGATCACGGGGACGGGAGCGGTGGACCGTTCAACTCACGCGCTGTACGTCGCCGACGCCTGGGGCCGTCTCCACGCCCTCGATCTCGGCACGGGCCGCGAGCGGCCGGGGTGGCCGGTGCGCGTGTTTTCGGACTTCCGGCGGGAGCACGTGTGGGGCGCGGTAACGGTCGTCGGCGGTTCGGCCTACCTCGGCACCGCCTCGTACTGCGATCGCGCGATGGAAGGGAAAGTGATCCGCGTCGAGCTCGAGACTCGCGCCGTCTCGCGGTGGACGGTCGTCCCGCGCGCGCTCGGCGGCGGCGGCGGGATCTGGGGTTGGGGCGGCGTCGCCTACAGCGCAACGCGGGACTCGCTGCTCGTCGTGACCGGTAACGCGTTTCGCGGCGGACGGAACGTCGGCCGGCGCCACCGCGAATGGGCGGGGTACGGCGAGCGCCTCGTCGAGCTCGCACCCGACCTGCGCGTGCGGGCGGCGAGCCATCCAATCGACGTCTTCGAGTCCGGCGACCTCGACTTCGTCGGGTCACCCGTCGTGTTCACTCCGTCGGGCTGTCCCGAGCTGGTGGCGGCCACGAATAAGAACGGCCGGGTGTACGTCTGGTGGGCGAGCGCAATCCGGGCCGGCCCGCAGAGCTCACTCGGCCTGATCGCACTCGATGCGCCGGCTCTGTTGACGCAGCCTGCGTTCTATCCCCGGACGCGGTC
>JBKPFU010000044.1:0-5050 GCA_046728975.1 Actinomycetota bacterium | reverse complement strand
TTCGAGGAGGAGGTCCGCCCCCACCTCGGCGCGCTGATGCTCCGCAAGGGCTTCATCACCCCTGAGCAGCTCGATCGGGCGCTGGAGGAAAAGAATCCCGGCGAGCTCCTCGGCGAAGCGCTGGTTCGCCTGCACTTCGCCTTCGAGGACGACATTGCGAAGGTGATCGCCGCGCAGGAGCAGCTTCCGTTCGTCGACATCTCCGTCGTGTCGGTGGATCCGTATGCAGCGGTTCGAGTCTCGCGCGAGCTTGGGAGCGAGCTTCGCGCGATTCCCGTCCGTTTCGAGGAAGACGGGATGCTCGTGGCCGTCGCCGACCCGTTCGTGCCGGAGCTCGTCGAGCGGCTGCAGTTCTCCGCCGGTGCCCGGGTCAAGCTCGGCATCTCTACCCCCACCGCCATTGGCCAGGCCTGGCGCCAGATCCAGCGTCTGACGCGCGCGTAGATTTCACAGCTACGTCGGCGGCACGGGCGCGGGAGCCGGCGAGAAGGCTTCCTTCACGACCCGTAGGACACGGGCCCGCCTCCCTTCCGTAACCGGCTGCAGCCCGCCGAGCTCCAGGCGCGCGAGCTCGACCCGTCCCGCAGTGCGGATCGTTCGGAACCCGAAGTCGGCGAGGAAATCGTGCGGGAAGACCGTCTTGTGCACGATGAAGCGCTCGTATGCGCCCTCACCCTCTGGATAGCGATAGGCAAACGTCTCCAGCGCCTTCGCACCCTTGTCCTTCGCCTCCCCGATCGCCGCGAGGAAGAGCGACTGGAGCACCCATGGGCTCGTCCGGTCGACGAGGTACGCGCAGGTGACCAGCACGGCGTCGTCCGAGACCGGCCCGGCCGGAAGCTCGGCCGCCCTCGGAAAGAGATGCGCAGGGCCGTATTGCATCGACCCCAGCACGCCGCCGTCGTCGTCGTAGTAAAGGCTCCCCCACGCGCCCCACTCCTCCTCGGCCTTCTCGATCCACCGCTCCTTGTCCGGGCCCCTGCGGCCGCGCGACTGCCACCACACGCACCGGTGACAGACGGTCGGCGCCGTCTGGATCGTCAAGCCCGTGAGCCCTCGAACCCGCGAGCTCATCGGCGGTCCTCGTGATCTGGATCATGAGCGGCGATCTCGTCGACGATGACATCGACCGCCTTCGGGCGCGCGCCCGCCATCTGCTCGAGGTAATCCGCCACCCGGCGCTGAACGGCCTTCCCGACCTCCGGAACGCAGCTCCCCCATTCGACCTGGAGGTGCAGCTCGACCGCAACGGCGCCGTTCTCGTCGGTGCGCGTGACGCGGACGCCGCGGTGGCGGTGCAGGTGGCTCTCGACCAGGCTCCGCACGCCCTCGACCTCGCGCGCGGCGTCGGCCGCGTATCGCGCGAGGACGTCCGGAGAGACGGTTCCGTGAGCGGCCACGGACTCAGTGTAGGCAGGGCCGCCGCGCCTAGCCTTGCGCCGTGAGCACGAGCTCGGTCGCCTCCGGCCGGGCCAGAAAGCGGAAGGGAACGAACGTGGTACCGAGGCCGGCCGACAGGTGCAGCACCCCGGCGGGCCGCCGGTACAGACCCTGGACGTACGTCCAGCGCAAGTGGGCGAGCCGCAGTCTTCCCCCGGGCCACGGCAGGCAGAGCTGCCCCGCGTGCAGATGACCCGCAAGAACCAGGTCGAAGACGCCGGGCTCGAGCTTGTCGATCACGCTCGGGAAGTGGCAGAGCAGGATGCGCAGCTCGGCATCGGGATCGGCCAAGCGCTCGGGCTTGGCCCGACCGCGCCGGTACGAGCGCGGGTCGACGCCGACGATCTGCACGCGCCGTCCCCGCAGCTCGACCGTCCGCGCATCGTCCAGCAGAAGAGTCGCCGGACTGAGGTCACGCGGCGGCGAATGCTTCGAGAACGGGTCGCGCGTGTGGGCGAAGTCGTGGTTTCCCAGCACCGCGTAACACCGCGGCAGGCGGCCGAGAAGCTTGCGGAGCCGCGCCTCGCCGCGGTCTCGCGACAGCAGGTCGCCGGAGACGAGCACGAGGTCCGGGTTTCGCTCGGCCGCCCAGCTCACGGCGCGCTCGACCGCACGGGTCGCGCGCGATGGAACGCCGAGGTGGAAGTCGGAGAGGTGGACGATTCGCAGGCCGTCCAACTCCGGACGCAGGCCGTCGAGCGGGCATTCGACCGACTCGAGCCTGACCCAGCCCGCCTCGAAATGACCCCACGCGAGAGCACCCGCCGCAGGCGTGAGGGCCGCCCAGAGAATGCCCCGGCGCGGCAAACGCCAGTTCACCGCGCCGGAGACTGCCCCTCCTCGAACTGGAGATGACAAACGACGTCGAATCTTGCGGTCAGGTCTCGAGCTTCTCGAGCACGGGCTCGACTGAGACGACGTGCCGCTTGAACTTGAGCTCCGGCTCCTCGAAGCCGGCAGCAACGCCGATCAGCTGTGAGAGGTGGAGGATCGGCATCGCGAACGTCCGTCCGGTCGCCTTGTTCAGCTTCGACTGCCACGCGTCGAGCGAGAGGTGGCACAGCGGGCACGGCGTGACCATTGCGTCAGCGCCCGCCTCGGTCGCCTGCTCGATCGGCTGGAGCAGCTCGCCCATGGCGACTTCCTCTCGGGCCTGGATGATCGGGAAGCCGCAGCACTTGATCTTGGCCGGGTAGTCCACCGGCTCGCCGCCGCACGCCTCGATGATCGCCTCGAGCGACCACGGCCGGTCGGGGTCCTCGAAGCCGAGCAGCTTCGAGGGGCGGAGGATCTGGCAGCCGTAGAAGGGCGCGATCCTGAGGCCCTTGAGCCCGCGATGCGCGACCTCCTTCAGGCGCTCGTAGCCGTCCCCCTCCGCGATCAGCCAGAGCAGGTGCTTGACCTCGACGTCCTCCTCGTACGGCGGGACGCCGACCGTCGCGAGGTTCTCGTTCACGCGCGCGCGTAGGTCGGGGTCCTTGATCAGCTGCCAGTTCGCCTGCCGCAGGTTGAGCGTGCAAACGTTGCAGATCGTCAGCAGCGTGTCGGCGCCGGTGGCGGCCGCGTAGGCGAGGATGCGCGCGTTCAGGTGCAGGTAATAGTCGGGCTCGGCCTCGTGGATGTCACCGGCGCCGCAGCAGGTGACGGCCTCGAGCGGCTCCAGCTCGAGGCCCAACTTCGGCGCGAGCGCCTCGGTCGAGATGGCGAGCTCCTTCGCCGAGAGCGACGCCAGGCAGCCTCGGTAATACGCCAGTTTGGTCAATGTCCGGCGGGGGCGGGCTCCTCACCCGGCGTGATCTCGGCGATGTCGCGCTTTCCGCCGCCCTCGTCGGTGTGCTCGATCCGGCTGAGCGCGCGCTCGCCCTGGACGATCCCGAGCGCGCCGTCGCGTCCCTGCTCGCGCACGAGCTCACGCAACGCTCGAGCTTCCTTGACGTCCTCGGCCACGTGGGGCGGGAACGGCAGCGGCACCTTGCCGTGCTTCGCCAGCTCGAGGGCGAACCTCGTTTGCTTGACCGCCGAGACGATTCCCTGCGTCTTCGGCACCAGCTCCGTCTCGCGGAGCCAGCCGGTCGTCTCGGACGACTTGACGAACCACTTCGCGTGCTTCGCCCCCATGTCGCGGTCGATGCCCTGCTTGATCGACTCCGCGCCGAGCTTCGCGATCGCGTCGCGGGGATCCACGCCCTTCGGGCAGCGCTCGTTGCAGAAGTAGCAGCGCGTGCAGTCCCAGATGCCGTGCTCGGAGTTGTACTCCTCCAGCCGCTCCACGTCGGCCTTGTCGCGGGCGTCCCCGACGAACCGGAACCCCTTCGCCAGCGCGGCGGGCCCGAGGAAATCCGGGTCCGACTCCATCGAGTTGCATTCCGAGACGCAGCAGCCGCACATGATGCAGAGCGCCTCCTTGTGGATGACGTTCATCTGCTGCTGGGAGACGACCCGCTCCTTTTCCTCGATCTCGTCGTAGCCCGGATCGAGCCAGGGCTTCATCGCGCGGATCTTCTGCCAGAACGGGCCCATGTCGACGACCAGGTCCTTGAGGATCGGGAGGTTCCCCATCGCGGAGATCACGGGCTCGTGGCCACGGTCGACGATCGGCGCCATCCGTTCCTTGCAGGCGAGGACCGCGCGGCCGTCCATCCGCATGCCGCATGAGCCGCAGATCATCATCCTGCAGCTCTTGCGGTAGGCGAGCGTCCCGTCCACCTGATCCTTGATCAGGTCGAGGACGTCGAGGAGGCACGCCCATTCCGGCGCGTCCACCTCGTAGCGGCGGAGCTCCCGATCCCCCGACTCGGGATCGAAGCGCCAGATCTTGAGCGCGACGTCCAACTACCCGCCGCTCCCCTGTGGCAGTGTGCGCGAAAGGTCGGTCACCTGGCTCGCCGGCGGCGGAGCGGCAGAGACCGCCGTGCCGAAGTCGAACAGCTCCATCCTCAGCTTCATGTCGGTCCTCTTTCCCTGGATCGGGATCTTCTGCGTCTGCACGAATCGCCGGACCAGCCCCTGGTCGTCGACCCAGATCTCGACCGGGATCTTGCGCTGGCCGGTGATCTGGATGATCTGCGACGTGGCGTTCCGCAGGCGCGCCCGCAGCTGTTGCGGCGCCTTGTCAGCCACCTTTCGGAGATCGACCGTCATCTCGTAGCGGGTCGTGTCCACGCCGCGAACCTTCTCGCCCCCCTTCTTCTTCACGTCACTCGCGCCGCGGAGATACTGGAGCGACTGGGTCGGGTCGCCGCCTTGGCCGAGCTGGAGGAACGCCGACAGGTCGAGCCCCTGCGAGCGGCCTGCCTGCTGCAGGTTCACCTTGAGCCACGGCTTCAGCTGGGGCGCGACGCTGCGCAGGAACGGCATGCGGAGGTAGAGGTCGAAGCCGTTCAAGACCATCGTGACCGTGCCCAGGTTCTGGCCGACCTCGGCGAAGTTCCGCAGGTCGAGCGAGAGCTTCCCACGTCGCTGCTTGACGTCGAACGCCCCGGCGCCCGTGAACGTAACCGGCTTGTCGGCGACGTTCATCGTCGTGCTCGTCGAGACGGCGTAGCTCTTGACGCCGTTCGTCTTGGTCGCCGCCTGGGCGACGTCCTCGCTTGGATCGCCGCCGCCGCTG
>JBKPFU010000043.1:0-26979 GCA_046728975.1 Actinomycetota bacterium | reverse complement strand
CGGCTGCCCTCGAGCTGGATGGCGAGCGGCACGTGGCTGTGGCCGACGAGGATCACGGCGGCTTCGGTCATATCGAGCGCGGCGTGCGCTCCCTCGTAGGTGAGCACGTAGTCCCAGACCGGGTCGCGGGGGCTCGCGTGGTAGAGCTCCGCGCCCTCGACCTCAGCGGTCGGCCGCAACCCCAATAGGTAGGTGCGGGCGTCGTCGTCGAGGACGCTTTGCGTCCAGCGGGCGCTCGCAGCGGCGTCGTGGGAGAACTCCGCCAGGTCGATCTCGCCAAGCACGCCCAGGTCATGGTTGCCGACGAGGCAGATGTCTGCGCGGCCCGCGACCGAGGAGCAGCACCGGTTCGGCCGCGGCCCGTAGCCGACGAGGTCTCCCAGGCACCAGACCTCGTCCGGCGCATCATCTTCGATCGCCGCGAGAACGGCCTCGAGCGCGTGCCAGTTACCGTGGACGTCCGAGATGACGGCGACGCGCTTGCTCAAGGCGGGGGCGATTATCCTCTTCGCCGCGCTCTGGTTCGGCGCGGCCGCACTTCTTTGGCGGACGCGGGTGCCCGCAGACCTGCGGCTTCCACACGTCGATCCGACGGACTATTTCAGCGCGCGGATGCTCGACCGCGCAGCCGACTTCGAGGGCGGCCTCCGGATCAGCTTCCTCGTCGGTCTGGTCCTGGAGCTCGCGACGCTCGGCGTGCTGGTCTTCGTCGGGCGCAGGATCGCCGAGGGGTTCGAGCTCGGGCGGGTCGGAAGGGGCGTGATGGTCGGCGCGTTCACGACACTCATGCTCTGGACGGTCGGGCTCCCCGTCGGCTTCTTCGATCTCTACTGGCGGCGTCACTACGGCATCTCGCACCAGGGATACGTGGATTGGGCGCTCGAGCAATGGCCGAGCCTGCTAGGGCAGGTGGTGGGGCTGACGATCCTGCTCACTGTCCTGATGCTCCTCGCGGGGCGCTGGCGGCGCTACTGGTGGGTCGCCGCGGCGCCGCTCGTGGTCGCGATCACGGCCGCGCTCGTCTTCGTGATCCCGGGTGTCGAGCAGCTCGGGACGCACCCGGTGCGCGACGCCGCGCTGTCGGCGCAGATCCGGCGACTGGCCGACGAGGAAGGAGTATCCGGCACCAAGGTTCGCGTGCAGAAGGTCAGCGACGACACGCGCGCGATCAACGCATCCGCGAGCGGCTTCGGGCCGACCACGGTCGTCCTGCTCTGGGACACGCTGTTCAACGGCAGGTTGAGCGACCGTGCGATCAAGGTGGTCGTCGCGCACGAGCTCGGCCACGTTTCGCGGCGGCACATCCTGAAGGGGATCGCCTGGTCGGCGCTCCTGTTCGTGCCGCTGATGTTCGTCCTCGCCGAGACGACCAGGCTGCGGGGTGGCATGCACCGTCCGGAGGTCGTCCCATTCGCGTTGCTCGTGCTGACCGTACTCGGGCTCGCGCTCAGCCCGGCCGTGAATCTCGTTTCGCGCCGCTACGAGGCGGAGGCCGACTGGATTGCGCTCGAGGCGACGCGCGATCCGGCCGCTGCGCGGGAGGTGTTCACGAAATTCACCGAGCTGGACCTGGCGCAGCCGCGGCCGCCGACGTGGTCGTACGTGGTGCTCGAGAACCACCCGACGGTCGTCCAGCGCATCGCGATGGCGAACGCGTGGGCGCGCCGCCAAGGCTCGTAGCGACGAGCTTCTAGGTCTCGGTGCTGCCGGGCGCCTCGGGCAGGTTGCGGATGCTCTCCCGCGACGACCACTTCGACCATGAGTCCTGCATCGCGTCCAGGAGCTCGCGCATGAACCGCGTCGACATGTTCACGCGCGCGACGACGACGCCGGGCACGTCGCCTTCGTCCACCTCGTGGTCGATGCGGGCGAAGGTGATCGTGAACTCGTAGTCCGAGAAGCTGATGTTGGCGAAGTTCGAGTAGACGCCCGCGAGGTGCTCGGGGTCCAAGTGAATGTTGAGCTGGCGCTCCTGGGCCTCGTCGTCCACACCCCTACGATATACCCGAGGTGGAGGAGGCCTTCAGCCCGCGCCGGATCGCCTATGCGCTGGTTGCGGTCGTGGTCGTTTTCACGATCGGCACGATCGGGTTCCGCTACGTGCTCGACGAACCGTGGCTGCAGGCGTTCTACCGCGCCGTCGTCACCAGCTCGCTCACGGGACTGGACACGGTGCCGAAGAACGATGGCGCACGCATGCTGACGATCTTCATGGTCCTGGCCGGGCTGACTATCTTTGCCTACGTCGCCACGGTGATCGTCGAGGGGATCGCGGGCGGTGTGTTCACGGGAGCGCTGGCGGAACGAAGGAGGCAGCGGACGATCGACCGGCTTCGAGACCACTACGTCATCTGCGGCTTCGGCCGCGTCGGAAGACGCATCGCAAAGGAGTTCCGCGAGGCAGGAGTCGAGTACGTCGTGCTCGACTTCAGCGACGACGCGATCGAGGCGGCGAAGGAGGGCAACCACCTCTTCATCGAGGGAAGCGGCGTCGAGGACGAGCATCTCGCCGCGACCGGGCTCGACCGAGCGCGCGGGCTCGTCGCCTCGTCGGATTCCGATGCCGACAACCTCTACATCACCCTGTCGGCGCGGAACAAGCGGGGGGATCTGCTGATCGTCGCGCGTGCGTCCGACGAGGATGCGGCCAAGAAGCTCCGCCTAGCGGGCGCCGACCGCGTCGTCCAGCCCTATTCGACCGCCGGCAAGGAGATGGCGCAGCTCGTGCTCAAGCCTCAGGTGGCGGCCTTCCTCGACATCGTCTCGACCGCCACCGGCGGCCCCGATTTCCGCTTCGAGGAGATCGAGGTGGTCCCAAGCTGCGAGCCGGCGGGCAAGTCCATCGGTGACCTTCGCCTTCGCGAGCGGACCGGGGCGATGGTCGTCGCCCTGAGGAAGCACGACGGGACATTCGACACGACCCCGACGCCCGACGCGTCGCTCGACGTCGGCGACGTCATGATCGCGGTCGGAACGCCGACCGAGCTCCGCGCGCTGGAGGAGCTGTTCGCTCCGCAGGAGGCCGTTGCCCGGTAGGACCGCTGTATCCCCGGCGACGGCCGTCGCGCGGCTGGAGGCGAAGCTCGCCGAGCTCGCGGGAGCGCCGGTGGAGCTGGAGCGCCCCAACAACCCCGACCACGGCGACTACGCGACCAACGTCGCGATGCGGGTCGCCCCTGAGCGGCAACGGGCGCCGCGGGAGGTGGCCGAGGAGCTCGCTCGAGCGGCCGCCGGTTTGCCGGAGGTCGAGCGGGCGGAGGTTGCGGGGCCGGGGTTCGTGAACCTGTGGCTCTCGACCTCCTGGTATGCCGAGGCGCTCGCCGAGATCGACGCCGACTACGGGACTGGCTTCGCCGAGACGCGGGAGCGCGTGCAGGTCGAGATGGTGTCCGCCAACCCCACGGGTCCCCTCACGGTCGCCTCTGCGCGCAACGGCGCGTACGGCGACTCGGTCGCGCGACTGCTCGAGCTCGCCGGCCACGAGGTCGAGCGTGAGTACTACTACAACGACGCAGGCGCGCAGGTGGAGCTCTTTCGAGCCTCGGTCGAGGCGCAGCGGCGGAACGAGCAGCCGCCCGCCGACGGCTACCGCGGCGCTTACATCGACGAGCTGGCCCGGCTCCCGGGAGACCCGGTCCCTCCGATGCTGGAGCAGATCAAGGCGACCCTCGAACGCTTCCGCATCCAATTCGACTCCTGGGTGCTGCAAAGCGAGCTCCAGAAGGAGCTGCCCGCGTACCTCCCGCGACTCGACACGTACGAGAAGGACGGGGCCGTCTGGGCACGGTCATCCGCGTACGGCGACGACGAAGACCGCGTGCTGATCCGCTCGCCCGAACAGGGCGGGACACCGACGTACCGGGGGGCCGACGTCGTGTACCTGGCGAACAAGCTCGATCGCGGGTTCGACCGCGCGATCTACGTGCTCGGCGCCGACCATCACGGCACGCGCAACTGGTACTCCTCGATCGCGCGCATGCTGGGCTACGACGCCGACCGGGTGGAAGTCTTGCTCTACCAGCTCGTCCATCTCACCCGGGGCGGCGAGCAGGCGAAGATGTCGAAGCGCCGGGGCGACGTCGTCTTCCTCGACGAGTTCATCGACGAGGTCGGCGTCGACGCCGCCCGCTGGTACCTCGTGAACCGGGGCCCGGACCAGACGATCGAGATCGACGTCGACCTCGCGTCAGAGCGCTCGGAGAAGAACCCTGTGTACTACGTCCAGTACGCGCACGCGCGGATCGCCGGGATCCGCCGGAACGCCGGGGATGCGCGGGTCGCTCCCGAACCGCCCGGCGAGCCGGCGCGGGAGGAGCGCGACCTGATCAAGCGGTTGGCCGAATTTCCCGGCATCGCCGCCGAAGCGGCAGAGCGGCGCGGGCCGCATGCAATCCCCACCTACGCGATCCGCGTCGCAGACGACTTCCACCGCTTCTACCACCACCACCGCGTGATCGGTAGCGACGCCGAGGCGTTCAGGCTCGCGCTGTGCACTGCGGCCCAGGCCGTGATCGGGCGCTGCCTCGGCCTCGTCGGCGTCGAAGCGCCGGAACGGATGTAACTAATCCTCGCGGAGGCCGTGCATGACGCGCACGGCGTACGCATTGAAGCGGAACACGTCGGCGACCTCGCGCGGAGAAGGATCGGGGATCGCGTGCGAGAGCGTTCGCGTGACCGTTACGTCGACATCCGGTGCCGCGCGCTGGAGCGCGCGCGACTCCGCGACCGGGAAGTACTTGTCGTGCGGCGCGCTGGCGATCGCGACGGGAGCCCGGAGCCGGGCGGCTCCGGCGATCGGTGACAACCGGCGAACGCCTGCGCGCATCCGCTGCGGCAACGCCGCGTAGAGCCGGTCGAACCGGCTCGGGTCGCGGTTGAGGAGGAGCGCGACAACTGCCCGACCGGCGGGGGTGAATCGGGGCGGGGGATTGGCCCGTAACAGCGCGAGCGGGTCGTCCGTGTCGTCGTCGATCGCCTCGAGCCGCCGCAGCAAAGGGGTCCGGCCCGGCGACGCCGGCAGCGCCGCGACGAGCGAACGCGCCACCGCGAGCGCGACGTAGTCGTCCCGGTCGTAGCGCCCGCCGTCGTAGGCGCGGGTGGTTGCGAGGCGAACGACCTTGCGCAGGTCGGTGTACGGCGCGATCCCACTGACAAGGGACACCCGGCCCGCGAGCCGGGGGTGCTCAGCCGCCAGCAGCGCGAGCGTCGCTCCGACCGAGACCGACGCGAAGCCAACGCGGTGATCGCGGGCGTCCGGATGGTCGGCGGCAGCGCGGGCCACGTCGACCGTCGCGCTCACCGTCGCATCGGTGATCTCGCCCAGCGGCAGTCCGGGCAGGTCGGGCACGAACACGAGGTGTCCTGCGCGGGCGAGGCCACGCGCGAGGCGTTGCACGTCGGGATGGTGCCGCCCCTCGCGCGTGGCGCCGTTGACGAAGACCACGGCCGGCCAGGGGCCGCCACGCTCGGGTCGGACGAGCGTCGTCGCCATCCCCGCAACCCGGATCTCCTCGACGCGCGGATCGGGCGTCACGACCTTGACCGCCCATGTGAGGACCGGCGCCTCGATGGTCGTCGACAGCACGGTCACGGCCCGGAACTGGGCTTCCACCCACGACGCGTAGACGATCAGCGGAACGAGTGCGGCGGCCAGGAGCGCGAGGAGCGCCGTTCGCCACGGATGCGCGATTTTCAAGGTAGTAGGATCGTTCCATGGCCCAGCTCGCCGAGGAACGGGCACAGCCGCCCGCCCCGAGTCGCCCCGATCGCAACCTCGCACTCGAGATGGTGCGAGTCACCGAGTCGGCCGCGATGGCGGCCGCACGGTGGATCGGCCGCGGCGACAAAAACTCGGCCGACCAGGCCGCGGTCGATGGGATGCGCCTGATGCTCGACACGATCTCCATGCGCGGCGTCGTCGTGATCGGCGAGGGCGAGAAGGACGAGGCGCCGATGCTCTACAACGGCGAAGAGATCGGCAGCGGCGAAGGCGCGGAGGTGGACGTTGCCGTCGACCCGCTGGAGGGAACGCGGCTGACATCGATCGGCCAGCCGAACGCAATCTCCGTGATCGCCGTGGCCGAGCGCGGAACGATGTTCTTCCCCGGCGCCGCCGTTTACATGGACAAGATCGCGGTCGGCCCCGAGGCCGTAGACGTGATCGACATCGACGCCTCACCCGCCGAGAACGTGCGCCGCGTTGCGGCGGCCAAGGGCGTACGGGCGAGTGAGATCTCCGTCGTCGTGCTCGATCGCGACCGCCACGAGCAGCTGATCGCGGGATTGCGCGAAGCCGGGGCGAAGGTCTTGTTGATTCCCGACGGCGACGTCGCTCCGGCGATCGCCGCCTCGCGCCCCGAGTCCGGTGTCGACATGCTGATGGGGATCGGCGGCACCCCCGAGGGCGTGATCGCCGCGGCGGCGATCAAATGTGTCGGCGGGGCGGTTCAGGGGCGGCTGTGGCCGCGAAGCGACGAGGAGCGTCAGGAGCTCGTCGACGCCGGCTACGACCTCAGCCGCGTGCTGACGACCGACGATCTCGTGGCGGGGAGCGACGTCTTCGTCGCGGCCACCGGCGTGACGACGGGTGCGCTTCTCCGGGGGGTCCGCTACACGCCGGACGGTGCGGTCACGGACTCGATCGTGATGCGCTCCCGCTCCGGCACCGTCCGGCGGATCGAGGCACACCACGCCTTCGAGAAGCTGCAGCAACTCTCCGGCCGCGAATTCAGACCTGCGTAACAATCCCCGGCTAGCCTCGACTGCGAGGCATGACGTGACCGGGCCTACGCCGGCAGGCCGCTCTACTACCACGTCGGCGACCGCAGGCCGGGACTCTGCCAGAACGTGCCGGAGTTCGGCGGAATCGGCTTGGTCGTACGGCCTTCGGGCCGATTGGTGCGCGAGGCCGCGACCGCTTCCTTCTCCATTTCGGCCGAGGCGTCGCTTGCGACGCCGACACAGAGGCCGTGCGGGCTCGCCCGCGCGGCCGTCTAAACCAGATCTGGCTCGGCGGCTAGGCCGCGACCGCTTCCTTTTCCATCTCGGGCGCGTACATGCCGGTTCGGGCCGCGCCGTTCATCTTGGCGCGGTGGTAGTAGGCTCGTTGCGCGGCCTCGAGGTTCTCGGGCTTGCCGGCCCAGGCTTTGAGCGCGGGCGCCTGCAGCGCGCGCCCGTAGGAGAACGAGAGCTCCCAGGGATGCGGGCCGCGCGCGTTCATCGCGTTCAGATGCGCCGTCGCGTCCTCGTCGCTCTGGCCGCCTGAGAGGAACACGATCCCCGGCACCGCCGCCGGCACGTGCCGGTAGAGGCAGTCGAGCGTCTGCTCGGCGACCTCGTCGACCGAGGCCCGATTCGGCGCGTCGTAGCCGGACAGGACCATGTTTGCCTTGAGCAGGGTGCCGCGGTAGTCGAGCCGCTGGTCGTGCAGTTCCGTGTAGACGGCCTGAAGGACGCGGCCGGTCGCCTTGTAGCTCTCCTCGATCGAATGCTCGCCGTCCATCAGGACCTCGGGCTCGACGATCGGCACGAGCCCGGTCTCCTCGCAGAGCGCCGCGTAACGCGCCAGCGCGTGCGCGTTCGTCCAGACGCAGTACTCGCTCGGCGTCCCATCCCCGATCGAGTACGTCGCGCGCCACTTCGCGAAGCGCGCGCCGAGCCCGACGTATTCCTCGAGGCGATCGCGCAAGCCGTCTAGCCCTTCCGTGATCGTCTCGCCCTCGGCCAGCGCCAGCGCCTTCGCGCCTTTGTCCACCTTGATCCCGGGGATGATCCCCTTGCTGTCGAGCAGCTTCGGAAACGGGGCTCCCTCGGCCGACGACTGGCGGATCGTCTCGTCGAAGAGGATCACTCCGGAAATGAACTCCTCGGCGCCCTCGGTCGTAAACAGCATCTCGCGGTACGCGCGCCGGTTCTCCTCCGTCGACTCGACGCCGATGGTGTCGAAGCGTTTCTTGATCGTTCCGTCGCTCTCGTCGGCGGCGAGGATCCCTTTGCCCTCGGCGACGAGCGCTCTTGCGGTGGATTCCAGGTCTCTCTGCGCCATTTTCCTCGTCCTCCTCGAAAACTTGTCGGCCTCGATTATCCCCAATCGGCCGTTTCAGACTCTTCCCGAGAAGCCCAATCCGGAATAAGATTCGTCATGAGGGGCGACGCTGCGGCGGCCGCCCCTCAGTCGTGTCGGGATCGCTCGCCGCGCCGGCGAGCAGAAGCTGGGCGCGCCGAAGTTCGGCGGGAGTTGCGGGGACTACTCGTCCCGAGCTGATCCACCAGGCCGGGTGGATTTCCATCCAGCCATGCTGCTCGTCCCTGACCCAGGGCCCGGCGACACTCACGCGGCTGCTCACCCCCGGAATCGCCACGCGGGCGCGGTCCTGCGGGATCACCTCGACCACGACGTTCTCGCCCGAGTCGACCCGAAGGTCGACGTGCACGTCGCCGTCGTACTCCTCGAACTTCACCCGCATGACGGTGCCCGTGATGACCTTGCAACGGCGCTTCACCTTCAGCCGCGCCGGGTGGTACACCCCGGCCAGCGGGTTGCCCGACCGGCAGTAGGGCGAGGGTGGGGAGGAGGTGGCCAAGAGGCTGCACGCGCTCACGAGAACCGGTACGAGGGCCAGGAGGGCGAGGCGGTGCATGTCGCCTACGTTGGCAACGCGGGCGGCCGCCCGCAAGACGCAGTTTCGGACCTGCCCGCGCTACACTGGGCGGGCCCCGCGGACGTAGCTCAGTCGGTAGAGCATCGGCTTCCCAAGCCGAGGGTCACGGGTTCGAGCCCCGTCGTCCGCTCTGAATCAGGCGCGCTAGGTCGGGAGTCGCGCGCCGTAGCGGTGCTTGATCCTCGGCGCCGCCCACTTCCGGAGCGTCCGCAGCGGCCCGATGTTGTGCGTCGCTTGGTACAGCCGGTAGTAGACCGGCGGCGGGATCCGGGGAAGCAGCGGCGACCGGCGTTCTCGGAGCAGGGCGAACAATCGCTCGGCGTCGAGGTCGACGTATCGCGGAACGTTCTCGAACCACTGCGCGCTGAACCGCGCGTCGCTCTGGGCCGGCACGAGGGCGGCCTGCCGCTCGTTTCCGTATGCCTCGAGCGCCGGCTGCAGCTCGGCGCCCTCGCCCAGCTTGTCCGCGAGCGTGATCGCATCCTCGAGCGCGAGCTTCGTTCCCGACCCGATCGTGAAATGCGTCGTGTGCGCCGCGTCGCCCATGAGCACCGTGTTGTCGTGGTGCCACGTCTCGTTTGTCAGCGTCCTGAAGTTGAGCCAGCGCGCGCCGCCGTTCCTGCGAGTCGTGCTTTGCAGCGGATGGCCGTCGAGCTGCGACTCGAAGAACTGCTCGAGGCGCCTGAGCGTCTCATCCTCGCCGAGGACGTGGAAACCAAGCCCGGTCCAGGTCTCGGGCGAGCACTCGACGATGAAC
Source organism: Actinomycetota bacterium (assembly GCA_046728975.1). Classification (GTDB taxonomy): domain Bacteria; phylum Actinomycetota; class Thermoleophilia; order Gaiellales; family Gaiellaceae; genus JBKPFU01. Next base: position 17,562 of record JBKPFU010000043.1, on the reverse strand, counting down.
GTGCTGGTTTCTTGGTCGAAGCCGTACGCGTGACACCAGATCCAGCCGGCGTCGGTCCCCACGAATGCGAAGGTGAACGTGTCGAAGACCTTGCTCGTGCCAAGCCAGATGTACTTGTTCCTGCCGACGCGGACCTCGGTCTCGAACTGGTCGGCATGCAGCTGCCGGATCCGGCTGTTGACGCCATCGCAGGCGACTACCAGGTCGGCTGGGGGCAACTCGGAGGCGTGCCCGACTGCGGCCTCGAACTGCACTCGCACGCCGAGACGCCGAGCGCGCTCGACCAGGAGGTCGAGCAGCCGGCGCCGACCGATCCCATACCCGACGCCTTCCTCATGGACAGGATCCTCGCCGTTGACCGTCAGAAGCTCGCCGTTCCAGCGAAACGCGTTCGCGCGGACCTTCTGTGCCGTCAGAGGATCGCTCGCCCGTAGCTCGTCGAGAAGGTCGTCCCAGAAGACGACTCCCCATCCATAGGTGACGCCGGCGGGGTTTCGCTCGAGGACGGTGACGTCGTGGCCGGGGTCCCGCTTCTTCATCAGGATCGCGAAGTAAAGGCCGGCCGGCCCCGCGCCGACGCAGACGATCCGCATACGTTCCGATGATGCTCGGCGCCTCGGCTGGCACCGATCGACGCTTCCGGCGTAACCGCAGTTCTGTTTAGGGGCGGCTACGCGCGGGCGCGGCCGGTGAAGAACGCGATCAACCAGACGAGCGCGGCGATCACGGCGAGGATGAACAGCCACTTGACGACGAAGCCGAGCCCCACGAAGAGGGCCACGATCAACGCAAGGATGATGAGGAGCCACATGGTTAGCCTCCTAGGCCACGGAAGCGAGGATCTTCCCCGCCCAAGGCGCCTCCTAAACCGATACTGGCCCCGCAGCTAGGCGGGCCACGCCTCGGCGAGCTTCCGCCGGCTCTCGACGAGGTGCTCCGGGATCACCTTCACGTCTGCAAGCACCGGCATGAAGTTCGTGTCGCCCGCCCAGCGCGGGACGACGTGGAGATGTACGTGGTCGATCACGCCCGCGCCGGCGATCCGCCCGAGGTTCCAGCCGAGGTTGTAGCCCTGCGGCCGGTAGGTCGCGGCGAGCGCGCCCAGCGCCTGGGCGGCAAGCCGGTGGATCTCGAGCGCCTCCTCGTTCTCGAGCTCGCCGAACTCGCCGACGTGCCGGAACGGCGCGATCATCAGATGCCCGGACGCATACGGGAACGCGTTCAGAAGAGCGAACGCGCGCTCGCCGCGGCGGACGACATGGGCGTCCTCGTCTTCTGCTTCGGCCGCCCGGCAGAAGATGCAGCCCTCCTGCTCGTCCGCCCGTTGGATGTATTCGAGGCGCCACGGCGCCCACAGTTGCTCGACCATCGAAGAGCCGTGCATTTTTCCAGCAACTGCGCCTAATATCCCGCCGTGCGCAGGTTTCTGGTCCTGCTCGTCCTCGGGCTGGCCGGCATCGGCGCGGCCGCGCCCAGCGCCGGGCGTGCGCCCGCGATCGTGCCGGCAGGTGTCTCCGTCGGGGACGTCTACGTCGGCGGCCTGGTGTCCGAGCAGGCGCGTGCGCGCGTGCGCTGGGCCTATGACCGGCCGGTGCACTTCGTTTACGGAAATCACCGCTGGCGCGTGCAGCGGTCGCAGTTCGGCGTCGAGGTCGACGTCGACGACGCCATCTCCGCTGCGCTGAAGGCGCGGGCCCGAGCGACGGTCACGCCCAAGATCGAAATCGACCAGAAGCGGGTCAAGGACTACGTGCGGGCGCTGGACGAACGCTTTTCGTATGAGCCGGTAGACGCATACGCCTATCTCGCCGGGGTCACGCCGCGCATTGCCGACGCGAAACCCGGCCTCGCCGTGCGCACGGACGTGATGGCGGCTCAGATCTTTCGCTCCGTGCGCTCGGGCTTGCGGCATCAGCTGCGGCTGGCCACGCGTTCGGTTCCGGCCGATCGAACCGCCGCCGACTTCGGCTCGATCGTCGTGATCCGGCGGGGGTCGAACTCGCTCTACTATTACAACGGCACGGCGCTCGTCCGGACGTTCAAGGTCGCGACCGGTCGTTCGCAGTACCCGACGCCGCTCGGAAACTGGTCGATCGTGGACAAGCAGCGGAACCCATGGTGGCGGCCGCCGGACTCGGCGTGGGCAAGTGGGCTGAAGCCGATCCCGCCCGGGCCGGGCAACCCGCTCGGGACGCGCTGGATGGGCCTTTCAGCGGCGGGCGTCGGGATGCACGGGACGCCGGACGCCGCCTCGGTCGGCTACTCCGCCTCGCACGGGTGCATCCGCATGTACGTGCCCGACGCGGAGTGGCTCTTCGACCACGTGAGCATCGGCACGCCGGTGTTCATTGTCGGCGCGTAGCGCGTCTCAGAGCCAGCGCTTGAAGCGGAAGAAGCCGATCAGGCCGACCAGGGCCGCGACCATGACGGCCACGATCACCCAGAACCCCTCGGCAGTGCCGAAGCCCGGAAAGTCTACGTTCATCCCGAAGACGCTCGCGATCAGCGTCAGCGGCAGAAGGATGACGCTGAAGACCGTGAGCAGGCGCAGGACGTCGTTCTGGCGGTGGGAGATGACCGATTCGTTCGTGTCCTCCAGCGCCTCGACGACCTCCTTGTAGTTGTCGAGCAAGTCCCAGATCCGCTCCACGCGGTCGACGATGTCGTCGAAGTAGAGCTCGAGGTCCTGGGGCAGGAACCGCTCGATCTGGCGCTCGAGCACGCGCAGGGTCGAGCGCTCGGGCTTGATGATCTTGCGGTACGAGATGATCTCCTGCTTCGCGTTCGAGATGTCGCGGACGACCTCTTCGGCGCGGCCCTCGAACACGTCGTCCTCGAGCGCTCCCAGCTTGTGGCCGATCTTGTCGAGGATCGGGAAGCAATAGTCGAACAGGTCGTCGAGGACGTGGTAGAGCAGGTAGCCGGACCCCTTGCCGAAAAGCTGGGCGCGCAGCTCCTCGTCCTCGCGGCACCTGCCGAAGAGGCGGGTGACCGGCAGCAGCTCGACGGTCGGCAGCGTGACGAGGTAGTCGTGGCCGAGGAAGACGTCGAGCTCGGCGGCGTTCAGGCGCTGGATCGCCTTGTCGTACGCGGGGAAATGGAGGACGGCGAAGAGGTAGTCGGGGTACTCGTCGACCTTCGGCCGCTCACGCCTCGAGAGCACGTCCTCGAGGTCGAGCGGGTGCCAGTCGAAGCGCTCAGCGAGGCCGGCCGCCTCCTCCTGCGTCGGCGCGCTGAGGTGGATCCAGGTCAGGCCGTTGGCGCTGAGCTCTTCGACTCGCGGCTCAGCGGGTGCGAGGACTTCCCCCGCCGGAACGCGAGACCGTGGTCGCTTGATGCGCGGCAAGCTTGGCATCGGTACTGAGGGGGTCGTCCACTCGCATCGCTGGTTTCGCCACTTTACCCCGAAAGCCTTGCCGCCAACCGTGGCTGCTTCGGTCGACCGGGCGTTACGAGCGCCTCGCCGGGCAGCCGCTGCTCGAGCGAGACGGCGAGAGCGGCGGCTCCGAGACATGCGACGCCCGCAATGACCCAGAGGCTCTCGGGCGAGACCGCGAGGGCGAAGCCGCCGGCAGCCGGGCCGGCCATGAAGCCGAGCTGCCAGGCGAGCGAGCGGAGAGCCATGTAGCGCCCGAGGAGATGCGGCGGCGACAGGTCCGCGATCAACGGGTTCTGGACGGCGCCGTGGAGGCACTCCCCCAGGGCAAAGACCGCCACGCAGGCGCAGAGTGCGGCGACGGCGGCGACCCCGTTGAACCACTCGCCGGTCGCGAGCACACCGAGCCAAGTGAGCGCGAAGATGACGCCGGCGAGACCGAGCGCCCGCATCCGGCGGCGTCCTTCCAGGATCCGCGCGACGGGCATCTGCACGAGCACGACAACGAGCGTGTTGACGAAGAAGATCAGCCCGATGCCCGCCTCGGAGACGCCCGCGTCATCCTTCGCGAACGGCGGCAGAAGCGCCGTCAGCTGGGCGTAGGCGCAAGCGACGAAGATTGCAATCACGGCCAGGAGCGCCACGAACGGCCGGTCCCGCACGACCTGCCCGTAGCTGCCGGCGAGCGGCGGCGCCGCGGCGGCGTGCGGCCCGCGCACGAACGCGAGCAGGACGATGAAGGCGACGAACGTGCCCGCGTCGAGCAGGAACAGCAGCGTGAAACTCGAGGGGACGGACGTGGTCGCGATCAGGCCGCCGACGAGCCCGCCGAGGCCGAAGCCGAGGTTGTCCGTGACGCGCTGGAGCGCGTACGCCGCATTCCGCTGCTCGCGGGAGGTGAGCGCCGCGAGCAGGGTGGAGTGGCTCGGCGCGAAGCCGCCGTTCCCCGCGCCGACCACAGCAGCAAGGACGAACGCCTGCCAGGGCTCGCGCACGAGCGGGAAGCAGCCGTAGCCGATCGCCGAGAGCGCGAGGGCGCACATGAGAGTGAGGCGGGCTCCGACTCGGTCGACCAGCCGGCCCGAGAGCGGTCCCGTGGCCAGGCCCACGGCACCGAGGACGGCAACGACCAAGCCCGCCGTCCCGAGCCCGAAGCCGCGGACGTTGTGCAGGTAGATGATCGTGAACGGCAGGACGATGCCGTTGCCCAAGGAATTGGCGAGGCCGCCCGCCTCGAGCGCCCAGACGGCACGGGAGAGCTGCGGGACCAGCTGGCGCAGGAACGAGCCGACGGCCGACACGCGCGGCGGAGCGTAACGCCCCGTAACCCGGAAAGGAAAGTGCGGCTGGCAGGAATCGAACCTGCGGAAAGTTCCCGCCAGGGGGTGGTTCCTAGCCGACGGCCACTCCCGGCAACTCGGCCGAGAGTCGCGCACCTCAGAAGGCAAGCGAGGCGGTGGAGCTCTCCGAGCACATGGACAGGGGCTAGGAGGAGGCCACGCCGACGGTCTGCGCGAGCAAGCTAACGCCCCCTGGGTGTCAAGCGGCGCAAGACGCGCGTGAGCGGCCTCGATTCGCCATATGCGAACGGGACGCTAGGACGGGAACCGCGGACGGTCGAGAGAGAACGAAGCGCATTCCAGGCTTCCAGCCGTCGTTTAAGGCATGACCCTGGGAGGTCGACGCTTTATTGCGGTGGGGGAGGCGGCGGTGGCGGCGGCCATCGTCCGACTTCGCTTAGGCGGGAGTTTCCCTCCAGCCGGACGTGGTCGACAGGGCGTAGATCACGAGCGTCGCGAGGATCAGCGTCCCGAAGCCGAACCAGGGCGCGTACTCAAGCAGAAGGAAGCTCTGGACAATGACCACAATCGCCCACGCGTAGCCGATGACGCGGCCGAACGTGTTCCCGCTGAGGAGCGAGTAGCCGGCCCAAATGGCCAGGACCGCGATAAGGGCGTCCCACAAGCCCCAGAGGAAGAGGTTGTCGCCGAAGGCTCCGGCGCTCACGTTGGCGACCCTCGCGCTGTCGGCGAAATAGTAGATCGCCGAAATGGCGCGGAGACAGCCAACCGCGAACATGACGACCGCAGCGAAAGTGAGCCAGCCGGGTCGGTTGAGGCCCGAGTAGGCCTGTGTTGTCATCGTTGCTCCTTCCCTGGGACGCGTGCCAGTTCGCGCCAACCTAATCACAGGAGGCACATTCGGTTCAACGATTCGGGCCTCACGGGCAAGAAGCGGAGGAGTGGCGTAAAAACGCAGTCGCCTCTGGGTGCGACCAGGCGGAAGCCTCTGTCCGAACGAGCGAGAGGCCGAAAGGTTAATCGTTCCCGCCAAGCCTCCCCCGATTCCGCTCAACGGTGCGGGTCATGCGCCTGGCAGGAATCGAACCTGCGACCTCGCGCTCCGGAGGCGCGCGCTCTATCCCCTGAGCTACAGGCGCGGAACGTCCAGTCTAGCCTTAGAGCTCGCTTCAAAATGAAGCGCTGTGCCGCCGGGCCGCGCTGGAAACGGCGCGAGGCTGCGTCCTCAGTCGCAGCCCTACGGCTCCTTACTTGACGTAACGAACTCACCTAGGCGGTTCGTGCTTTTCTCGCGCCGCCCATCGCACCCCGGACGGCGAGGCCCCATTCTGAAACGAGCTCTTAGACGGACGCGGGCTCAGCGAGCGGGATCGGCTCCGCCTCGGGCGCCCGGCCGACCGGCGTGCGACGGACGTCCGGCGGGAGCCGCCGCTCGAGCGCGAGGCACGCCGCGGCCGCGAGGACGCAGACGGCGGCCGAGATCGGCCAGACGGCAAGCGGCTCCCAGCCCAGCAGGGGACCGCCGATCGCCGGCCCGACGATGCTGCCCGCGCTCCAGGACATGCTGCCCAGCGCGAAGTAGCGGCCGCGCAGCCGGTCAGGCGCGAGATCCGCCACGAGCGGCGCCTGTGTTGGGCCCTGGAGCGTCTCGCCGACGCCGAAGATGACGGTGGCGGCGACGAAGACGAGCGCGGCCGCCGTGGCCGTCAGGAAGACGCCGCCGACGAGGATGACGAGGCCTGCGATCGCCCAGAGCACGCACATGAGGGCGAGCGCCGCCATCCTTCTCTTGCCCTCGAGCGCCTTGGACACGGGCAGCTGGATCAGCACGATCAGGACCGTGTTCGCGAGCCACATCATCCCGACCCATCGCTCGCTCACATCGGCCTCGTTCTTCGCGAACGCCGGCAACAGGGCAAAGAGCTCGTAGCCGACCGCGACGAAGACCACGTTGAGCGCGACAAGGCTCATGAAATTGCGGTCGCGCAGCACCGGCCCGTAGCCGCCGCGCTCTTCTTCCCGGTGCTCGTCCTCCACCGCAGGCTCGCGCACGGTCGAGAGCACGACGATGAAGACGAGAAACGTTGCCGCATCGAGGAGGAACAGGGTGGTGAAACTGCTCGGGTGGGCGGTCGTCGCGATCAGTCCGCCGACGAGACCGCCGAGCCCCAGGCCGAGGTTCATGCTGATCCGCTGCAGCGCGAAGCTCGAATGTCGCTGCTCCGGCGGGGTAAGCCGCGAGAGCATCGTCGACTGGCCCGGCCAGAAGCACGCGGTGCCGGCGCCCTCGATCGCGAGCAGCAGAAAGGCGTGCCAGGCCTCGCGGATCAGGGGAAACGAGACGAACGCCGCCGCCTGGAGTGCGAGGCCGAGCAGCAGCGTGTTCCGGCCGCCGATCCGATCGACGAGCGGCCCGGCACCGAAGCCGGCGGCCAGGCCGGCGACGGCGCCGGCGGACAACGCGAGGCCCGCGAGCGCGAAGGAGATCCCGCGGACGTTGTGGAGGTAGATGACGATGAACGGAAAGACGACGCCGTTCCCCAGCGAATTGACGACGCCGCCGGCCTGGACGAGCCAGACCGGGCGCGGGAGCTGGGGATTCAGGCTCCGCAGGTAGATCGCCAGCGGCTTCACGCCTACAGCATTTGCAAACGAACGAGAAGGGGCCGGAAGTTCCGGCCCGGCGGCGAAGCCGCCTGTCCGCGAAGCGGACGGGTGGAGGGGGTTCTGGGGGAACCGGGAGGTTCCCCCAGTGGCCACCCAGAGCTAGCCGTTCGCGCGGTAGAGCAGGTACTGGTCCTGCATCCGCTCGGCCTGGCCGGCGGTGAACTGCGTGTAGCAGGGGTCGTCCGAGTAGTCCATGAAGTTGTGAATCGGATCGAGCCCCGGGTTCGGGCAGGTGTCCTTGCCCGCGGGACATCGGCTCGTCGGCGTCAGCTCGAACGGCGTGTCGTCGACATAGTCGCCTTTGGCGTTACAGCCGCCCTGGAACGTGTGGTAAAGGCCGAGCCAGTGTCCGGTCTCGTGGGTGACGGTGTATCCGAGATCGAACCGCCCGGCGTACGTGCTCGACACGTGCGGCAGCGACTCCCAGTCGACCACGATGCCGTCGACCCACGGCCGGCCCGCGTAGCCCTTCGGGAAGTACGCCCAGCCGAGGTACGCGCCGGCGGTGTTCGAGTAGATGTTGAGCGCGTTCGCGCCGCCTTGGCGGAGCGTCCGCTTCATCTTGTACTCGTCCTCGCCGCCCGGCTTGATGTCGAACCAGTGGGCGTTGGTGGTGCGGGTGATTCCGGCGAGCTGGAAACGGAAGCCCGTGTCGACCCCGCCCAGCGAGCCGTCGAAGCCGTCGTTGAGAACGGTGATCTGCTCGGCAACCTTCGCGTCGGACACGTTTCCGATCACTCCGTCCCCGGCGTGATGATGTGGAAGTACACGGGGATCGTGGCGGCGAAGAGACTGTTGCTTCCCGGCATCGCCGGCGCCGCTTCCACCGTCACGTTGAGCCCCGGCTCGCGCGCCTGATCACCGCCGCGGGCGAGATCGGCTGCCTGTGGGCTGAACAGATCCCCGAAGGACGTCGAGCCCGCGCAGTAGGAGTAGCCGACTGCGGCCGAGTGGGCCGAGGCCGGCGAGACGAACAGCACAGGCACGGCCAGGACCGACGCGAGAGCGCGGTCAGGACGTGCCTGCGGCGAATGATGCGATGCATCCTCTTTTCTCCCTCCCTGAGTTAGACCCCTGGTGGACGTCGAAGGGTAGGTGGCTTTCATAGCGATCGCAATATCAGAGCGTCGATAGGCTAGTCGCGTGGAGCTCGAAGCCGGGATCGCGACATTGCGGCTTGCGGAGACGTTCGTGATCTCGCGCAGCTCGGACGACGAGGCCGAGGTCGTTTTTGTCGAGGTCCGCCACCGGGGGCAGACGGGTCACGGCGAGGCGGCGCCCAGCGATCGTTACGACGAGACGGCGGAGTCGGCCCAGGCGTACCTCGAGGAGTGCGGCGATCTCCTCGGCGACGACCCGTTCTCCCTCGACGAGATCGAGGAGCGGCTGCCGCGGCGGGAATTCGCCGCGCGCGCCGCGCTGGACGCGGCTCTGCACGACCTCCAGGGAAAGCTGACCGGGCTTCCCGTCTGGCGTCTGCTCGGGCTGCGCCGTCAGGGCCCCCCGACGTCGTGGACGGTCTGGCTCGGCGATCCGGACGACATGGCGCGCCGTGCCGAGCGCGTGGCCGGACGGTTCCGGCGGCTGAAGCTGAAACTCGGCGGACGTGACGGCCTCGACGTCGAGCGCGTGCGGGCCGTCCGCGCGGTCAGCGACGTGCCGCTCCAGGTCGACGTCAACGAGTACTGGTCATTGGAGGAGGCGCTGGACGCCGTGCCGCAACTTGCGGAACTCGGTGTCCAGTACGTCGAGCAGCCCCTCCCGGCGGGCGATCCGGACGGTCTTGTGCTGAAGACGCGCTCGCCGCTCCCCATCTACCTCGACGAGGATTGCCACACGCTCGCCGACGTCGCGGCCTGCGCAGAGCGGGCGCACGGCGTGAACATCAAGCTGGCGAAGTCGGGAGGCATCCGCGAGGCCCTGCGGATGATGAACGCGGCCCGGGCGCTCGGGCTCGGGGTCATGCTCGGGTGCATGATCGAGTCGGGCCTCGGCATCGCCGCGGGCTGCCAGGTTGCGTCGCTGTGCGACCACGTCGACCTCGACGGGAACCTGCTGCTTGCCGAGGACCCCTGGCCAGGGGTCGAGTTCCAGGATGGCGTTCAGCTCCCGGCCGACGCACCAGGACTTGGAGTCACGGAAGCGGTACCTAGTCCTCGCTGAGGGCCGCTCGGACGATCCGCACTACGGCAAGACCGCGCGCGGCGTGATCGCGTATGCGGAGGCGCCGACGGTCGCGATCGTCGACTCCACGCACGCGGGCGAAACCTACGACGGCATCCCGATCGTGGGCACGGTCGAGGAGGCGCTCCCGTTCACCCCGACGACAGCGATCGTCGGGGTGGCGACGCAGGGAGGGCGGTTTCCGCCGGAGTGGCGGGAGCTGCTCAAGACGTGCATCACTGCGGGGCTCGACATCGAGAACGGGCTGCACGAGCTGCTGAGCGAAGACACCGAGATGACCGCGCTCGCGGCGCGGCACGGGGTCGAGCTTCGCGACCTGCGCAAGGCGCCCGAGGAGCTGAGCGTGCCGACTGGCGAGAACCTGCGCGCGAACGCCAAGATTGTCCTGACCGTCGGCTCCGACTGCGCGATCGGGAAGAAGACGGTTGCCGTCGAGCTCGACCGCGAGGCGCGGCGCCGCGGGCTGAAGTCGGTGTTCGTTCCTACCGGGCAGACGGGGATCGCGATCGCGGGGTGGGGGATTGCGGTCGACGCGGTCAAGGCCGACTTCCTCGCGGGGGCTGCGGAGCGGCTCGTGGTCGAGGGGGCTCGGCGCGGGGGCGAGCTGCTGATCGTGGAGGGCCAGGGGTCGCTCGTTCACCCGATGTACTCGGGCGTCACGCTCGGCCTGATCCACGGCGCCGTGCCGCACGCGTACGTCCTCTGCCACCTCGCAGGCAGCACAGAGATCGAGGGCGCCGAGGGCCATCCGATCCCGCCCCTGCGCGAGCTGGTCGAGCTCCACGAGCGGATCTCGCTGCCGGTGCGGCCTGCGCGCGTCGTCTGCGTCGCGCTCAACACCCGCGACCTCGACGAGGAGAATGCCCGCGAGGCTGTGGACGCGGCGGAGGAGGAGACGGGCCTGCCGGCCGACGACCCGGTCCGCTTCGGCGCGGGTAAGCTCGTCGATGCCGTCATCGCGGAGCTGGGGCTGAGGAGTAGGCCTCAACACGTCGAACGGTAGGCCGGTTGTCCGATTGCGCGCGTCCGCGGGGCATGAGAACCTACGACGCCGAGGAAGGGAGACGATGACCAGGATCGCGATGTTCGTGGCTTGCGCCGTGTCGGCGCTCGCGCTGTGCGCCGGAGCCGGGGGAGCAGTGACCTTCGGTGTGACCGACGATGCAGGCACCGGCGACGCATCCTGGTTCTTCTCGACCATGACCGGTGCGGGGCTCTCCGAGAACCGCGTCGGCATCGCCTGGGACGCGGCCGACCCGACGCGGATCCGAAACAAGGCGACGCTCGACTACTGGCTGCCGCAGGCCGCGATCTCCGGCGTGAAGGTGATCTTCGCCGTCACGACGGTCCGCGCGCGCGACCTGACGGGCTCTCCCGCGGCACCGGCGCAGTACGCCGCCTTCGTCGCCCAGCTCGCACGGACGTACCCGCAGGTGAAGGACTTCGTGATCGGCAACGAGCCCAACCAGCCGCGTTTCCTCCAGCCGCAGTTCGATGCGCGCGGCGCCAACGTCTCCGGCGCCGCGTACGAAGGCGTGCTCGCACGCGCCTACGACGCGCTCAAGGCCGTCGACCCGAACATCAACGTGATCGGGCTCGGACTCTCGCCGCGCGGGAACGACAACCCGCGCGCACCCAGCAACGTCTCGACGTCGCCCGTCCGCTTCATCAAGGCGATGGGCGACGCGTACAAGCGGAGCAGACGCACGAGGCCGATCATGGACGAGCTCGCGTTCCATCCCTATCCGCGGCAGAACAACGAGGCGCCGGCGGTGGGCTACACGTGGCCGAACGCCGGCATCCCCAACCTCGACCGGATCAAGCAGGCGATCTGGGATGCCTTCCACACGACCGCTCAGCCCGTGTTCGCCGAGCCCCGCGTCGCCCGCGGGACCTTGAGGCTCATCCTCGACGAGACCGGCTGGCAGGTCGGGATCTCCCAGAACCTGCAGTCGCTCTACCACGGCCGGGAGAACGCGGTCCTGATCGACGAGGGGACGCAGGCGCGCTACTACGGCGCCGTCGTGCGGATGGTCGTTTGCGATCCCGGCGTGCGGACGCTCAGCTTCTTCCACTTGATCGACGAGACCGACCTCGACCGCTGGCAAAGCGGTCTGCTCAGGGCTGACAAGACGAAGCGGCCCGCATACGACGAGGTGAAGAACGCGATCGCGCAAACCGGCGGGAACTGCGCCGGAACCCCGATCGCTTGGCGTCACCTCACCACCGTCCTGCGTGCAGCCGTGCAGCTGAACCGGTACAAGCGGCCGCTGAAGGCGAGGAACAAGGTGTGGGCGTTCCGCGCCAACGCCGAGGAGGAGGCGCTCTACCGCGCCGGGGTCTTCCGCATCGCCGGCGGGCGCCTGAGCGCACGGGCGCGCCGCGTCGTTGCGGCCGCGCTCGCGAACCCTCGATCGAAACCGGCCGTAGTGGGCACCGGGAAGATCAAGGCCTACTTCGGCCGGGTCGTTCGGCTGCCGGCCCGCAGAGTGAAGCCCGGCTACTACGTCTACGGCGTTCGCCTCTCGGCGTCCATGAACCCCGAGCGGGCGAACGTCTACATCGGCCGGGCCTTCAAGGTCGTCGGGCGCGCGCCGAAGCCCAAGAAGAGGCGCTAGGAGGGTTTGGCGGAACGGTGCTCGTCGGCCGGGGTGTGATGCTCGGTTCCGAGACAAGGACGCAGGGAGCGTTCGTACTTGAACCGTACGGACGCGACCGAGGACGCAGTATCGGGACGAGCAGCGCAGCCCGGCGGCACAGACGCTGTTTCGCCAAACCCTCCTGAACCGATGGACCCGCGCGTCGAGCGGCTCGCCGAGCTGATCGTCGGGTACTCGCTCGGCCTCCGCGAGCGGCAGGTGGTGCGGATCGACGGTTCCCCGGTCGCGACTCCGCTCATCGCCGCCCTGCATCGCTCGGCGCTCCGGGCCGGAGCCCACGCGTACGCGAACGTCCAGCTGGAGGGAATCGAGGAGCTGAAGATCGTCGAGGCCTCCGAGGCGCAGCTTGAATTCATCTCGCCCATCGACTGGGACGAAATCGAGCGGCTGGACGCCGTCGTGACGATCTGGTCGGAGTCGAACACGCGCGCGCTCACGCGGCTGGACACCGAACGCCAGCAGCGGCTGCTCGCAGCGGAACGGAAGCTCGCGATGCGTCGCCGGGACCGGATCGAGCAGGGAGAGATGAGCTGGTGCGGGACGCTCGCGCCCAGCCACGCACACGCCCAGGACGCCCAGATGTCGCTGCACGAGTACGAGGACTTCGTTTTCCGGGCCTGCCACGTTCACGACGGCACGGACCCGGTGCCGTACTGGAAGGCCTTCGCGGCCGCGTTGGAGGATCGGGCCCGGGCGCTCGAGCAAGCCCGCGAGCTGCACATCGTCGGGGAGGACACCGACCTGAGGCTGACCGTCGGCGGCCGCTCGTGGCGGGCCGGCGACGGCGGCCAGAACATGCCGGACGGCGAGGTCTTCACCAGCCCTGTCGAGGATGCGACCGAGGGCACGATCCGCTTCGCCTTCCCGGCGACCTTCAAGGGGCGCGAGATCACCGATATCCGGCTTCGATTCGCCGGAGGCCGAGTGGTGGAAGCCAAGGCATCGACCGGCGGCGACTACCTCCGCGCGCTGCTCGACCTCGACGCAGGCGCACCGTTTGCCGGCGAGGTGGCCTTCGGCCTCAACTACGAGATTGACCGCTTCACGAACAACATCCTCTTCGACGAGAAGATCGGCGGGACGATGCACGTCGCGCTGGGCATGGGCTTCGAGGAGCTCGGCGGGGTGAACCGCTCCGCCCTGCACCTCGACTTGATCTGCGACCTGCGGGCCGATGGGGAGGTCTACGCCGACGGTGAGCTGATCTGGCGTGCCGGCCAGTTTCTGCGCGCGCCGGACGCACAGTCGGAGGCCGCGGTGGAGAGCGGTGTCTGACAGCCGCCACACGCGGTTGGCCGACGTGCTCGTCGGCTATTCGACGCGCGTCAAAGAGGGAGACATGGTGACGATCGAGTCGTCGACGCTGGCCGAGCCACTCGTCCGCGAGATTTATCGCTCAGTCCTACACGCGGGCGGCTATCCGATCCCGCGCATCGCCGTCGAGGGCCTCGCGGAGAACCTGATGCTCGAGGCCCAGGACTATCAGCTCGATTGGGTGAACCCGACCCGCGAGGCCGACATCGAGCAGGCCGATGTGCGAATCGTCGTGGGAGCCCCCTGGAACACGAAGAGCCTTGCGACGGTCGATCCGGCACGCGAGGCGCGCCACCACCGCGCGAACGAACGGCTACGGAACCGCTACCTGGAGCGCGCTTCGAGGGGCGAGCTGCGCTGGGTCCTCACCGTCTACCCGACGAACGCGCTCGCCCAGGACGCGGAGATGTCGCTCGCGGACTACGAGGAGTTCGTCTACAAGGCGTGCTTCCTCGACGAGGACGACCCGGCCCCGCGCTGGAAGGCGTTCGCCGAGCGCCTGCAGGGTGTCGCGGTATTCCTCAGCGAGAAGAAGGAGCTACGGGTCGTCGCGGACGGGACCGACTTGACCGTCGGCGTCGCCGGTCGCACCTGGATCGCGGCCAAGGGTCAGGAGAACTTCCCCGACGGGGAGGTGTTCACGGGCCCGGTCGAAACGAGCGTCGAGGGAGAGATCCGCTTCACCTACCCCGCCGTGTTCCAGGGGCGCGAGGTGAACGATGTCCGCCTCCGGTTCGCCGGCGGCGAGGTGGTCGAAGCGACTGCGGCGCGCGGACAGGACTTCCTCCAGGAGATGATCGGCATGGACGAGGGGGCGAACCGCGTCGGCGAGTTCGCGTTCGGGCTGAACGACGCCGTCCCGCTCTTCACGCGCAACATCCTCTTCGACGAGAAGATCGGCGGAACGGTGCACGTCGCCCTCGGCACCGCGTATCCCGAGACCGGCAGCCTGAACCGCTCGGCCCTCCATTGGGACATGATCTGCGACCTGCGCTCGGGCAGCGAGGTCTACGCCGACGGGGAGCTCGTCTACCAGAACGGCAAGTTCCTGAACGGCGCGGGCTGACGCGCGTCGCCGTGGTCTCCGATACGCACTTGCCGCGCGGCGCGCGACGGCTTCCGGACGCTTGCCTCCGCGAGCTCGAGTCCGCCGACCTGATCCTGCACGGGGGTGATTTCGTCGCCGCGAGCGTGCTGGCAGAGCTCGAGGAGCTCGGCCCCGTCGAGGCCGTCCACGGGAACATGGACGAGGCGCCGCTGACGGCGGCGCTACCCGAGCGGCGCGTGGTCGAGGTCGAGGAGGCGCAGATAGGGATGGTTCACATCGCGGGCCCGCGGGCGGGGCGCGACGCGCGGTTGATCGGCGCGTTTCGAGGCTGCTCAGCGGTGATCTACGGGCACACGCACATCCCCGAGGTCTCACAGCACGACGACGTCTGGATCCTCAACCCCGGCAGCCCGACCGAGCGGCGCCGGGCGCCGAAGCACGCCATGATCGTGCTCGACGTCGCCGTCGACCGAATTCAGCCGCGACTGCTCGAGCTTCCTTGACACGAACACGTGTTCGCACTATGATGGCGAACGTATGTTCGTCAAGCTCCTCGCAACGGCATTCGCGGCAGTGGTCGTCTGGGCGATCGCGGCGCATCCGTCCGGCGGCGCGGGGAAGGCACGCGTCTACACCGTCAAGCCCTACGACACGCTGTGGTCGATCGTTGCGACGAACTACGGCGGCGATCCGCGTGGTGCGATCTGGAACGTGAAGCAGCGAAACGGGCTCGAGAGCTCAGTCCTCCGCCCGGGGCAGAAACTCATTCTGCCGTAATCCCTCCACGTACACCTTCTCGCCGCGGAAGAGACGTTTCTCGCGGTCCCAGGGGAAGAAGATCACGACCTGAAACGAGAGCGGGCGGCCGCTGGGCGGAACGTCGAGCCATTGCCCCTCGTGCGTGCCGGTGACGTCGGCCTCCTCGCAGACGCCTTGGGGCCCGATCACGATGTCGCTCAGCTGGAAGTCGATGTCCGGAAAGGCCGCCAGAAGCTCCGTGTAGAAGCGCGTCGCGCCCTCGTGACCCTCCCAGCGGCGGCCGGTCGGGACCAGCTCGTAGACGCAATCTTCGGTGAGGGTCGAGATCAGGCCGGGGAGATCGCGCTTCTCCTCGGCGATCGAGTGGCGCTTCCACAGCTCGCGGATCTCGTCGTACTCAGCGGCGTCGAGCTCTCGGCGTAGAAGCTCCCGGACGCGACCTGAATCTGCCAAACCGGGGCAACCCTACAATCGAGCCGTGGATCTCGACATCGTCTTCTTCGGCACGTCGGGGTCGGTGCCGACGTCGCGACGCGCGCCGTCGGCGCTGCTCGTGCGACGCGGCGGAGAGCGCCTGCTGTTCGACTGCGCAGAGGGGACGCAGCGCCAGATGCTGCGCTCGGCCGTCGGCTTGATCGAGCTGCGCGAGGTCTTCCTCACGCACTATCACGCCGACCATTACCTCGGTCTGCCCGGGATGCTGAAGACCTTCGCGCTGCGCGGGCGTGAGCTACCGATCACCGTCTATGGGCCGCCCGGCCTCGTCGATCTCTTCGGCGCCCTGAGGCGCATCTTCGGCCGCCTCACCTATGGCCTCGACCTGGTCGAGGTTCGGCCGGGCGACGTAATCGAGCGCGGCGACTACGACCTCGTCACCTTTCCGGTCGCCCACGGCGTGTCCGCGGTCGGCTATTCGCTCATAGAGCACCCGCGTCCGGGCCGCTTCGACGTCGCTGCCGCCGACACGCTCGGCGTTCCCGTTCCCGCGCGTGGCCTGCTGCAACGAGGCGAATCGGTCGAGCTGGACGAGGGGACGGTCGTGACGCCCGACGCTGTGCTCGGGCCGGCTCGTGCCGGGAGGAAGATCACGCTGGCCGGCGATACTGCGCCCGGCGCATCGGTTCTCGAAGCAGCGCGCGAGGCCGAGGTTCTCGTGCACGAGGCGACCTTCCTCGACGAGGAGCGCGAGCGTGCGCGCGAGACGCTGCACTCGACGGCGCTTGAGGCAGCCGAGGTCGCGCGCGACGCCGGAGTGTCGCTGCTCGCTCTGACGCACCTCTCGAACCGCTACTTCGGCCCCGAGGTCGCCCGCGAGGCGCGTACGATCTTCCCCGACACGGTGGTGCCGAGGGACTTCGACGTGATCGACGTGCCGTTCCCCGAGCGGGGCTCGCCTCGCCTGCTAAAGGGCGGGGCCTTGCCGGAGCGCGAGCGCGAAGAGGTGGTCGAGGCGGAGACGGAGGTCGTTCCATGACGCGTCTGGTACAGGTCGCGCTTGCCGAGGACGTGGCAGAGGCAGAAGAGATCCAAGGGATCCTGCGCGCGGCCGGCATCGAAGCGTCGCTCGAGACCGCCGTCGAGCAGCACCCGCGGGCGACGGACGACGTGCCGCAGAAGGTGCTCGTCCCCGAGTCGTCGCTCGAGGCGGCGCAGCACGCCATCGAGGCGATGACCGACCCGGACGAGCTGGTTTCTGACGCCTGAGGCCGTCGACTTCGGCCGTGCGTCTGAAATGACCGGTCGAGAGGAACCGGCGATGGTGGACTTCGGCCGCAAGGCAGCGCTTTGCGCTGCCGCCGTCAGTACGCGCGGGCTTTGCCCGCGCGTGCGTCTGAAATGATCGGTCGGGAGGAACCGGCGATGGTGGACTTCGGCCATAAGGCCGCGCGTTACGACGAGCTGCGGCCGGCCGACGAGAACTGGCACGAGGTCGTTCGGATGCTGGTCCACGAAGCCGACCTTCGCGGACAACGCGTGCTCGACGTCGGCTGTGGGACCGGTCGCGTCGCGGCGGCTCTGGCCGAACATGCGCGCGTCTGGGCAATCGATCCCTCGCCGGAGATGCTCGACGTCGCGCGGACGCGCGTCCCATCCGGCGTCGGGCTCAAGCAGGGGAGCGCGGAGGACCTGCCGTTCAAGGACGGTTGGTTCGACCGGGTCGTCTACCAGCTGGTCATCCACCTGATCGACCGGCCGCGGGCCTTCGCCGAGGCCCACCGCGTCCTAACCGCGGGCGGCCGCGTCGCGATCGCG
>JBKPFU010000042.1:0-22080 GCA_046728975.1 Actinomycetota bacterium | reverse complement strand
GACGGGAAGGTGACCGCTGGGAACTCCAGCCAGATCTGCGACGGTGCAGCCGCGGTCCTGATCGCGAGCGAGGATGCGGCGGCGCGGCTCGAGCTGGAGCCTCGGGCGCGCTTCGTCGGCTTCGGCCTCTCTGGGGTCGATCCGCACCGGATGCTGCACGGCAACCCGCAGGCGTGCGAGAGGGCGCTCGCGAAGGCGGGCCTTGGGTGGGACGACATCTCCGTGATCGAGGTGAACGAGGCGTTCGCGTCGGTGGTTCTCCAGTTCGCCCGCGATGCTCGGCAAGACGGCCGCTTCGACGACATCAACCCGAACGGCGGCGGCATCTCGCTTGGTCATCCACTCGGCGCGACGGGGGCGCGGATCACCGCGACCCTGATCAACGAGCTCGAGCGCCGGAACGCCCGCTACGGGCTCGCCACGATGTGCATCGGCTTCGGTCAGGCGATCGCCGGCGTTATCGAGCGGCTCTGACCTACTGGCTCCTCATCCGCGGCCGCGGCGAACGGCCCTTGGACCGGCGCGTCGTCGCCGACCAGATCCGCGCCCACTCCTCCTCGAAGCGGCCGTCGGTGCAGGGCGGCGACCGCGCGATCCTCTATGCGGCGGTCTGGCAGGCGCTCTTCGGCATGGTCGAGGTGGTCGGGGAGCCCGAGAACGACCCCTCGCGCACGCGTTGGCAATGGCGGTTCCCGATCCGCCCGCTCGCTGTCGTCACGGACCTGCACGACGCGCCGGCGGTCGAAGAGGCGGGGATCTTCCCGCAGAGCCTTTGGCGGCACTCGCACATCCGGCTGACGCCCGAGCAGTTCTCGGCTGCGCAGGAGCTTGTCGAGGCCGCCGCCGTGACAAGATCGGCGACCTGAAGATCTTCGACTTCGACTCGGCGGCGGCGAAGCCGATCGGGCCTGCGGCGAACGTCAGCCCGCTGGCCGCTGGCGAGTCGGCTCATGTCGTCTGCATCAGGCTTGGCCCGGGCGGCCTCTTGCCACGGCATCCGGCGGCGAGCGATCAGCTGTTCGTGGTCGTGCAGGGGGAGGGGTGGGCGACCGGCGGCGACGGCGCCAAGCAGCCGATCGCGGCTGGGACGGCGGTCTTCTGGCCCGCCGGCGAGGAGCACGAGACGCGAACCGACGTCGGCCTCACCGCCATCGTCGTCGAGGCCGAACAGCTCGATGCCTGACGATCCGAAGGAGATCGTCCGGCGCGGCTACGACGCGATCGCAGAGACTTACGCTGCCTGGCAGCGCGAGCCGGAGGCCGCCACGTGGCCGGCGATCCGATGGGTCCGCGCTTTCGACGATCGCCTGCCCCCGAAATCAAACGTGCTCGACCTCGGTTGCGGGAATCCCTCGGCGCCCGAGCTGAGGACCGCGACCCGTGCGTGGAGGATGGCTCGGGGCGCCGATGTATTTCGCGGGGCTGAGCGAGTCGACGAGTAGGCATTGGCTCGAGGACGCCAGCTTCGAGCTCCTCGAGGACGAGATCGTGCCGCAGATCGAGCACGGTGAGGAGGTTCGCTTCCTGTGGGTGCTCGCGCAGAAGCCGCCCTACTCAGGCCGCGCGTCCTGATTGCGGCACGGCAAGCGGCGCCTTAGGATCGCGCGCCGTGGAGGTGCGGCGGGTCGGGGTCGTCGGGCTCGGGACGATGGGAGCCGGCATCGCGCAGGTCAGCGTGCAGGCAGGCTTCGAGACCCTCGGGCGCGAGGTCAACGAGGAGCTGGCCGAGCGCGGCCGCTCGACGATCGACCACTACCTGAGCCGTGCCGTCGAGAAGGAGCGGATGACGCAGGAGGAGAAGGACGCGGCGCTCCAGCGCCTCAGCCTCACGACCGACCTGGTCGACCTGGCCGAGTGCGACCTCGTGATCGAGGCCGTGCTCGAGGAGCTCGACCTGAAGAAGAAAGTCTTCGCCGAGCTCGGCCGCGTGACGCGACCGGAAGCGGTGCTCGCGACAAATACGTCCGCGCTTTCCGTCTCGGAGATCGCAGAAGCAACCGAACACCCGGAGCGCGTCGTCGGGATGCACTTCTTCAACCCCGCGCCCGTGCTACCGCTCGTCGAGATCGTCCGTGCCGCGAAGAGCTCCGACGAGGCCGTACAGACCGCCTACGACTGGGCGGAGCGCGCCGGCAAGCAGCCGGTCAGATGCAACGACACGCCCGGTTTCATCGTCAACCGGATCCTGATCCCGCTCCTGAACGACTGCGTGCGCGTGCTGGACGAAGCGGGAGTCGCTCCCGAAGACACGGACAAGGCGATGAAGAACGGCGCCGGCTGGCCGATGGGGCCGTGCGAGCTGGTCGACCTGATCGGCATCGACATCCACGTCCATGCCTCGGAGGCGCTGCACGCGAAGCTGGGCGAGGAGCGGATGGCGCCGCCGGAGCGGCTCGTTCAGATGCAGAAGAAGGGCCTGCTCGGCCGCAAGACCGGCCAAGGCTTCTTCAACTACTGAAGCCCGCCTGACCGCCTTTACGTTCGGGGCTGGCGAGCCACTCGAGCACGGCGTCCCGCGAGAAGCGCCAGTGGCGGCCGAGCCTGCGGCCCGGCAGCTCGCCCTGGGCGGCGAGCGTGCGAACCGTCTTGGCGTCGACCTGCAGCAGCTCGGCGAGCTGCTCCGCCGTCAGCACGTCCGGCTGACGCGAGGGAACCGCTCGGCCGACGACGACGTCGCCGC
Organism: Actinomycetota bacterium; assembly: GCA_046728975.1. GTDB lineage: Bacteria > Actinomycetota > Thermoleophilia > Gaiellales > Gaiellaceae > JBKPFU01. The sequence continues at coordinate 19,400 of JBKPFU010000042.1, read as the reverse complement.
CGAGGTGCCGCTCGACGAGCTCGGTCACGAGCTCGCGCTTCGGCATCTTCAGCTCGAACGCGGCTCGGTCGAGCTTCTCCGCCGCCGTGCGAGGCAGGCGAACGAACAGGGCGTAAGTGTCCGGAGATATCGAGATATCTCGATGATATCGTCGGGAGCGATGGCTCGGAAGGCATTTCTGCTCGGCGGCACCGGCCAGACCGGTCACGCCCTGGCGCCCCGGCTGCTCGAGCGCGGCTGGGAGGTCGTCGTCGGCAGCCGCGGCGAGCAGGAGCTCCCGCAGGGCGTGCGGCACGTCAAGGTCGACCGCACGGACGGCGACTCGCTCCGTGCTGCGCTCGCGGATGGGTTCGACGTGCTCGTCGACTTCGTCGCCTTCGAGCCGGAGCACGCGGATCAACTGCTTTCGCTTCGGGATCTCGTCCGCTCGACCGTCGTGCTCTCGAGCGGCGCCGTCTACGTGGACACCGAGGGTCGCGGCTTCGAGCCGCCAGAGCTGCCGCGACTGCCGGTGCCGGTGAGGGAACGGCAGCCGACCGCGAGCGGGGCACCCGAGACCTACGCGACGAAGAAGGCCGAGATCGAGCGCAGGCTGCTCGGCCAGAGTGATCTGCCGGCCACGATCCTCCGCGCCGGAACCATCTATGGCCCTCGGACGGTCTTCTCGCGCGAGTGGTACTTCGTCAAGCGGGCGCTCGACAAGCGACCGGTCGTCGTCCTGGCCGACCGCGGCAAGAGCCGCTTCAACCCGGTGTCGGTGCACACGCTTGCCGAGCTGATCTGGCTCGCCGCGGAGCGGCCCGGCCGCCGAGTCTTGAATGCGGCCGATCCGGACCCGCCCAACGTCCTGGAGATCGCGCGGACGATCGCGGTCGTCCTCGACTACGAGTGGGTCGAGGTTCTCGTCGAAGGCACGCCTGGCGTCGGCGAGACACCGTGGTCGGTTCCGCATCCGTTCGTGATGGACATGACGGAGGCGGAGTTCGAGCTCGGGTACCGCCCGATCACGCACTACGCGAAGGCCGTGCCGGAGACGGTGGCTTGGCTCGTCGATGCGACCAAGGACCGCGACTGGCGCGAGGTGCTGCCGCGCTCGGCGGACATCATGAAGGACGACTTCGACTACGAGGCGGAGGACGCGTTTCTGCGCCGCGTCGGCGGCTCGTAGCCGGAGAAGCGCAGTAGGTATCGATACTTACGTATCCCTTACAATCCGCTCATTCGCGACACAACTGCGGTCCCGATACTTCGTTTCCGATGAGGCGCGCGCTCATCATTGTCTGCGTCACGCTTGGCCTGGCCGTGCCTGCGGTCGCCTTCGCCGGCGACGCCGCCAGCGACGACGGCACGCTCTCCGTGCGGTACGGCAGGGGGCTGGTCCAGCTCGGCCTGCGGCACGGCGTCGTGATCGGCCGGCTCGGTAAAGGGTCGATCAAGGTCGACGACTGGGTGGAAACCGACAACACGCGCATCGACTTCTGGGGCTGCGAGACGACGAGAGACATCGACGAGAACACCACCGTTTGCAGCGGCACCGGCATTCGCTTCCGAGTGATTGGTCAGGGGTACCGGCTGAAGATCGTTGGTCCGGGACTCTTCCTTTCCGCCGTCGGCCGGGGGAATGTTCTGCTCGACGGCTCCGGAAACGCCGACCTCGGTATCCGGGACGGCGTCTACTCCTTCAACGGCGAGCCGTACAAGTCGCTTCCGGACAAGGCGGACACCTTTTCACTAGCTCCGTCTCTGGACGGGAGCTGACGGGAGCCTCTGGCATCCTGAGCACATGGCGACCCAGGCACAAACGGTGCTGGTGGTCGAGGACGAGAGTTCGATCGCCTCGTTCGTCGCCCTCTACCTGAAGAACGCCGGTTACGGAGTTCGCGCCGTCGGCAGCGGGCAGGCCGCACTGGACGAGGTCAAGCGGTCGCAGCCCGCGCTGATCGTCCTCGACCTCATGCTCCCGGACATCGACGGCATCGACGTGTGTCGCCGGATCCGCGAGAAGCACGACGTCCCGATCCTGATGCTGACCGCGCGCGACGAGGACGTCGACAAGATCATCGGCCTAGAGGTCGGCGCCGACGACTACCTGACGAAGCCGTTCAACCCCCGGGAGCTGATCGCCCGCGTCAAGTCGATCCTGCGGCGCGCCGCACCTGAGCGACGCGAGCCCGAGACGAAGCAGATCCAACATGGGGACCTGACGATCGACGCCGGGCGCAGGGAAGTGAAGGTCGGCGATCAGGAGGTCCAGCTGGCGCCGAAGGAGTTCGACCTGCTCTGGGAGCTCCTCGACCACCGCGGCCTCGTGCTCACGCGCGACCAGCTGCTCGAGCGGGTCTGGGGCTACACGTTCGCCGGCGACACGCGGACGGTGGACGTGCACGTCCGTCAGCTCAGGCGAAAGCTCGGAGAGGCGTCGCCCATCGTCACCGTCTGGGGGGTCGGCTACAAGGTCGCGCCGTCGCGCGACGCCGTGAACGCCTAGCTTCTCCAACATGTTTCGGTCGCTGCGCTTCCGACTGACGGCGTTCTTCCTCGTCGGGGTGGTGGTCGCGGGGCTCATAGCCACAGCGATCGCGGTGCGGTTGTTTCAGAACTACGCGCGCGACCAGTCGTTGACCGAGCTCAGGCGCGAGGCCGACGGCCTGGCACAGCTGTACGCGCAGGAGGCGGGCAAGGAGGTCGAGGGCCGCGCCCGCTTCTTCGTTCCGGCGCGCCTGGAGAAGGCGACGGGTGATCGGCTGTACTACGTCCCCGTTGCGCCCGGCATCGATCCGTTCCCCGGCCAGAACGCGGGCCTTCGCCAGCTTCCGCCGAGCACGGTCGACTTCGACAAGCTCAGCGAGAGCGAGGGGCTCGAGCTCGAGTTCACGCCGCCCAAGGAAAACCGTGTGTTCCTGGCCATAGCGCGGCCGCTGACTCTGGGGGACTCCGTCCTGGGTGCGCTCGTCGTCGCCAAGCCGAAGAACGAGCTCCGCCAACGCTGGCTCCAGCTGATCGAGCGGCTGGCACTCGCCTTCCTCGGCGGTCTCGCAATCGCCGGCGCCCTCGCGTGGTATCTCTCGCGCCGGATCACGCGTCCGGTGCTGGCGCTCTCGCGCGCGACCGACCAGGTCGCCCGCGGCCACTACGACGTCGAGGTTCCGGACGTTCCGGGCGGCGGCGAGATCGGGGACCTCGCCGATCGGTTCCGGCAGATGACGACGCGGCTGCGCGATGCCGACGAGCTCGAGCGGAACTTCCTGATGACGGTCTCGCACGAGCTGCGCACGCCGCTGACGGCAATCCGCGGGCATGTGGAGGCGCTGCGCGAGGGGGTGGTCGAGGACGAGGAAGCACGCGCCGAGTCGCTCGACGTGATCGCCGCCGAAACCGAGCGCCTGGAGCGGCTCGTCGGAGACGTCCTCGATCTCGCCAAGCTGGACGCGCACCGCTTCACGCTCGTTCGCGAGGAGGTCGACATGGAGCGGCTGATCGACCGGGCGTATTCGACGTTCTCAGGCGAAGCGCGGCGCCGCGAGATCGACTACCGGCGAAACGTGACGGCGAAGCCGGTGATCGTCTCCGACGGCGACCGGGTTCTCCAGGTGATCTCGAACTTGCTCACGAACGCCTTCCGCTGGACGCCGGACGGTGGCAAGGTCGAGCTCGAGCTCATGCAGGTCGACGGAACGATCCGCGTGGCAGTCGACGATTCGGGACCCGGCATCGGGCCGCAGGAACGCGACCGGATCTTCCGGCCGTTCTGGTCCCGGGACGGCGGCGGCACCGGCCTCGGTCTGGCGATTGCGAGCGAGCTCGCGCTGGCGCTCGGCGGCAGGATCGAGCTCGAAAGCGCCCCGGGCAGGGGAAGCCGCTTCGAGCTGGTACTGCCGACGGAGCCGTCTGCAATCACCGGTCGACAGGCTGGAATATCGGACGGACGGCTTTGAGCTCCCTGCCCGAACGAAGCGAGGTCGTCGCACTCCCGTCCCGGCGCAGCGCCGTCCAGGCAGCTTTCTCGGCGCTCCGACCCCGGCAGTGGACGAAGAACCTCCTGCTGTTCGCCGGGATCGTCTTCGCGGCGGAGCTGGGCGACGCAGGCCGCTGGGTGGAGGCGGTGACGGCGTTCGTCGCGTACTGCGCTCTCTCCAGCGCGGCGTACCTCGTCAACGACGTGCGCGACATCGAGGAAGACCGGCGGCACCCGGTCAAGCGCGACCGTCCGATCGCGCGCGGCGAGCTGTCGCCGACGCGCGCCCTCGTCCTCGCCGGCGTTCTCAGCGCGATCGCGCTCGCGCTCGTGATTCCGCTCGGCCCGTGGTCCGTCCTGTTCCTCGCCGCATACGGTGTCCTGCAGGCTGCGTACTCCCTCGGCCTCAAGCATGTAGTCCTGATCGACGTCATGGCGATCAGCGGCCTCTTCGTCCTGCGCGCCGCGGCCGGGGCAGAGGCGGTCGACGTTCGCATCTCGCCGTGGCTGCTCAATTGCACGGCGCTGCTGGCACTCTTCCTCGCCCTTGCGAAGCGGCGCGGCGAGCTCGTGCTCGTCGGCGCAGATCGAGCGCCGGGGCGGCCCGTCCTCGAGGGATACTCGCTCGAGCTCGTCGATCAGCTGGTGTCGGTGGTCGCCGCATCGACCGTGATCGCGTACTCGCTGTACACGTTCACCGCGCGCGACTCGAAGGCGCTGATGGCGACGATTCCCTTCGTTCTGTTCGGGATCTTCCGCTACCTGCTCCTGATTCACCGCCGCGATCTCGGCGAGGAGCCCGAGCAGGTGCTGCTCAAGGACGTACCCATCCTGCTCGCCGTCGCAGGCTGGATCGTCACCGCGGCGACGATCCTCGTCCTCACCTGAAGCGCGGCCTTCTTCTCGCGGCGGCCCTGGCCGCGGCGGTCGCGCTTGGCCTCGGCGTCTATGCGGACTTCGGGAAGCTCTGGGACGAGCTCGGCTCCTTCCGCTGGGAGTTGTTTCCGGTGGCGCTCGCGCTGACCGCGGTGAACTACGCCGTCCGCTTCGGTCGCTGGGAGCTCTACCTACGGCGACTGAGGATCGAGCTGCCGGTTGGTCGAAGCGTCTCGATCTTCGTTGCCGGGCTCTCGATGACGATCTCGCCCGCCAAGCTCGGCGAGGTCTTGAAGTCCGGCCTCCTGCGGCGCTCGTTCGACGTTCCGGTGCGGCGCTCGGCCCCCGTCGTGCTAGCCGAACGGGTTTCCGACGCGACCGGCGTCGTCGTGCTCGCCGTGGTCGGCGGCGCGGGTGCGCTCGAGAGCTGGCCGCTCCTCGTGGCCGCCACGGCCGGCGCGGTCGCGATCGCGCTGGCGATCCGGACGCCGCTGCTCGACCGGTGGGCGCTCGTCGGGGAGGCCCGCTCCGCCGCTGTCGAGCTCCTGGGCTGGCGCTTGCTGACGGCGATGACGCTGCTGTCGGCCGTGTCCTGGTTCTTCGAGTGCCTCGCCGCCTACGTCTGCGTCCGCGGGCTCGATCTCGACGTTTCGCTCGGAGAGACCGTTGCCGTGTTCTCGCTCGGCAGCCTTGCGGGTGCGCTCTCATTCCTGCCGGGCGGGCTCGGCGTCGCGGAGACGAGCATGACAGCACTCTTCCGCGCGCTCGACGTCCCGAAGGCCGGCGCCGCGGCCGCGACCGTCCTCATCCGGCTCGCGACGCTCTGGTTCGCGGTCGCCGTCGGGCTGATCGGCCTCGCGGTCGAGGACCGCCTAAGCCGTCGTCAGGATCCCGTCCGGCGCTCTTCGATTCGGTAGACGATCGCGCCCTCGCCGCGCCCAAGGTTCTCCTCGAAGCGCGCGAGCCGCTGGTCGACCGACTTCCAACCGGAGGTGATCAGATCGATCAGGAGCGCGAGATCGTCGACGCGCGCGTGCCGCTCGGCAGCGAGATCTCCCTCGAGCCGCTCCAGCCGCCGGATCGACTGGTTCATCAGCCCGTGGATCTCGGCGAGGTGCCGCGCCACGGGCAGGACCTGCTGGCGCAGACCATCCTCGACGGCGCCTTCGATCTTCACCGGGAGCGTCGCCTCGAGCTCGGCCGCCGTCTGCGCGAGCGCTTCGAGCTCCGTGCGAGCGCGCTCGAGCGTGGCCTCCACGCGGGCGGGCTCCGGCCTGCCCTCGGCCAGCGCCCGCAGCCGCTCAGTCGCTTGCTCGATTGCCGCCGGGCTCATCGAGGGCGACGCTACCGTGTCCATCGGACGGTGAACGCGCTCGCCTACGCCTCGCTAGCGTGGGGGAAACCATGTTTCCCCCACGAGCGCCTTCTTCTTCTGAGGTCGCCTCGGCCTGCGCGCCGCGCAGGTCGCCGCGCCGGCCGAGGATTACATCTGTGCGGTGAAGGTCTCGGAGCTGGACTATGAGCTCCCGCAGGAGCTGATCGCCCAACGGCCGGTCGCGCGGCGCGATCGGTCTCGCCTGCTCGTCTACGACCGCGAGACGCGCGACGTTCGGCATCGGCGCTTTTTCGAGCTCCCGGACGAGCTCGAGCCCGACACGCTCGTTGTCGTCAACGACACGCGGGTGCTCCCCGCGCGGATTCCGATCGAGCGGCCGCGCGGCGAGGTGCTGCTGCTCGAGCGGATGGGCGACGACGGCCTGTGGGAGGGGCTCGCGCGGCCGACCCGCCGGCTGCGGGCGGGTAGGCGCTACGGGCCTGTCGAGCTCGTCGAGCATCTCGGCGAAGGACGATGGAGCTTGCGGCTCGACGGCGAGCCCGCCGGCGAGGCGCCGCTCCCGCCGTACATCACCGAACGCCTCGACGATCCCGAGCGCTACCAAACCGTCTACGCCGAGGAGGCGGGCTCCGCCGCCGCTCCCACCGCGGGCCTGCACTTCACGCCGGAGCTGCTCGACCGGCTCGACGTCGAGCGGGTGACGCTGCACGTCGGCCTCGACACGTTCCGCCCGATCGCCGCCGACGACCTGGCCGAGCACCGGATGCACAGCGAGCGCTACGAGGTCTCAGCAGCAGCGTGGAAAAGAGCTTGTGTTGCACGCCACGTTCTCGCCGTCGGGACGACGACCGTGCGGGTCTTGGAGTCGCTCGCTCGCGGCGCGCCGCTCTCCGGCCGCACCGATCTGTTCATCACTCCCGGCTTCGAGTTCAAGCGCGTCGACTCGCTGCTCACCAACTTCCACCTGCCACGCTCGACGCTGCTCGCGCTGGTCATGGCGTTCGCCGGCGTGGAGGAGACGCGGCGGCTCTACCGCATCGCGACCGCGGAGCGTTACCGCTTCTACTCGTTCGGTGACGCGATGCTCGTCAAATGAGCTTCCGCGTGACCGCGACCGATGGCCCGGCCCGCGCTGGCGTCCTCCAGACCGCTCACGGGGAGGTAAGGACGCCCGCGTTCATGCCCGTCGGGACGAAGGCGACGGTGAAAGCCGTCGATCCGGTCGAGCTGGAGCAACTCGGCGCGGAGCTTGTCCTATGCAACACATACCACCTGTTCTTCCGGCCGACGCCCGACGTGATCGCCGAGCTCGGCGGGCTGCACGAGTTCATGGGCTGGGACGGGCCGATCCTGACCGACTCGGGCGGGTTCCAGGTGTTCTCGCTCCGCCACACCCTGCTCGGAATCGACGAAGACGGCGTCACCTTCCGCTCCGTGTACGACGGGGACGCGGCGCGCCTTACGCCCGAGCTCGCCGCCGAGGTCCAGGCGAAGCTCGGCTCGGACATCGCCATGTGCCTCGACGTCTGCGCGCCGGCGATCGCACCGCTGCCAGAGCTCGAGCATGCCTTGCGGATGACCACGCTGTGGGCGGCGCGCCAGCGCGAAGCGCCTCGCGCGCCCGGCCAGCTGCTGTTCGGCATCGCGCAGGGAGCGACCGATCCCCAGCTGCGGCGCCGCTCGATCGAGGAGATCACGGCGCTCGACTTCGACGGTTATGCGCTCGGCGGGCTGAGCGTGGGGGAGGACCGCGAGCTGATGTTCGAAACGACCGGCTGGGCGGCGCGGCTCCTGCCCGAAGAAAAGCCGCGGTACTTCATGGGGATCGGCGACGCCGAGGGGATTCTCGAGACGATCGAGCGAGGCATCGACATGTTCGACTGCGTTCTGCCGACGCGCCTCGGCCGGACCGGCACCGCGATCACGCGGCACGGGCGGCTGAACCTGAAGAACGCCGGCGTCGCGCGCGACCCGCGGCCGCTCGACGAGGCCTGCGCGTGCCCAGCGTGCGCGCGCGGCTTCTCACGCGGGTACATCCGGCACCTCGTGAACCAGCAAGAGCTCCTGGGCTTGAGGCTCCTGAGCCTGCATAATCTGCGCTTCGTGCTCGACTTGACCGCGGGTGCGCGCGCGGCGATCGAGCGGGGAGAGCTGGCCGCGTTCAAGCACGAGGCGCTCGCTCAGCTCGCCGCCGCGCCCAAGGAGGATTCGTGGGCTATCTGATACCGCTCGTTCTGCTTCTCGCCTTCATCTGGCTGCTGCTCATCCGCCCGCAGCGCCGGCGCCACGTTGCGCAGCAGGCAATGCTCGACCGGATCGAGGTCGGCGACGAGATTCTGACCGTCGGAGGCGTCTACGCGACCGTCGAGGCTGTGCGCGACGAGGAGCTCCAGGTTGAGATCGCGCCCGGGACGAGCGTCCGCCTCGACAAGCGCGCCGTGGCCGCGGTCATGCCGGAGGAGGAGCCCGAGGAAGAGCCCGAGGAAGAGCCCGAGAAAGAGCTCGAAGAGGCCGCCGAGGAGCCCGCAGAAGAGCTCGAACAGGCCCAAACGGGGCAGCAAATTTCCTCGGGTGAAAGCTAAGCTGGACGGCCAGCGCGCATGACGAACCGGCGTCCTCACCTCATCCTGGTCGGCCTGATCTGCCTCGCCCTCGCGGCCGTGGCTGCGCTTGCCGTCCCCGGGTCGCCGATCCACAAGAAGATCACCCTCGGTCTCGACCTCCAGGGCGGTCTGGAGGTCGTCCTCAGGGCCGTTCCGCCCAAGGGGCACAAGCTGAGCTCCGAGGACCTCGACCGTTCCGTCTCGATCATGCGGAACCGCATCGACAAGCTCGGCGTCGCAGAGCCCGAGATCCGGAAGCAGGGGTCGGACCAGATCGTGATCGAGCTCGCCGGCGTCCACGACCAGAAGCGCGCCTTCGAGATCATCGGCAAGACCGCCCAGCTCGAGCTCTACGACCTCGAGACGTCCGTCGCCGGACCGTCCACGGGCTCGAACGGCGGCGTCCGCCAGCAGCCAAACCTCTACCAGCTGCTCATCGACATCCAGAACGAGGCCAAGAAGGGCGAGCCTTCGTCCTTCTACCTCTTCGACCGTGCACACCGGGTGCGAGCGGGGCCGGAGGACACGAAGCAAAAGCTGCTGGGCTCGCTCCAGCGCCCGTTGAAGCGGGTGCCCAAGGGCTGGAGGATTCTCGCCGTCCCCGAGAAGATGGTCGTCGTCAGCTGCGGCTCCGAAGAGACCGCATGTCCGGGCGAGGGCCAGGGCAGCGACGTCATACCGCCGCCGCCTCCCGGGACGACGTACTACTACCTGTTCAAGCACGATCCCAACACCAAGCTCGCCGGCGTCGAGGGCGTTCCGCAGCTGACGGGCAAGGACCTGAAGCTGAGCGGCACGCGGCAGGACTTCGACGGCGGCCAGCCGATCGTGCTCATGCAGTTCACGAACAAGGGCGGGAACAAGTTCGAGGACATCACCCGCGAGGAATGGAACCGCGGCAAGATCCGCAACGCCCCGCAGCACTTCGCGATCGTGCTCGACCGCGAGATCAAGTCTTTCCCGCAGATCGACTACAACGATCGCTCGCTCGCCGGCGGCATCAGCGGCGGTAGCGCCCAGATCACCGGGATCGACTCGATCGGCGAGGCGAAGGATCTTGCGCTCGTCCTTCAGACGGGTGCGCTGCCGGTCAACTTCGAGGCGATCGAACGCACGGATGTCTCCGCGACGCTCGGAAAGGATTCGCTACAGGAAGCCAAGATCGCGGCGCTGATCGGCCTCGCGCTTGTCGCCGTCTTCCTGCTCGTCTTCTATCGCTTCCTCGGCGTAGTCGCCGTCATCGGCCTCGGCATCTACGCGGCCTTCCTGTATGCGGCGATCCTGCTCTTCGGCGTCACGCTCACGCTCCCCGGCTTCGCCGGCCTGATCCTCACGATCGGCGTCGCAGCCGACGCGAACATCGTCATCTTCGAACGCATCAAGGAAGAGGTGCGCGCCGGCAAGTCCGTGCGGGCCGCGATCGCGGCCGGGTACTCGAAGGGCTTCCACACGATCATCGACGCGAACGTCGTCACCGTGATCACGGCGTTCGTGCTCTTCGCGCTCGCGACGGCCGGCGTGAAGGGGTTCGCGCTGATGCTGATTATCGGTACGGCGATCTCGCTGATCACGGCCGTGGCGGCAACGCGCGCGCTCCTGGGCCTGCTCGCAGGCTTCCGCTGGTTCGACAACCCGAGCTTCATGGGCGCGCAGGGCCAGCAGACGGCGAAGTGGCTCCAGATCGACTTCATGGGCCGCCGCTACCTCTGGTTCGCGATCTCGGGCGTGATCATCCTCGTCGGCGTGGTGTCGCTCGGCGTCAGGGGCCTCAACCTCGGGATCGACTTCAAGGGCGGAACGCAAATCACGTTCAAGACCAACCGCCCCATCGCTCTCGACGACGTGCGCCAGGAGGCCCGGCAGATCGGGCAGGGCGACGCGGTCATCCAGGGCCGCGGCTCGCAGGTGGACGGGAAGTACACGAACTTCCAGCTGCGCACGAAGTCACTGTCCCAGGCGAACCAGGAGACGCTGACCCGGGATCTGCAAGAGCAGCTGGGCGCACAGCCGCCGAGCGTCAAGAACGTCTCCGCGAGCTTCGGGCGGCAGATCGCTGACGCGGCGATCAAGGCGATCCTGATCTCGCTCTTCCTGATCGTCCTCTACATCGCGTTCAGGTTCGAGTTCAAGTTCGCCTTACCCGTGATCGTTGCGCTCCTGCACGACATCGTCATCACCGTCGGCGTCTACTCGCTCACGGGGCGCGAGGTGTCGAACGCCACGGTCGCGGCGGTTCTGACCGTGCTCGGTTACTCGATCTACGACACGATCATCATCTTCGACCGCATCCGCGAGAACATCCCGCTGATGCGGCGCGCCTCGTTCGCGACGATCGCGAACGTCTCGCTGTGGGAGACGATCCGCCGCTCGCTCGCCACGAGCTTCATCACGCTGCTGCCGGTCGCGTCGCTGCTCCTCTTCGGCGGCGACACGCTGAAGGACTTCGCCTTCGCGCTCATCGTTGGGATCGCATCCGGTGCGTACTCGTCGATCTTCATCGCAGCGCCGCTGCTGACGATGTGGAAGGAGCGCGAGCCCGAGTTCGCGCGGCGCAAAGAGGTCGCCGTGCCTGCCGGCGACGGCCGGGCAGCGCTCGAGGAGGCGACCGAAGCGGCAGCCGCGGAGCCTGCTCCCGAGATGTCGCCCGTCGCCGCCGTCGAGCGCGTCACTGCCGCTGCCGGCGGCGACTCGAAGCGCGAACGTCGCCGCCAACGCCGGAAATCGAGGCCGCATGGCCGAGCGCGATAGCGGCTTAAGAGAGGTCGCGGAGCGGCTCGCGCTGGCCGGAATCGGCGCCGTCACGCTGACCGCAGAACGAGCGGACGCGCTCGCCTCGGAGCTCGCCGAGCGCGGCGGGATCCGCAAGGACGAGGCGCGCGCGACGATCGAGGACCTCGCCCGGCGCTGGCGCGGCGACGCCGTTCGGATCGGCGAGCGCACCGGCGCCGGGCTCGGAAACATCTTCCGCGAGCTCGGGCTCGTCACCCGATCCGAGTACGACGAGCTCGAGCTCCGGCTTGCGCAGCTCGAGCACCGGCTGCGCCTGCTCGAGGGCGACACCCGCCCGAGCTAGGCCATGCCGGCACGGCTGCTGACGCGCCTCGGCGTCCCGAAGCTATGGGGCGATAACCCCGATCGCCTGTGGGCATACATGCGCTACTTCGTCCAGCCGGCGACCTTGCTGCTCGCGCCCGCCGCAGCGTACGGCGTCGACCGCGTCCCGACGTCCGGTGGCGCCGTCCTCGCCGCCAACCACTTCTCCGGCATCGACCACCCGCTGATCGGCTGCTTCTGCCCACGGCCCGTCGTGTACCTCGCGAAGGCGGAGCTATTGAAGATTCCGGTCTTCGGCGAGCTGTTGAGCTGGACCGGCATCGTTTTCGTCCGCCGCGGCGAGGGAGACCGTGAGGCGCTGAGGCGTGCGCGGGAAGTCGTCCGCAACGGCGGCTTGATCGGCATGCACGTCGAGGGAACGCGACAACGACTTGGCTATCCCGGCCGTATCCACGCGGGAGGGCTGATGATCGCCATGCAGGAGCAGGCGCCGATCGTCCCCTGCGGCCTCGACACCTTCCGCTGGTCGCCCATCAACCGGCGTCGGTGCGCGGTCGTCTTCGGCGAGCCGTTCACGCTCGACGAGCTGCCGCGCAACCGTGAGGGCTACGCGCGCGCGGCGGAGATCGTGGGCGGCGAGCTCGTGCGGCTCTGGCGGCTCGCCGCCGAGGCCGCGGCCGCAGGCCTCCCGGAGCTGCTTCCCGACGGCTCCCGCCGCAGCGGGCCCATCCCGCCGGGCTGGAGCCCGGACGGGGCGGGGCCGCCCGCCGTGTCACACTGACCGCATGGCGACGCCGCAGACGACGAGCAGCTTCGGCCGCCTCTCCGAGATCGCCCAGGTCGCCGTCAAGCACGGTTTCGGCTACTTCTTCGAATCGCACCGGTTGACCGACCTGCTGCCGTGGGGCAAGCGGGAAGCGATCACGGACGGCGTTCCTTCGCAGCGCGGGCAGCACCTCCGCGAGCTGCTGGACGAGCTCGGGCCGACCTTCGTCAAGTTCGGCCAGCTCCTTTCGACGCGTCCCGACGTCGTGCCACCGGACATCCTCACCGAGCTACAGGGTCTTCAAGACGACGTGCGGCCGTTCCCCGCCGCCGACGTCGAGCGCGTCGTCCACGAGGATCTCGGGCTCTCGATCGAGCGGCTCTTCCTCGAGTTCGACGAACGGCCCCTGGCGGCGGCGTCGATCGGCCAGGTCCACCGAGCGGTGCTTCCGAACGGGCGCGTCGTGGCGGTCAAGGTGCAGCGGCCGAACGCGCCCCGCCAGATCGAGGCCGACATCGCGCTGCTCTATCAGGCGGCGCGGATTGCGAAGGAGCGCGTGCGCGCGCTCGACTTCATCGATGCGCGCCAGCTCGTCGACGAGTTCGCCCGCTCGATCCGTCAGGAGCTCGACTACCGCTCGGAGGCGAGGAATGCCGAGGCCTTCCGACGCAACTTCGCCGGCCACCCCCATGTCCGCATCCCGCGCGTCTACTGGAGTTACACCCGTGCGCGGGTATTGACCATGGAGTTCCTGGAGGGGACCAAGCTCGCCGATCTCGGTTTCGCGTCCCTGCCCACGGACGAGCGGCGCGCGCTCGCCTACGTGATCGCGGACACCTGGATGACGATGATCTTCCGGCACGGGTTCTTCCATGCCGATCCGCATCCCGCGAATGTCTTCGTGATCGCTTCGCCGGAGGTGATCGGTCTCGTCGATTTCGGCCAGGCCGGGAAGCTCACCGACGACGACATGAGCAAGCTGACCGCGCTGTTCATCGACGCAGCCAACGAACGGGTCGACTTGCTGCCGCGCCGGCTCGCCGACCTCGGCGTCCGCTATCCACGCGAGCGCGAGGAGGAATTCCTCACCGAGCTTCGCGAGATCTACTACCGCTACTACGGCGTGAGCCTCGCGGAGATCGACCCGCTGCAGGTGATTCGCGAGGCCTTCGAGCTGATCTACTCGATGAACCTGCGGCTCCCAACCCGTTTCGTCATGCTCGACAAGGCGATTGCCACGCTGGGTTCGGTCGGCGTCGAGCTCTATCCGGACTTCAACGTGTTCGAGGTCGCGAAGCCGTACGCGCGGAACCTGATGCTCGAGCGTTTCTCGCCGCAGCGGGTCCTCTCCCGCGCGCAGAAGGAGTCGCTCGAGATTCTTCGCGTCGCCCGCGACATGCCGTACCAGGTCCACGACTTCCTCGAGGAGGTCCGCGACGGGCAAATCGAGGTCGGCTTCGTGCACAAGGGGCTCGACGAGTTCATGCACAAGCTCGACGTCGCGTTCAACCGCCTCGTGGTCGCGCTGGTCGTTACGGGCGGCCTGATCGGCTCGAGCCTGATCGGGATCTTCGCCGACTCGGGCCCACACGTGCTCGGCATCCACATCATCTCCGCGATCGGCTTCGTCCTCGCCGGCATCCTGGGCCTCTGGTTGCTTTGGGGCGTAGTCAGGTCGGGACGGCTGTAGAAGCCTCGTCGCAGTTCTGCGCAAAAGGACATCCTCTCGGAAAACCCCCGCTCGTTGGGGGTTTTCTACTGGAAACTTCTACTAGAGGCCGCCGGGTCGGCTGACATTCCTCGTCTTCGGCATGCTGACGCCGACGCCCGCCCCGAACGGGCACCCGCCGGCCGTGCCGGCCGCGCCGGGAACGACACAGACGCCGGCTCACCGCACGACGGGCGCACCGGCACCACGAGGGCGGCCCCCGCGCCCCCCTCGCTGCGTGGCGGACCCAGGGCCGGCGGCGTTGACAGGGCGCCGCCGAGCCGGGTAGAGTCCGCGCCCCCGAGCACGCCTCTGCGGCGGGCGCGCCGGAGGGAGAACGGAGAAAGGAGCCCCAGCATGCGCCGCCTGCTGTCCGCCTGGCTCGCGTCCGCCGCGCTCGCCGCCGTCGTCCTGCCCGCGCTACTGCTGGCGCCCACCGCCGCCCGCGCCGGCCACAGCCCCGGCCAGGGGCCGCCGCACGACTTCGCCCAGGGCACGGGCAAGTTCGCGTCGGGGACCCTTAAGGCCCAGTTCCACGTCAACGCCCAGAGCGGGCCCGCCGGGCAGAACCCCCGCGGGCACGTCTTCGTCCGCAGGGCGTCGGGCGGGGTCGTCAACCTCAACTTCAGCGGCCGCGTGACGTGCCTCACCGTCACCGGCAACCGGGCGGTCGTCGGCGCGGTGGTCGAGCGCACCAAGACCCCCCTCGTGGCCGTCGGCAACGGGGTCCTGCTTGAGTTCGTGGACAACGGCAAGGGCGCGAACGCCCCGCCGGACGCGTCCGACGGGTTCCTCATCCCCGCCGCGCCGGCCGCGTGCCCGGCGGTGTTGGGGATCGCCGCACCGTTCCGCCAGGGCAACTTCGTCGTCCACGACGCCGCCGTAGCGCCGCAGCGGGGCGCCGGCCGCGGAGGCGCGCGGGCCCCAACGCGGGGCCCGCGCCGGTGAACGACAGCTGATCGAGTAGGGCTGGCGGGAACGCGCACGAGCGGGCCGGGCGGCGAGCCGAACGCCCGGGCGCTTCCCACGACCCGGCCCGCACCTCACGCTACGCCTCGAGTTCGGCGTCGGCTAGTCGCTCTTTCGGCCATGGCTCGAAGCGTCAGCGCCGCATCCCGATGGCGGTCTCCAGCGAGGGCGGCGAGGCGCAGGGATCGTCCTGTCTGGGGCCGGTACGGAGTCCCGCTTTCGCAGGACTCCGTACGCCGTTTACGAGGTTTTGAGCGTGCCGCAGCGGACGGCGGGAGGGACTCCCGACGTGATCCGTTCCTTTTGGCAGATGATCGCTTCGAACGCCTTCGAGACCGGCCGGAAGCCACTAGTCGACCGCCCCTCGACGATTTCGGTGAAGAGGTAGAGGTCGAGGATTGTGGAGTCACAGTCCCAGATCTCTTTCTCGACCTTGATCGTCTTCACCAACTCGCCACCCAAGAGCGAGACCGTGTTCATCTCGACCGGGTCCTGAGGGAGACTGGTGCGTGCACATCCGCCGAAGGGGCTGGGAACATCCCGAAGCGTCACGTTCTTCGTGTCGCACGGCACACGCTCTGGGCTATGGCTCAGGAGTTCCCTGTCCTTCGTGCACGAGGCAACTTCGATGTGCTTATCGACAGCTTTGACGTCTCCGTGGCTTGCGCGCTCGATGATGTCAACGAACGTTTCAACGTCAATCGTTCGGATCACTGAGGCATGCGGATCCGTCTTGTTAAAGCAGCGAAAGATCTCCTTCTCCATCGCAACAGTCTTCGAGACTCTCCCGACGACCACCGTGTTCAGCTCAAGAGGCGAGTCCGGCTGGTCCTGAGAAAGCCAGGTACACGCGATCTGGACCTGCTCGGTGAGGAAGGCGCTCTTTGACACGTTCCAATGGGACGCGAGATAGGTGCCAGCGGCGGGTTGCAGGTTGTAGTAATCGTCCTGGCCGCAGTCGAAGTGCGTCGCAGGAAGTGCTGGACAGTTGAATACGAGTGTGCCGCCGCCCGCGAAGTACGGACCGCCGTCGGCATAACACATCACGTCATTCTCTTCAAAACAGTGCCAAGCTCCAGACGAGTGGGGCGCGGAGAGCTGCACAGCTCCGATGTTGTGGCCTAGCTCGTGTTCTGCAACGAAACCGCTGAAGCCATTAACGAGGGAATAGGCGGGACCGGTTTGATGCAAATTTGTGCTGGGGTTGGGGCTGTCGTCGTTCCAGATGCCACCTTGACCTCCATACGGGTAGACACCACCTGAGATCTGGTCGACGAACACCAAATACACCCGATTTGCGGAGAGGAAATCAGTCGAGCCAAGCCCCTGAGCAACCTGGTTCTGAAGGCTGAAGATCATGTCAGAAAAGGTGAACTGACCGTCGCTCCCAACTGGAATTAGCGTGACATTTCTGACCGTCACGTCGGAGCCGTTCTCGCATAGCCAGCGATCGTGCTGCCCAGGAACACCAGGGGTAGATTGGTCCAAGAAGGAATCAGCATCGTCGACGGCGGCGCGCACGTTTGGCAGAGATGCGGCGTAGTTATTGGGTCGGTCTTGAGGAACGGCGTAGAGGACCTCTACACGCCTGCCCGACACACCTCCCGCGGGGCACGGAGCGGCGGGCGTCAGCTGTTTCGTGCTCGCCGATCCCGGTTCTCGGAATGCCGCCAGAGGATCGCCCCCGTGAGTGCAGAGCAAAGTCTTGCTCCGGACCACCTGCAGGCCTTGGCAAGGATTCTCCTGAAAAGCGCGGCTGACGGATACCGTTTCTCGACCACCTAAACTCACGACAGCGATCGCAAAAAGTGCCACGACAACAAAGAAAGTAATTTTCTTTGCCACTCTAGATCACCCCCCTAATTCGTCTGCGGAGCGCGATTGACCACGCAACCTCATGCCGCCGCAGGATTGGTCTGAGCAAGTGGAGGTGGCCGAGATGCGCGTTCGAGTTGGCCGCACGAACTTCTTCAGGGCCTCGAGTGGCTCTGCGCCCAGTCAATACGCCGCAGCGTCTTGACGCGAGGTGACGCATATCGCCCCGTTCAGCAGTTCGTAATGCCCTTTTACACGCCGAACCGCCGGTTTCGCCTGAATCCTTGGATCTAAATGAGATTCAGCCAAGGATCTAAGTTCGAGCGTCTTGTCCCAGCGCTCGGGGTCCCAGACGCGAGCCGCGCGGGTCTTGCGGGTCCTCGGGACTCCCGCCTGAAGGCCAGCGCAGTTATGCCTCTACCCGCACTCCAACCCTCCGTGGACAAAGCTCACCGCTGTTTCGCCGGTCGGGGTGACGTTCTACTGACCTGAGCGAACCTGAGAGCACCTTGTCGCGTCTCGAAGCAGGCTACGAAGCCGAAAACAACCCAGCCGATTAGCCTCGCGCGAAGGACATCCTCTAGGAAAACCCCCGCACGTCGGGGGTTTTCTACTGGAACTTTCTACTAAGCTAGCGCGCCGCGCTCTCACCGTCTAGGCTCGCGGTGAGCCACCTTACGAGGCGTCGTGAGGTGCGTCTCGTTCCATTCTCGAGGGAGCCGCTAACCCGGCTCCGGCTCCCTCGCCCCTTCAAGCGTTCGTTTCCGCGCGGGCCTTGACCTGAAGGCCGCCGAGGTTGACACTTTTGCTGCAAGCATGAGCCGGCCCAGCGGCTCGGGAAGACGGGGGAGAAAGGAAGATTCCGATGCGGCTCAAATGGATTCTGCCGGGCGTCGCCGCGCTGATCCTGGGAGTTGGCGTCGCCGGTGCTTCGCACGCGCCGGTGGTCGATCCCGCGACCGTTCCAGTCGGCCAGCTGGCGGCCCACATCGATGCGTCGTCTCTCAACATCGCTCCGCTGGCGAGGGCAATCAAGCACCACCAGGCGGACCTCTTCGTCCAGCATTTCCGGCTCGCGCCGAACAGTGCATTCGGCTGGCATACGCATCCTGGGCCGGCGCTCATCAGCGTTGTCAGGGGCTCCTTTGGCTACCAGGAGGAGCACCAGGGCGAGTGCGTCACGACGTGGTACCCAGCCGGAACGGGCTTGATGGATCCGGGCTTCGGGCACGTCCACCGCGCGGTCTCGCGGGCCGATGGCTTTGACGTCTATGTGACCTTCGTGACTCCGAGCGGAACGCCGAACCAGACCATCCCGGCGGATCCGCCGGCAGCCTGTTCGTAGGCTCCTAAGCCGGGAGGGGTTCCAGGTGCCCCTCCCGGCTCGGCTCTGATTGCTGCTGAGGCTTCGGACGCCAGCCGAGCCCGGCCGCCGGCGCGACTGCGTCGGCCCCAGGCGGTAAGAACGACGATCGGTGTCATCACGAGGGGGTATCCGAGTGGCATCGATGGAGAAGATCCGCTCCATCGCGGCCATCGCTAACGCTACGAGCGTCCGTCGCTTAGGCATCTAGCTGCAGCTCGACGACCTCGAGGTCGCCTTCCCAACCGGGCTCATCTATGAGGACTTCAGCCAAAAACGCCTCCGCCTCTTCACGCGTCGAAAAGAGCTCGATCGCTTCTCCAAGCGTGTGGTCAGCAACGCCGTAGAAACGCATCGGACTCGGAGACGATCGTAACCGCGGCCGCAGGTTAAGGCTATGCGGTACTTCCGGATCCGCGATAGCCTCAGCGGTGCCGTTCGGTCCCAGCCGATCAACGGAAAGGGGGAACCGAATGGCCTTCGCTTTCAGACTTGAGTTCGAGGACGGAACACCCGTCGAGCCGCACATCTTCAAGGCTGCAGATTTGTCTCCCGAAGCCACGCCTATCGACGCTGGACGAGCTGCCGCACGCGCTGCCGGCTGAGTCCCGCGGCGCGCCCGATCGCGCCCAGGGGATGCCTTCGTTGTGGGCGGCCAAGATCGCCTCGCGCAGCTCTTCCCGAACCTGAGCGCGCTCGCTCTCGACCTGCTCCAGCTTCTTCGCGGCCTCCGCAACCCGGTCGAGCAGCGTCACGCCTCAGAGCGTAAGGACCTCAACGCCGGTCGGGCGCCGTCTCTCGGTTCAGCGTGGTCGCCTCGGTCTACGACGGAGACACACTGACGCTCGGGGACGGCCGCCGCATTCGCCTCGTCCAGATCGACACTCCAGAGCTCGGCAGGCGCCCACTCTGCCGACGCCGTGGGGGTACTTGCGATGCAGCGCGGTGCAGTTCT
>JBKPFU010000041.1:0-18299 GCA_046728975.1 Actinomycetota bacterium | reverse complement strand
AGGTAGCTCGAGGCGGTGTCGTCCCGCGTCACGCGTGCGTTCGCGCCCACGCCCAGTGCCGAGCTCGTGAAGGCGACGACAGAGACGACGATCGAACCAACGAGCAACGAGAGAGCTCTCATCTGAACCTCCCCTATCGGCCGCAATAGCTCGGGAGCCCAGTGGGCAGACGGCCGACAAGGGAAGTCTCCCAAACTTTGGGCGCGCCCAGTCCGATCAATGACGCGCAGGCGCTCCTCGCCGGCCAGCACGCTCGACCGCTACAACGACAACCTTCTTTGTTCACCCGCAAGTGGCCCGGGCCGCCGGCTCGGAGACCGCTGACCGAGTGATGAGCCAGATCCGCAGAGAGGCCTCGCGTAGCATCGCTGAGCAGGCGAAATACTCTTGCTCTCGCGGATGGCAGGCCCGATCAACAGGCGCTCCACAAGCGCTTTAGGCCGGTTTCTTGGAACTGCTGCGACTTCCTGGAACTGGCCCTCCGCTCTCGGGAGAGTTCCACGCTCAGTCGTGCTCGCCGTCGACTCCTATTGACGGCTAGGCCGTGACGGCCGGACTAGTCTTCATAAGCTGCGAGTCGGGCGTGCGGTTCTGCGTGCGAAGATCGCCTCATGTCCGCCGGACGTGAGCGTCAGGCAGCTGTCTACCTCGCCGGGGCGATCGGTCGCCGTGCGCGCATTCCGTTCGATGCTGTGGAACTGGAGAACCGTGCGCGCGAGGTAATGAGCGCCGAGGCGTTTGCCTACGTCGCGGGTGGCGCCGGCGCCGAGGAGACGATGCGGGCGAACCGGCGCGCTTTTGAGGGGGTCTCGATCGTTCCGCGAACACTTCGGGATGTCTCTCAGCGTGATACCTCCGTCGAGCTGTTTGGGCGCCGCCTGCCTGCTCCGTTTCTGCTCGCGCCGATCGGCGTGCTCGAGTTGGCGCACCGCGACGCCGATCTCGCGGCTGCGCGTGCCGCAGCGTCACTCGGCCTGCCCGTCATCTTCTCGAGTCAGGCATCCCGGCCGATGGAGGAGGTCGCGGATGCGATGGGCGAAGCGCCGCGCTGGTTCCAGCTCTACTGGAGCACCGTCGACGAGCTGGTCAAAAGCTTCGTCGAACGCGCCGAGCGGTGTGGCTGTGAAGCGATCGTGATCACGCTCGACACGACGCTTCTCGGCTGGCGGGCGCGCGACCTCGACCTCGGCTACCTGCCCTTCCTTCGCGGCCGTGGGATCGCGCAGTACACGAGCGATCCGATCTTCCAGCGGCTCGTGCGCGAGCGCGGACGCGCGGCAGCTGCAGAGCGGCCGACGCTGGCTGCGCTGCGCACGTTGCTTGAGCTTCGGCGCAATGTCCGCGGTCTCGACGCACGTGCCGCCGTACAGACGTTCACCGAGATCTACTCACGACCGTCGCTGCGGTGGGACGCCCTCGTCCGCATCCGCGATCTGACCCGGCTCCCGGTTGTCCTCAAGGGCATTCTCCATCCCGACGACGCGCGGCGAGCCGTCGACGCCGGTTTCGACGGGATCGTCGTGTCGAATCACGGCGGGCGCCAACTCGATGGGGCGATCCCGACCCTCGACGCACTGCCGCCGATCGCGGAGGAGGTGGCCGGACGCCTGCCGGTGCTCTTCGACAGCGGCGTCCGCACAGGCGCCGATGCCCTCAAGGCACTCGCGCTTGGCGCAACGGCGGTGCTCGTCGGCCGCCCCTACGTCTACGGCCTCGCAATCGGAGGAGAGGCCGGCGCACGCGAGGTGCTGCAGAACCTCGTCGCGGACTTCGATCTCGCACTTGGCTTGTCAGGCTGCGCGTCGCTCGCCGACGCGCACGGCGCGACGCTGGCATATCCGGAACGGCGTTCGACTGTCTTTCCCTCGTGAGGGAAGACGGCGATGGAGGTGCTGCCCGCTCACGGGAACTCGCCCGGTGTCTCGGGCTGGCCCCTCAAGCGCCGCTGAGCAGGCGAAATAACTGGGCTAGGTGCTTGAATTGCTGGCGGCCGGATCCACATGTACAAGCGATTCAATCCCGTTTTTGGAACGGTCGGAACTTCTTGGAACTCGCCCTTCACGTTTTGGGAACTCGCCCCTCTCTTCCTTTTCGCGGCCTCTTCTTCCGCGAGAGTTTCACCCCGGATCAAACCCCCGATCCCTCCTGAGGGAGCTCCGAAAAGCGGCCTCTTTTAGTGTTTCCGCAACCGAAACAGGAGACGACGGATGACACTAGGTGACGAAATCGACGAAGTCTTTAGACGCGAGGTCAAGTCTCTGCCCGCTTACGCGAAGGCGCAGGCTGCTGGTGGCTCCGGGATCACACCGCCGGTAGACGAGATGAATCAGCTACTCATGGGCCTAGCCGTAGCCGCGCAGCGTTCATTTCACCTTCTCGCAGACCGCATAGAGAACATCGACAAGGCCTAACGACGGGCCGGTCGCACGGCGGACGGGGAGATCCCATCGCGCTCGATTCGCGAGTCGGCGCGCAGCTACCGAGAGGAGTAGAGTGGATCCGCTGGCCCTGTGGCCAGAACCCCGGCCGAAAGCCCGAAGGCCGCCGACGCGCCGTGGCGCGCGAGGCGGTGGAGCCTAGGCGAACAGAGTTCGACTTGCAGGGCCAGCCCTCTGTGAGAACTCCCAGGCCTCTCGACTCGGCTCCGCTGCCGCGCTAGGCTGCGCCGCGTGTCCAGCGACGAGCAGGAGTCGCGCCAAGAGTCGCGCCGACGGCCGCCGTTCGGGCTCTACGACAGCTTTCTGGAGGCCGAGCGCGACGACGTTTATGAGCATCTCTCCGTCCGGCTCAAGTGGTTCGGCGAGGATTGCCTTAAGGCTTCGGAGCGGATCCGCGACGACCCGCGCTACGGCCTCGAGCTGATCGAGCACCTCTCGACCACCGTCCAGCAACTGGACAAGATCGCTGGTTCTGCGCAGGCGAAAGAAGAGATGATGCGGCAGGCCATGTCCTGGCGGGTCGCCGCGGATGATCTCCTCCCCAACGAGCTGCTGAGCCCATCCGAGGAAGAAGAGCGGTCGCCCGCTGAAGAGGAGCGCGGCTCCCGCGGCTCGTCTTGATGCAGCATTAACCGCAACTAGCGGGATTAATCGCCCTCGGCTTCGTCCGTCGCCGCACGCGGGCCGAATCGCCTGTAGTGTGGTTGTCAGCAGCGAGAACGGATCGCTAGTGACGTCGCGGCTGGAGCATGCGTCGTTGCTCTCTTCTCCTTGTTGCGAGAGCCGTCTCCTGAAGACTTTCGCAGTTTGTCCCTCGGGGGCTCCTCGAGGACTACACCCGGGAGAACCGATCCGACGTTCTCCTCCCTGCACGCAAGAGTTAGGAGCGCACGATGTATGCCACTATCGGACGGTACGAGGGTGTCGACGCGAGTCGCACCGACGAGCTGACCAGGAAGGTCAACGAGAACCTGTTGCCACGCCTGAGCGAGCTCCCAGGGTTCGGCGGTTACTACCTGATCGAGGCCGGTAACGGCGTGATGACGTCAGTCAGCCTGTTCGAGACCTCCGCCCAGGCTGACGAGTCGGACCATCTTGTCATCGACTGGGTCCACGAGGAGGAGCTCCAGCGGGCGCTTCCGACGCCGCCGAAGATGACGAGCGGCAAAGTAGTCGCGCGCACGATGGACCGGGCGGTTGCCACGGTCTGACCGAAGCATCCGGAGACGGGGAGGCCCGCACGCGAGCCTCCCCGTGAGGCGCATATCTCGATGAAACGAGGAGATGGCTCTCGTGGCAACGGGTACCGTGAAATGGTTCAACGAGTCGAGCGGCTACGGCTACATCGTCGCCGACGAGGGCGGGAAGGATCTCTTCGTACACCGAGGCAGCATCGTCGGCGACTGGCGCACGACGACGCTGGCCGAGGGAAACAGGGTCGAGTTCGAGCTGCGCGAGGGCGGGATGGGTCCGGAAGCGATCCGTGTGCTGCCATTGATCTCGAAGGGAAATCCTTGACCGCTCCCAGGCCACGGGCCGACGCGAGCGCGCAGCGCGCTTCCGTCTTGTCCGACGTGCCAAGCGAGCAACTGGAGAAAGGAAGGATGAGATGATTCAGGCCACAGAACAGCGAGAGGGAGAGGGCGTCGCCGAGCGGCGCGCGCAGAAGGAGCTGACGGATCGAGTCGCCGTGAGGCTCGAACGGCCGAGCAGGTCCAGCAATCTGAAGTGGAGCACGTGGCAGTGGCGATTCGGACTCCGCCGCAAAGCGTAAGCGAGCCGAGTGGGAAGCTCTCTCCATGCGCTGCGCCCTCAGGCGCGCGGGAGAACGAAGAACGCGATCGACGCATATAGACAGGCCGTAGCCGCGAGCGTCAGCACGTGGAAGAGCTCGTGGTATCCGAAGACACGAGGCGCCGGGTCTGGCCAGCGCTGCATGTAGACGATCGCGCCGGCCGTGTAGAGGAGGCCGCCAGCGACGACGAGCGTCACGCCCGGCAGTTCCAGCTTGAGCAGCTGCGGGAAGGCAGCGGCGCCCACCCATCCAAGTGCGAGGCCGATCGCGGCCGAGAGCCACTTCGGCCCGCGCACCCACAGCAGCTTCTGCAGGATCGCCCCGAGGGCGCCGCTCCAGACGACGGCAAGGACCGGCACGGCCCACTCCGGCGACATCACCAGAAATCCGAACGGCGTGTACGTACCGGCGATGAGCAAGAAGACACCGGCATGATCGAGGCGCGCGAGCCAGGCGCGTACCGGCGGCGTCCATGTCGGCCGGTGATAAAGCGCGCTCGCGCCGAAGCACGCCGCGACGGAGGCGGAGAAAAAGACGGCCACGGCGCGCGGACGTCCATCGTCGGCGGTCAGGACGAGGAAGACGCCGCTGCCGAGTGAGGCGTAGAAACCAAGTTCGTGAAAGACGCCGCGGAGCCTTGGCTTCACGCGATTGGCTGTCGCGATACTCACGGATCCCTAGCCCGTGAAGTAGAGCCAGCGCCCGTCGCGCGACCAGGCGGGAGGTGACGGTTCTGCCCACCCGCGCTCGTAGCAGTCGGCCGCCTCGGCGAGGATCCTCCGACCCCTCCCGTTAGGGCGGACGACCATCAGGAGCGACCGCCGCAGGCTGCCGCCGGCCAGATACGCGATCCGCTTGCCCGCAGGCGACCAGGTGGGGCAGCGGCCGTCCGCTGCGACTCTCCGCGCATGCTTGCCCTTCGGCGAGATCACCCAGACGCCGCCGTCGCGCTCGAACGCGATCAGCTTGCCCGCTGGGGACCACGCAGGGAACGCTCCGCTCGTCAGCCGCCGGACACGGGAGCCGTCGGAGCGGACAAGAAACAGGCGATGCTGGCTGTTTCGCCAGGTGTTGAAGGCGATCCACTTCCCGTCCGGCGACCAAGTCGCCACCGAATGCATGCCGTCGAGGGCACCTCCGCGGTACGTCCGCACGTGCGAGCCGTCTGGCCACGCGACGTTCAGCGAGCCGAGCGCCTCGCCGCTCTCGCCGACGACGAATTCCCTAAAGGCGAGTCGGCGGCCACCGGGCGACCACACAGGATGCACGGCTGCGGAAAAGAGCTTCTGCTTCCCGGTCCCATCGGCTTTTACCACCCAGACTTCGGCGACGACGCACCTCTGGGCGGGTCCCGGATAGCAGAGGTCTGCGTTCGCGCTCGTGTAGACCAAGCGGCGGCCGTTCGGCGACCACTGCGGACGTTCCCCTGAGGCGGTGCCGAGCGGTCGCTGCTCGCTCCCATCGGCGTTCATCAGGCGGATCCCGATCGGCGACGAGTAGGCGATCAGACGCCCGTCGCCTGAGATCGACGGCTGAAGATGGGAATGCGTGGTTGTGAGCGCCCGCCTCGGGCCACCGCTTGCGGACACGACGTAGATGTCGCCAGACGGTGGATCCGCGACGCCGTTCGAGCTGCCGGCCGCGAGGAGAGCGGCGATGAGAGGCGCGCCCAACAGCGGGAAATGGCAGAACGTTCTCTTTTTCATCTCTTCTCGAGCGTTTCGTGCTTCTTCGTCGATCCTAGGACGCATTCTTTTTGGAACCGTAAGGAGGTTGTTGTAGCTCGCCCCTCTTGGGCCACGACCGGAATCCTGGCGCGTTAGCGTGCGGCCGTGGCGCCGCTGCACCTCGGCCTGATCCTCCCGAACTACGGCGACACTCTCGGGACTGAGCGGCTCGCCGCGGCGGCGCTCGCCGCCGAGGAGGCGGGTTTCGACTCGGGTTGGGTGACCGACCACCTCGTCGTTCCGCCCGAGCACGCGGCGATCTACGGCACGATCGCGGAGGCGCTCGTTTCACTCGGCTTCCTCGCCGGCCGCACCGAGCGACTCCAGCTCGGCGTCTCGGCACTCGTCCTGCCCCAGCGGAACCCTCTCGTGGCGCTGAAGCAGCTGACAACACTCGACTTCCTCTCCGGCGGCCGGGTCCTCACGGCGATCGCGGCCGGTTGGATGGGGGGTGAGTTCGAGGTGCTCGGCGCGGACTTCGAGAGCCGCGGCCGGAGGCTCGACCGCTGGATCCAGCTCGCCCAGTCCGCTTTCGAGCAGATGCCGGGACCAGTCGAAGAGCTCGGCGGTTGGCTGGCGCCCCCACTGGTTCGCCCCGGTGGCCCGGAGCTCTGGGTCGCCGGCGTCTCCCGGGCCACCCTCCGCCGGGCGGCGCTGACCGGTGTCTGGCATCCAGTGGCCCTTCGGCCGAACGAGCTGCGCGCGATGGCCGAGGAACTTCGCACGCGGCGAGCCGACAGCCGCGTGGTACTGCGCATCGGCGTTTACTTCCGCGACGAGCCGGCCGACGGCACGGACGAACGCGGCCGCCACGCCCTCGCCGGGCCGCCTGGGTGGATCGCCGAAAGGCTCGTCGAGTACGTAGACGCCGGCTGCGACGGGTTCGTCGTAAACCTGGACCACGAGTCGTCGGGGCTCGAGGAACGCGTGCAGCGGTTCGGCGCCGAGGTCGCGTCGGTGCTGCGCTAAAGGGATCGTTGAACACGGCCATTCTTCGCAGTGGTGTCGAGGTCGAGAATCCGCTCGAGCTGGCGCTCGAGCTCCTCGAGGCGCAGGCGAGCTATGAGGCCGGCGGCGCCGGAAGACCGGATTCATTCGACGAGAGCGACCTCAGGCTGGCGAATCGCGGCGGTGCCCGCATCGCGGCGACCGAGATCGCAGCGATCCTCGAGCGCCGCGGTCAGATTGAGCGGGCCCTGCGCAAGATCGACCATGACGCTTCGTTGGCTGACGCGACGAGCTCGATCCCGTGGATCCCGCTGACGCGGCTCTTCGACGCGTTCACGGACATCCGCGGAATCGGTTTTTCGAAGATGACCAAAGCGCTGCACAGGAAACGGCCCGCGCTGATTCCCATACTCGACAGTCTGGTCGAGGCGTACTTGACCGGCGACGATCGCGCGAGGCACTCATCCCGGACGTTCGGAGAGCGCGCCACGGCGCTCGTCCGCAGCTACAAACGAGACGTCGATCGCAACCGTGCCGTCCTGCGCGAGATCCAGCGAGAGCTCGCAAGCCGCGGGAACCGGGTGACCGAGGTGCGAATCCTGGACCTACTGATCTGGTCCGTGTCAGCTGGACGCTCGGGGCCGGAACTGTTGAAGGGAGGTCCGTCTCCTCAAGCGGCGAAAATACGCACTCGCCCTTGACGTCTAAACGCCGTCACCGGACAGCAGGCATCGTCGGCCTGCGCGTCTTCATCGTGCTGCTCGCCTGTCTCGGCGCGGCGGTGATCGTCGACGTTATGTCGCCCTTCGCCACCTCCGCGCCGTCGTTCGGCCGGCCTACGCCGTTTCGGACGGGGCTGGCCCCTTCCGCGGTTGCGATCGGAGATCTGAACGGCGACGGCAGGCGGGACCTCGCGACGGCGAATGCGGGCGGGAACTCGGTCTCCGTGCTGCTGAGCAGGGGCGGCGGCAGCTTCGGCGCCAGGCGTGACTATCCCACGGGGCCCGGCCCCGATTCGGTCGCAATCGGCGACGTGAACGGCGACCGAGAGCCCGATCTCGCGACTGCGAATCTCGCCGAGGGCACCGTCTCCGTGCTGCTCAACGGAGGCGACGGTCGCTTCGGCGCGCCGCTCGACTATGCAGCCGGCGGCGAGATCGGCGCTGCCTCCTCGGTCGCGGTGGGCGACCTGAACGGCGACGGCAAACCGGATCTGGTGACGTCGAACGACCAGCTGAACACCATCTCCGTCCTTCCGAACAAGGGTGACGGCAGCTTTTCCTCCAACATCGACCACCGAACCGGGACCGCCCCCTATGCGGTCGCGATCGGCGACCTGAACGGCGACGGCAATCGCGACCTCGTAACCGCCAACTTCGATGCGAGCACGATCTCGGTGTTTCTCAACCGGGGCGAAGGCATCTTCGCGGTCAGGGACGACTATCGAACGGCCGCCAATCCCTTCTCGGTCGTGATCGGCGACCTGAACGGCGATGCCAGGCCTGACCTCGTAACCGCGAACATGAACACCAACGGGAAGACAGTTTCCGTGCTCCTCAACGCGGGCAGCGGCCGCTTCGGAGTGAGGCGCGACTACCGAGGGGGAAACGATCCGTACGCCGTTGCCCTCGGTGACCTCAACGGCGACCGCAGGCCCGATCTGGCCACCGCAAACTCGGACGCGGACGCGAAGACCGTCTCGGTCCTCCTGAACCGGGGCGGCGGACGGTTCGACGCCAAGCTCGACTATCCCGCGGGCAGCGACCCGTGGGCCGTCGCGATCGGCGATCTCACCGGTGACGGCAAGGCGGACCTGGCGGCCGCGAACGCGTACGCAAACACGGTTTCCGTGCTCACGAACACACCGGGCCTCTGCGCGGTGCAGGACGTCCGCGGGATGACGCTGGCGGTCGCCAAGCAGACGATCTCGCGAGCCAACTGCAGCGTCGGGACCCTTCGCCGCGCATATTCGAAGACGGTCCAGCGGGGCCGCGTGATCTCGGAAAGACCGGCGGCCGGAACGGTGCTGCGAAGAGGCGGCAGGGTCAACCTCGTCGTCAGCCGGGGGCGAAGCGCTTAGAGACGGGCGCTGCCCCTCAAGCCCGGGGCGCAGAACGCCGATCTGGACTCCATGAGCGGCTCGGGGTACGACCCGAAGATCATCGAGCGGTTCGCCGACCAGCTGCTGCGGAAGGCGGACAACGTCCGCGTCGGCTGCGCCGTCGCCGGCGGCATCTTCGGCGTCTTCGTCGGCGCGGTGCCGCTGACGCCGCTGAAGTCCGTGTGGGGGGTTCCGGCGACCTTCGGCGTCGCCACGATCATCGTCGGGGCGCTGCTCGGCATCCTGATCGGGTACGTCGTCGGCGAGGGCCGCGCGTTTCGGTACCGCGTCCAGGCGCAGAGCGCGATCTTTCAGCTCGAGATCGAGCGTCGCGTTTCCTCCGCGGTGGCGCAGGCCGTGGCCCAGGTCGTTCCGGCGCGCGCAGCGTCGGAGGACGAGCATGCCGAGGACGGTAGGCGCGAACCGCCACCTCCGCCGCCCGCGCTGACCTCGGTCGACCGCGCGCGCACAGGCGAGCCTTTGCTTCGGCCGCCGGGCGCCCCGGCGCCGCCCGTCTCGCCGAAGTCCGAGGACCCGCCGGCGCCGCCTCTGAGCCCCGCCGCCATCGGCTAACGCGCCGCGCTCGAAGGTTCCAGCGGAACGCGTGTGGGGAAGATGGCACGCGTGCCAGAAGCAACGGTGACCGTAAAGCGGGTCGAGGCGCACAAGACGCGGTCTGGGAACACGCGCTTCGTTCTCATCGACGACAGTGGCCGTGAATACAGCACGTTCAAGGAGGCCGTCGCGCGGCAGGCGCTTGCGGCGGAGGGCAAGCGCGCGCAGATCCAGTTCCACGAGACGCAGAAGGGCGAGTTCACCAATGTCTATCTCGATGCCGTCGAGACGTTGCCTGACGAGGCGGGCGATACCGGCGCGGATGAGGAGCGCGCAAACGAGGTGGCGTGGCGGACCGCCATAGACGCCGCGCCGTACATCCTCAGTGGTGACGCGGTCGAGCGTGAGGTGCCGCCCGAGGAGTTCTTCGACAAGCTGAAACCGCTGAAGGACCTCGTCGCCGATGACATCCGTCCGGCCGACGAGGAAGCTGAGGACGAGGACTAGCTCGAGCCGAGCGCGTTACTCGGCCGAGGGTTCCTTCTTCAGCCGCCCCATGATCCGCTTCTCGACAACGACGTCCTCGTAGTCTGCGCCGGCCTCCATCGGCGTCGGCAGACGCGCGCGCTCTTCAGCTCGCTCAAGGTCGACAGCCTCAGCGCGCGTCTCCGCCTTCGGCGGAGCACGACTCGTGAGTTTTCGCGCGCGGAGGCTCGCGCTGATCTCGAAGTCGTCGATGCTCACGAGCGCTTCTTCCGCGTCCGACCGCGAGAGCTGCTCGACGAGCTCTTGCTCCCGCTCTTCGAGGTGGAGCGCTTGCCGGAGGCACGCGCACTCGTCCCCGACCTCGTGGAACCGCGCTTCGAGCCCCGTTTGGTCTGTCTCGAACTGCTCTTGCGACTGCTGCCCGAACGCCGACCGCTCCCGGCACCGCCGCCTTGTTGGGCTGCTTCCGCCTGCTGGCCGACCTGTCCGGTCGCCTGCCCCGCCTGTTGCCCGACCTGCCCGCTCGCCTGCCCCGTCTGCTGCCCGAGCTGCCCGGTTGCCTGCCCCGCCTGCTGTCCAAGGTCGCCGGCGGCCTGGCCAAGGCCACCCACGGCTTGACCTGCGCCCTGTCCCAGACCCTGACCGAGCCCGCCGAGCGCTTGGCCCGCATCGCCGGCGACTTGGCCGACCGCGCCACCCGGACCCAACGCTTGACCGGCCGCGTCTGTGAGACCTCCGAGTGCCTCGCTCGCGGCGCCGCCGGGGCCGACAGCTTGCTTTGCCGTCTGCCCGACGTCGTCGAGCGTTTGGGTCACAGCGCCGCCGGGGCCGAGCGCCTTTTGGCCGAGGTCGCCGATGTCCCCGATGGTGTCGTCCACGGTGTTGACGAGGCTCTCCAAGATCTGTGGGTTCCGGTCGAGCGTCGTCAGCGCCCGATCGAGGATGTCGTAGAGATTCTCGAGGCGCACCTTCAACTCTGCCTGTGCCTCGACGCCCTTGATGTCGACCTCGACTTTGCCCAGGTGGACGTGGACGCCCGCCACCACCTGCAAGAGGTTCGCGAGCTTCGCGCGCAGTGCCAGATGCGCCTCGAGCTGCTCGACGTCGACGTAGATCTCGTCGACCTTGACCTTGCGTATGTCGATGTAGACGTCCGGATCGTGGCTCGGCTCCCGCCCCTCGAGATGGGCGCTGTCGAGCTGGCTCCCGCTGCGTGCCCGCGACACCGCCTGCTTGTTGTTCTGACGTGAGCCGCGGCCGTTCCGGCTGCTGCCGCTCTTGGAGCTGCTCCTCGAAGTTGACTTTTTCGTGGCCACAGCCACTCTCCTCTCCTCACCTTCGTCTTCGTCTGCTTTGCATCTCTGTTTCCCGGGTGGCGGCAGTTCAATCGCCTCGCCGCGCGATGGACATGCGCGGCGGCCCTTCGCATTCGCGGAAAGTCCCGCAAATAGCTCCTGTGGGGGATAAGCGGCCTCCACCGCGCAATCCGATGCATTTCGGAGCAAATCGGGTGGCGCGGCACGCCCATGACGGTTGGAGGGCTTAACAGCGCGTGACCGCTGGATCTCGAAAACCCCGATCAGTCCTAATCCCGCCCTCCCTGGTCTTCGAAGGGAGGTGACACCACAGTGCTGAAGCTCTTTGTTCTCGCGCAGACCTACGCGGCCGATGCCGCCGCGTCGCTTCGCCGCCGCGAGGAGGGGCAGACGATGGCCGAATACGGCGTCGTGCTGGCAGTGATCACGCTCGCCGTGATCGCCGCGATTACCCTGCTGTCCGAGCGCGTTCGTGGCGCGATCACGAGCGTCGCCAACATCATGCCGGGCGGATGATCAGCGAGCTGCAGGAGTTGCACTCGAAGCTCCGTCCGCGCGAGGCGCGGATGCTTCGCTGGGGCGCGGTCGCGGCGG
Organism: Actinomycetota bacterium; assembly: GCA_046728975.1. Classification (GTDB taxonomy): domain Bacteria; phylum Actinomycetota; class Thermoleophilia; order Gaiellales; family Gaiellaceae; genus JBKPFU01. Next base: position 6,339 of record JBKPFU010000041.1, on the reverse strand, counting down.
CGGCCGCGCTCTGGTTCTCGGTCGCCTGGCGCGACGCTTGGGTGCTTCTCGCGATCCCGCTGATGGCAGCGGCGGGCACGGCAGTGGCCGTTCGCGACCGGCGTTCGTTTCCGGTCGCTCCGGACGAGCCCGACGACGACGCTTGGAACTATTAAGCGCCGCCCCGTGCCCGCCGCCTGCGGCCTCTTGAGCAGCGGATCGCCTGGTCGGGCCCTCCCCGCGGCCTAAATCAGCTTCGCGATCGTCTTCAAGTCGCGGAGGAACTCCGCGTACTCGGTCTCCCGGTCGTCCGCGCGCAGGATCGAGGAGGGGTGGACGGTCGCGATCACGTTCGGTGCAAGCGGCGAGTCGACCAGCTCTCCCCGCTGGCGTGAGACGCGAAATTGTCTGCCGAGCAGGGCCTGGGCGGCGGTGGCGCCGAGCGCGACGAGCACGCGCGGCTTGACGACGGCGAGCTCGGCGTCCAGCCAGGGCCTGCACGCGCTGATCTCCTGCCAGTTGGGCTTCTGGTGGATACGTCGCTTGCCGCGGGCCTGCCACTTGAAGTGCTTCACCGCGTTCGTGACGTAGACCTTGTCCCGTTCGATGCCGGCCTCCACGAGCGCTCTGTCGAGCAGCTTCCCGGCGGGCCCAACGAACGGACGTCCGGCGAGATCCTCCTGGTCGCCCGGCTGCTCGCCGACGAAGACGACCTCTGCTTTGGCCTCGCCCTCGCCGAAGACGGTCTGCGTCCCGCTCCTCCAGAGCGGACAAGCCTTGCATCCGGCGGCGGCCTCGCGGAGCTTCGGGAGTGTCGGCCGGTCCGGGACGAGCGGCGCCGCTGTGCCGTCGCCGTCGAGCTGGAGCTGATTCACAGGCTCCGTTGTACCCGACTGCGGCGCTACCATGCCCCGCCGCAGGCACGATTACCATTTTTGCTGCGGCGCCGTGGCCGAGAGGTTAGGCAGGGGCCTGCAAAGCCCCGTACAGCGGTTCGAATCCGCTCGGCGCCTTCTCTCCCGCGAATGGCGTTTTGCTCCGGAGACTCACGTGACCTCCAACAGCTGCATCCGAGCCGCCACGTCAGCGATCTCCGTGTGGACGTAGAGGTCGCTTGTCGTCCGGATCGCGGCGTGGCCGAGCAGAAGTTGGATCTCATCGACGCTGAGACGGAGACGACGCCAGCGGGTCGCGAAGTGGCAGATCCGCGCCTCAGCCTTGCGGAGGCCGGCCTCGAGAAGCACTCTGCGGCAAGCCGATGCGGAAGCGGCCGGATGCGCTCGTTTGCTCGAAGCGATGCCGAGACAAGCGGAAGCGCCAGCGGCTGCGGCGGGTCGCCTAGAGGCTTGATGTCAAATTCAGCCATAGCCGGTCGCGATTGGAGTCGGCACGATTCACATGCCGATGGAAGCTCGCGATTACGCGCACCTTTGGGCGTGGGAGGCACTTCACCCCGCAGACCTCGCTCGGCTTCTCTACGGGCTGCGGACGCCCTGGTGGATCTGTGGAGGCTGGGCTCTTGATCTCTTCTTGGGGCGTGAAACTCGTCGGCACGACGACCTCGACGTCGCTGTTCTCCGGCGCGATCAGCCCACGCTCTTCCGCCACTTGAGGGACTGGGACGTCCGCTACGCCACACCCCAGCACGCGCTCGAACCGTGGGATGGAGAGCACCTTGAGCCACCGATCCACGGGATTTGGGCTCGCCGCTCCAATGAGACTACTGCTCCCTGGACGTGCGAGTTTCTCCTGAACGAACACACAGACCAGCACTGGATCTTCCGTCGAAACGAGGGCGTGACGCGATCCCTCGATGAAGTCGGCATGGAGCGCGATGGCGTTCCCTTCCTTTGTCCGGAAATCGTCCTGCTCTACAAGGCGATCGAGCCAAACCCCAAGAACGAGGCCGATTTCGTAGCTGTCAGGCCGCACCTGACCCAGAGCGGGACCCGCTGGCTGCGTGAGGCGCTCGAGGTGATCGATTCTCGGCACCCCTGGGTTCCGAAGCTTGATTCGAATCTCACATCAAGCCTCTAGTTGCCAACGACCGTTAGCGAGGCACGAGGAGGCGGCGCTGACGCTTCGAGCGGCACGTGCGGCGGCGGCGGCGAGCAGTGGAGGACGGGCTGCTGGTGTAACTCCCATAGGGTCCGGGAAGCCAGGGGGGTCCCTCGCCTCCCCCTGAGGCGGGAGTGCCGTTAGTCCCCGAGAGAACGTCGCCTGGGCTTTATTTAGTTTTGATCGTGCTCAAATCAAGATCTTGTGGGGACGCGCGGCTGACGTTCGGCCGGAGATCCGACTGGGCTCATGCCGCCGCAGCTAGTCGGTCGTGCGAGAGGATCTCCAGTTTGGTCCGCGCGACGTCCTTACACCCTGACGGGATCGCGTAACGATTGAATCGCCTCAAAGAGGGAGACGCGATGGCCAGGCGGGTGCTGCTGCGGCGCGATTTTTGCGGTAGGGCAAGATCCCCGCGCGGCCCCGGTTGAGAATACGCAGGCACGCCTCGGTCCTCGCGCTTGCTGTGTCCGTGGCGCTGCTCGCCATCGTCCCGTCGGCCGGGGCGGGGGTGCTCGACCAGTCTCAGCCCATGCTGAGTGGCTCTACGCGGCCGCTTCGGACATTCAGCAAGACGCACAGACGTTTACGAACGGGATGCCGCCGTATCCCAAATGACGACTCGGCCGTTTTGAGGCGGACACTTCGGGGCGAGGAGGCGCTGTGGCGACGAGACAGACGCTGCCGTCTGGGCTGCGGGCAAAACACGCGGTAGAGCAGCCGGCGCGTGAGGCGCGCGAGAAGGCCGAAAGCGGTAGCGGCTGGTATGCCTGGCTCGCGCGCGCCGGGCTCGTGGCAAAGGGGATTTCGTTCGGGATCGTCGCGGCGCTCGCCATCGGAGTCGCGGTCGGTGCCGGTGGGGAGACGACCAGTCGCCAGGGTGCGCTGCAAACGCTGGCCCAGCACACGTGGGGGAAGGTGCTGCTCGTCCTGCTCGCGCTCGGCTTCGTCGGCTATGCCATCTGGCGGTTCGTGCAGGCGTTCGCCGAGCGCGACGACGGCGGCGATGAGAAGGGTAAGGCGAAGAAATGGGGCAAGCGCGTCGGCTACGTAGGTCGCGGCCTCATCTATGCCGGCTTGGCGTTCACAACCGCGAAGATCCTCGCGGGCTCGGGCGGCCAGGCGTCCCAGAACGAGAAGGCACAGAAGACGACGGCGGCGGTCCTCGACTGGCCCGCCGGACGGTGGATCGTTGGGATCGTGGGCGTCTCCATCATTGCTGCCGGGTTATGGAACCTCTACCGCGGGATCGCAATGAAGTTCGAGGACAAGTGGCGCACGGGCGAGATGAGCAAGACGGAGCGCAAGTGGGGCGGTCGCGCCGGCGTCGCCGGCCACCTCGCGCGTGCGGTGGTCTTCGGCCTGATCGGGATCTTCGTCACCAAGGCAGCGATCGACTACGACCCGAACAACGCGATCGGGCTCGACGGCGCATTGCAGAAGCTCGCAAACGCGAGCTACGGCCCATGGCTCTTGGGCCTGACCGCCGCCGGCCTTCTCTGCTACGCGCTTTTCTGCCTCGTCGACGCCCGCTACCGCGACGTCTCGACAAACGCCGGTTAGAGCGAGAGCGTGATTTGCGCGCGGCGCGGACCCATTATCGTCCGCCTGCGCTTCTGCTCATTCGCGGCAGGCGCCCAGTCGACCGCAACCGAATTCAGCGGCGGCCGTCGCGCCGCACCTGAGCGAGGACCTCCGCTCCGTCGTTGATGCTGCGCACAGCCTCCGCCAAGCCGTTTCCGGAGGCGACTGCAGAGGGAGCGGTGAGCGCGGCGGGCATGAGCGCGACGGTCGCGTCGAGGCGTAAGAGCGGCAGGCCCAGGAGGCGGGCACGGACCGACGCCTGGACAAGCGCTCCCTCGGACAGGCGTCCGGTGCGATTGGTTGCCCCGGTCAATACGACCGGAGTCGGCGTCTTCACCTCCCGGGCGCCGCGACCCCGCTTCACCGACTCGTCCCCGTCCGGCGCCGGAGCGCTGAGATGGCGGCGCTCCCCGCCGTGAGCGCTGCCAGGCCGCCGGCGACCAAAGCCGCCTTCAGAAGCGTGTCCCTGTGCGCGGTGTCGCGTACAGCGGCGACCGAGTCCGTGACCGCGTGGTGAAGCCCTTCCGGCTTGGTCTTCGCGCGAAGTCTCATGACCTCGTTCCTTGTCTTGCCCGCCGACGAGCGGCCTTCGTAATGGCGTCGACGAGCTCCTCCTTCGTCATGTCCGTTCCTCTCTCGATGCCAATGCTGCCCGCGAGCTCGACCAGCTCCGGCTTTTTGTAGGCATCGAGACCGTCGACCCCCTCTCGATCGAGCTCGCGCGCTGTCTGCTTCGCTGTCGCCGCTGCCCGTTCTCGCAGTTCCTCGACCGCCTTGACACGCGCCTCGGCGTCGCTCGCTCGCTGCTTTGCTTCGTTCTGGAGTTGTTGTGCTTGGCGGTTCGCTTCCTCGGCGGCCGAGCGTGCAGCTTCCGCGGCCTCGTCGGCTAGCTGCCTCGCGTCCGCCAGCGCCGCGGTTGCCTCCTCGACAAGCTCCTCGGCCCGCAGCTGGGACGCCTCGGCATCGCTCTCGGCTTCGGCGATCTCGTTCTCGACCTCTTCCTCGACTTCCTCGCGCTGCTCTGCGGCGTCTGCCTCAGCGGCTTGGCGTTCGCGCCTCACGAGCTCCTCGGCCGCCTTCTGAGCCTCCGCGACTCGCTGTTTGACTTCCCGATTCGTTTCGAGGTCGACCTCCTTGAGGCGGGCACGACCACGTTCGCTCACGGCCCGAGCGCGGTCAGCGAGCGCCTTGGACTCCCGTGCGGCCTCAACGGCCTGCTCCTCGGCCTCGCGAGCGCGCTCCGCTGCGTCGTGTGCGCGCCTTGCGCGGATTTCGACGGAGTCCCCGACAGGGGCGGCGTCAACGACGGCTGCCGTCAGCTTCCGCCCCTTGTCGCGGGCGCCGGCCGCAGCGCCTTCGAGCGTGTCCGCGGGCTTCACGGCCTGGGACAGGAGCCAGGCAGCGTTCGATGGCATCTCACGTAGACCAGTTCGCACTCGCTCAAACACCGACATCAGCCCCTTCGGACGGAATGACACGGAACCTTCTCACGAGGCCCGGGTTCCCTTCCGGAGCCTGAGGAAACCTCTACTCGAGCCGCCGGCCCCGCGGACACTCCCAGCGGTCGGGATACGTTCTTCTCGATAATGCGAACGAACGCGAGCGTTAGCGACCGCTAAACGAAGTGCGTTGATGGCTCGCGTCGAACGGCTCCACGACGCATCCGCGAAGGAAGCGCGGCTGCGGGTTTCATCAGGATTGTCATGGGAACCACAGATTAATTGCGATTTACGGGAGGTTTGCAGATGGCTGATGTCCGCGAATTTTCAGACCGGATAATCGATCTTGCCGAGCGGCTTTCGAACGTCGCCGATGCTGCAGCGGGTAAGCATAGGGCGAGAGGCGTGTCGCCGACACGTTGGTTCCTTCTTCCGGCCGCCGGCGCCGGCTTGTATGCCCTCGCGAAAAGCGAGTTCGTTGCCCGCAAAGCAAAAGGGGCCATGAATGGAGCGAAGACCCGGGCCTCCGAGCTGCAAGACGAGCTCATTGACGCCGTCCGGCAAACATCGCAGGAATCAAACAGCCGCAGCGGAGGCCAACGTCGCCGCCAGACGACCTCGTCTCGAAAAACCAAGTCTGGTCGTTGACTGCGGGGCCAATCCGCCGCTGCGAAGCAGAGTTCGTCGAACGCCCGGGGCGCTGCGAAGAGTGGTAGCCGTAAGCCGAGCGGCGCCAAGAACGTCATGCGCAGCCGCGGCAATGCGCACCGCCGCCATAAACCACAGCCGGAAGCGTCCGCTCGTATCGATCACTCCCTCAAGGAGCATCTCGCGCTTCGTGCGAGGCTCGGGAACGTTCTCGACGTGATCGCTGGTGTCCATGTGAACGCCAAGGAGATGGAGGCGGACGTTCGCGGAATGCAGGCCGACACCGACTTGCTGCTGCGATCTGGGAATCTGCTCGAGCTAGTCGATCGCGCCAAAACGAGCCTCGATCGGGGTGCTCCCGCACGCGCTGAAAAGCGCAGCCGCTGACAGTCCTTCAGACACTCCATGGAGGTCAGGTCGGTCGCGACAACGGACGCGAACTGGCGCGTTCGCTTAGAGTCGAGGCGTGGACGCCCGACTAGAGCGCGTATCGCGCAATGAGGCGATGTACCGCGCGGTCAACCTCGAGATCGACCGCGCCGAGGGCGCAGCCGGAGCCGGAGCAGAAGAACCGTTCGACGTTCTCTGCGAGTGCGGCGACGATGCTTGCTCTGCCACGCTCGATGTCAGT
>JBKPFU010000040.1:0-44258 GCA_046728975.1 Actinomycetota bacterium | reverse complement strand
TCGGGAAGGTGTCCGCTGTGCCCGGATCCGTCCAGCTGTAGGTGTAGTGCTTGACGTCGCCCTCGTTGGCGCTTGCCGGCCCGACCAGGGTCACGGTCGGGGCGACGTTGTGCACGGTCAGGTCGAAGCTGCCGGTATCCGAGCCGGTGTCGTCGTCCGAGATCTCGATCGAGACGGTGGTCGGGTCGGAGGCGGTCCCGCTCGGGTCGTCGTCGGCGAAGTGGCACTCGAAGGAGCCGTCGCCGGAGGCGGCGCTGAAGACGAGCGAGCCGCTGACGAAGGAGCCCGAACCGCAGTCGGGGTCGCCGTGCGTGAAGCTGTCGGCCGTTCCCGGATCGGTGGTGTCGAAGCTGTAGGTGTGGTTCGAGCCCTCGTCGACCGAGGCGCCAGAGACGACGACACTGGGAGCGACGTTGTGCACCGTGACGAGCTGGTCGGCCGTGTTGCCCGTCGCTCCATCCTCGTCTGTGAAGCTGATCGTCACGTGCGTGGGATCGGACGCGGTCCCCGTGGGGTTGTCGTCGGCGAAGTGGCAGTCGAAGCTGCCAGTTTGCGTTCCGGTATTGCCGGTGACTGAGTACGAGCCGGTGACGAAGGCGCCACTGTCGCCGCAGTCGGGCTTGCCGGCGCTGACCGCGTAGGTGTCGTTACCGGGGTCGGTGACGGAGAACTCGTACGTCCCCGCCTGGCCCTCGTTGGCGCTAGCGGGGGACAGCGTGTAGCTCACCGTTGGCGCGACGTTGTTGACGTGCACCGACTTCGCGTTCGCGCGGTCGAGGAAGGCGCCGTCCTCGTCGACCAGATCGACCGTGACCGCGTGGTTGCTCGGGCCGTCGGCGTAGGTGTGCGACTTGGCGCCGTTGGTCAGGTAGGTGTCGGTGTTGCCGTCGCCCCAGTGGACGACGTAGCTCGTCACCGCGTCCGTGCCCGGATCGCTGACCGCGCCCAGGGTCAGGATGTAGGGTGAGCCCTCGTCGGCATTGGCCGCGCCGCTGATCGTGATCGAGGGAGCGACGTTGTTGACGTGCACCGCCTTCGTCGCTTCGTTCGAAGCGTCGGTGCCATCCGTGACCTTGATGGCGACCGTCGGATCCGCCGGGCCGTCCGGGAACTTGCAGTCGAAGCTGCCGCCAGCCACCGTCGGCGAGCCCTGGAGCGCGCCCCCGGTGCCGCATTTCGGGTAGCCGGGGCTAAAGCTCAGCGTGTCGCCGTCGTCGTCGTTGGTCGTGAACGTGTAGGTCCTGTTGGGTTGACCCTCGTCCACCGGGGTCGGGCCGTCGAGCGTGACGGTCGGAGGCGTGTTGACGACCGTTGCCGAGTCGCTCGCCGTCGCGCCGTCGAAGAGGCCGTCGTTCGGCGTCACGTCGACGGAAACGGTCTGGCCCTTATCGCCCTGGCCGCTGACCGACAGGTTGAACGTGTCGGTCGTGCTCGTCGTAACGGTCGTCTGCTTGGTGGTGCCGTTGACTTTCCACACATAGGTGAGCGTGACGGTGTCGCCGTCGGGGTCGCTCGGGGTCGCCGTGGCCGTGAGCGTGTCGTTAGTCCGCGGGCTGTGGTCGTTGAGCGTGACACCGGTCGACGGGACCCGATCCCAGGTGATCGTGTTGTCAGTCGATGCGGACGCGTTGTTGCCGTTGCCCGCCGCGTCCTGCGCGCCCGCTGTCGAAGGTGAGTTCGACCCCGCCGGGATCGACGCGATCACGGTGCCACGCTGCGTCATGCCACCGACGGCGACGTCGTAGGTCGTGCCGTTGTTCGGCGCGATCTCGGTGACGGTCACGGTCTTCGTGCCGCCGGCCGTGCCGGAGATCGACACGTCGGAGCTCGTGAACCCAGTCACGGGCTCGCTGAAAAAAGCCCTGTAGTGAACCGGCGAGACGGTGGTCGGGTCGTTCTGACCTGCGGCCTGATTGATCGTGATGCTCGGCCGCGTCGTGTCGTAGGTGACGGTGCTGTCAGTCGAGGTCGACGCGCTGTTGCCGTTGCCGGCCGCATCGGAGGCTCCGCCCGCCGGGACGGTCGCCGTCACGGTTCCGTCGGAGCTCATCCCGGAGACGGCGACGTTGTAGGTCGTGCCGGAGCCGGTGACCACCGCGGTGGTCGCGCCCGCGGCGCCCGAGAGTGAGACGTCCGAGCCGGTGAAGCCGGTGACGGGCTCGCTGAAGACGACCGTGAAGTTGATCGGCGCCGCGTTGGTCGGGTCGCTCTGACCTGCGGCCTGGTTGATCGTCACTGTCGGAGCGGTCTTGTCGATCGCGTACACCTGCCCCGTGAAGTTGCCGTTGCCGGTGCCGGTGCCGCCGAGCTTGTTGCCAGCCGCATCCGAAATCGAGTCGTCGTCGACGAGGTTGACGCCGAGCGTGCCGTCGCCGGACCCGGTCGACGCGGTGATGGTGTAGCTCGAGCCGCTGCCGGACACGTTCGAAATCGAGGCTCCGCTGACGCCGCCGCCCTGAGCGAGTGCGAAGTCGCTTGCGTCGACACCACTTACGCTCTCGCTGAACGTGACGGTCCAGCTGACACTAGAGGCGTTGGTTGGACTCGCGCCGGCGCGGTTGATCGAGGAAACGGTCGGGGCCGTGTTGTCGATCGCGAGCGTCGGCTGCGCACCGGTGAGCAGATGGCCGTTGCCTCCGGTGGCGAGCTCCGTCACCCACGTATAGGTGCCGCTCGCGCCAACCGGTGACGTTGCCGTGAACGTCACGTTCACCGTGGCGCCGGTGCAGAGATCGGTTGCGGAGCTTCCGCTTCCGGCGCTCTTCACGTTGATGCTGCCGCCGGCGAAGAGGGTCCCGTCGGCCACCCAGGCGCCGTTCGCGCGACCACAGGCGACCGTGTTGCCGCTGCTCGACGCCGTGATCGAGCTGGTGTCGACCACGAAGCCGCCCGGGATGTAGACCTTTGCCCTGTTTGCCTGCGAAGTGGCGGCGGTGTTTGTCAGGCTGACCGTATACGTCCGGCTGACGTTCGCCGCGGTCGACGTCGGGGTCGCCGCAGCGGTGTAGGTCCTTGCGTCGGTTGCCTCAACCGTCACGTTTGTATTCGCCGTGTCGGACGGGCCGCTACACGCCTGCGTCCCCCATGCTTGAGCGCCAATCGCGGCGCTTCCTGCGGGAGTGCTCGTAGAGACATCGATGGTTAGGACCTCGTTCTTGTACAGCTGGTCCGCCGTCGCGTTCGTGGCGGTCGCGGTGACGATCTGCCCCGAGACCGAAGCACTCCAGCTCTGGCCCGAACGGGTGGTCCCAACACCGACCACGGAAACAGGCGTCCACCCTGCAGGGAAGGTCGCTTTCACGCAGCGGATGTTGTCCGTGTCGTTGGCGTTGAAGACGCTGCCGCCCGCATTCGTTACCGCGAGCGCCATCACCCGCGTCGACGAAGCGGTGACCGGGCTTGGGGCGGCAGTGAAGCTGATTTTTGGTGCGTCCTCGAAGCTCGTGTGCGCGAGCACTGTGTCGGCGTAGCCGAGCACGTCGACGACGTACGTCCCTTGAACTGCGGGGACGCTCTGGAGCTGGTAGTCGTACGCGAAGCTCCCGAGGACGTCCGTCGTGACCGTGTCACTGCCGGGCGTCTGGGCGCCGTCACCTGTCACGACGAGCCCGTCCGGCCGTGTGACCTTGACGACGACATCGCAGCCGGCGGCATAGCCCGATCCGGTCATGTGAACGAGCGACCCCGGCGCGTAACTCGGCTGGTCTGTCGCAACCGTCTCTAGACCAGTCGGCTGACATCGCACGCCGGTTTCAGCAGCGCCAGGCTTCGCGAACGCGAGCTGGAGCGCAAACAAAACGAGCGCGAGCAAGAACGCGCTCGAGATCTTCGAAAGTTTCCGACGCGAAACGCCGCGCTCTGTGCGCGGACGCGTATGCAGACAGCTTGACGCCCCAGTGCTCTCCCTCAACGCTCCCCCTGGAGTTCGCTTTATTAACCGGATCCGAAAGGCCGCAGCCGCAAGATCCGGCGTGCTCTTCTTCTAGGAGCTTTTGACTCCCAAGTCAAGAAAGACAGGACCGCCGGCGGCGAAAACGACCCAAACGGGTAGTCGGCCGGTAAAGGGCTCGATTTGCCTAAATCCGCGGCTGAATCAAGTCCCGCATTACCCTCATCAGCCAGGCGGCAGCGAGGAACATGTAAGTAAGACCCGGCAGGGCGATGGCGAAGATGGCGATCCACTGGCCGGTCGGCACCCAGAGGCCGGCCACCGCGGCGACGGCGCGTGTGGTCACTGCGCCGACGAAGACCGAGAGCACGATGTGGAGCAACGCCGTCGGCAGCCTTGCGGGGCCGAAATCGGGCAGCCGGACCGCGATCCAAATGGCGATCAAAGCAGAGCCCGCGCAGAGGACGAGCACGAACGATTCGACGGAGAGTCCGGCGGCGATGAGTGTCATCTCCTTGTGGGCGCTTTCTTCTCTATCAATTCCCTGATCGGCCTACCGACTGGCCGGAAAAGCTCGACCTTCGCCCAATCCTTTCCCGCCGACAGTCTAATCCGGCGTCCGGAGCCTTGTCCGCGCTGCAACACCGTCGTACCTTCGCGTGGGGGGCACGAAACAACAGAGGGGAGGGTGAGCCAATGCGGCGGCTCAAGGTGCTGATTGCAGACGACCACCGGCTCATGTTGCATGCAATTCGCGTTTCGCTGGACAGCCACGACGACATCGAGATCGTCGCCGAGGCGGATTCCGGTACGAAGGTTATTCCGCTCGTCGGCCAAACTAACCCGGATCTCGTTCTGCTCGACGTCCGGATGCCGGGAATCGACGGGCTGAGGGTCCTGGAACGCCTGCACGCGCGATACCCCGAGGTCCGGGTTGCGATGCTGTCGGCGATCGACGATCCATCCGTCATCCAGGCAGCGTTCAGCCGAGGGGCCAGCGCTTTCATCGTCAAGCACATCGACCCGCGGGATCTCGCCGCGGCGATCCGGCAGGCGATCGAGGGCGCGGTCTTCCAACCGCTCGGGTTGCTCGAGGCAGCGCGGGAGAACGGCCACGACACGGACCTGAGCAAGCGAGAGCTGACGATCCTCCAGGCGCTTCAGTCGGGGCTCTCGAACAAGCAGATCGCGAAGGAGCTCTTCCTCGCCGAGCAAACCGTGAAGTTCCACCTGACGAACATCTATCGGAAGCTCGGCGTGAGCAGCAGGACGGAGGCGGTGCGCTACGCGTACGAGCACGGGCTCGTCGAGCACCCCCTCTACCACTTCGCCTAGCACCACCTTTGTGGGGCGCGGACGGCCGCGAGGCCGTTGAGGGGTTCCGCGCCCCCTGGCGCCACACGTGTAGCTAGCGAACGCGAACGCTGACCGACGTCGAGCGGTAGCCGCGCGCCGTCGCGCGGAAGACGACGACTCCGCGGCGCCTGGGGCGCACGCGAACCATCGCGGTTCCTCCCATGGACGTCCGCACCTTGCGTGGCCGCATCCCGGCACCGGTGATCCGGATGCCGACGCCGGCCACACCTGCGCCGCTCTCGAAGTTCTTGACGCCGACCAGCAGAAGCGTCGTCCGGCGCCGCCGGGGCGTGCCGCTGAGGACGATCCTCATGCGCCGCGTCCGCTTGACCTCCTGCGCCCGCGTGAAGTCGCCGACGTTGTTCCCCTCGTCGATGGCGGCAACGCGCCAGTAGAAGTGTCCGGTGTCGAACCTGCCGAGCGGGAGGAACTTGAGGAGCGGCGCGTAGCTCGTGTTGTCGGTCCTAACGACCTCCATGGGTTGTGCGAAGCTCGGCTGCCCCGAGATCTGAACCTCGTACCCTTTCACCTGCGGCTTCGGGTTCCAGCTCATCAGCACACGGTCGATTGCGGCCTCGGTGCGGGGGCCCGTCGGCTCGGCGATCGTGCGCGCAAAGGTGTGTGTTGCCGTGTACGGGCCCGGCTGGGTCCCGAACGGGTTCCTCGGGTAGACGGCCCGGACCCGCCAGCTGAAGATCCCGGTCCCGTACATCAAGACCGGCGTCAGGACCGGCGTCCGCAACCCGTTGATGTCGCGGTGCGTACCGTCCGGCAGATCGGCGGAGACGTCGTACGCGATCGCGCCGTCGACCGGCGCCCACGACCAAGTGGGGATGAAGTCTCCTCCGGCCGGGTTGGCCCCCAACGCGGGCGTTCTCAGGCTCTTCTGGAACGTGCCCGTATCGGACCACAGCAGGGCGACCCCGTTTTCGTCGTTCGCGCGAACGCGCCAGTAGAGGGTGGTGTCTGCCGGATACGTCGTGTTCGAGGAGTACGCCGTCGAGTCGGTCGCGACGTCGTCGATCGGGTTGCCGAAGCTCGGGTCCTGCGAGACCTGCAACCGGTAGTTCCGGGCACCGAGGACGGGGCTCCAGCGGAACGCCGGCTGGCTGAGGAATGAGTACGGAGCGCCCGGGTTGTTGGGCGGCGACAGGAGCGTCGGCGGAATCGATTGCTTCTGGAAGGCTCTCGGCGCTGCGAGCGACGGATTCCCGGTCGCGCCGGTCCCGTTGAAGCCATTCGCCGGAAGCACGGCCCAGTAGTAGAGGGTCGATTCGTCCGAGTACGTCCGCGGCGCGAACGGGCCCCGTGGCGCGTACGCAGGAACCTGCGTGAACCCGTAGTCGACGACGTTCGAGAACGACGGGTCCTTCGCGACGAGCACGTAGTAGCTCTGCTTGCCGGCGAGCGGCTTCCAGCTGAAGTACGGCGTGCGCGTAGCGGTTATCCCACCCTGCGGAACCACGTAGTCGCCCGCACCGAGGTAGTCCGGCTCGCACGATGGCGAGCAAGCACCGCCGGTGGGATAGGCGGTGAAGTCGAAGGCCCAGCCGAGGCCGGCCGGATTGAGGTACGTGTAGTCGCCGTAGATTTCGTCGAGGCCCGACCGGTCGCTTCGCGCCCGCACACGTACGCAGTACTTGCCGCTCACGAGGGTCGGAATATCCGTCGCCACGGTCATCGGGTCGGAATAGGGCTTCGTGCCGAACCAGCCAGAGCCAAGCGGCGTCCACGCAGTTACGGCGGTGTTCACGCGCCAGTGGTGCTGGGTCGACGCCCAGTCGCAGAGAGTTCCTGCGTACGGCGTCACGTCGACTTCGTAGCTCGACGCCCCCGGAACCGCATCCCATGTCACCAGCGGCACCTCGGTCTGGTAGCCGGCCTTGACGGAGTCGACGTCGACTCCAGGGTCGTTGACGTTGTCGCGCATGCGAACGTTCTTGATGCTGGTGCCGGCGACGGGCGGAACCTTGTCGAACGTCTTCGTGAAGTACGGGCCGTAGTTCCAGACGCCGGCGTTGCCATCGGCGTCGATCGCACGGACGCGCCAGTAGAGCGTGTTGTCCTTGAAGACGACCGTCGGCGAGAGAGACGTGTTGATCGTGGTGCCGTTGCAGCAAACTCTCGAGCCCGGGGCGAACCCCACCGACGCGTTCACCTCGACCTCGTACTTTGCCGCGCCCAGAACCGAATCCCATGAGAACTGCGCGTCGAAGACCTCGGGCGTCGGGTCGAGGTCGGCGACGCGGGCCGTCGTCGTCGAGGGCCAAACCCACGTGAACGAGCTGGCCTGCGAGCGCACGCCGCGGTTCCCCTCCGCATCGACCGGCGTCACCCCCCAGTAGTACGTGCCCGGCGCGAGCGCGGCGGCGCGGGTGAATGTGGTCGCGGTGGTCTCTGCCGGGCCGGCGGTTGGGCTCGTGCCGGGGACGAGCGACCCGAGCGCCGGGTCATACGCGATCGAGACGAGGTACTTGCGCGCGCCCGGCACCGGCGTCCAGCTCAACTTGAGGGGCGTCGTCGGGTAGACGACGCTGCCGCCGCTCGCCGGCGACAGCAAGTTCGTCGTGGTCGCCCACAGCTTCCTGAACGAACGGGCGACCGACCACGACGACGTGGCGCCGCCCGCGGTGATCGCCCGAACGTGCCACCAATAAGTGCCGTTCGGCACCGTTTTCTTGAGGGTCGCGCGCGTGTTCTTCGTCAGGAAGCTGTCCTGCCCGCGTCCGAGGACGGGCGAGTTGAATCCCGGATCGGCCGCGATCTCGAACTCGTACTGCTCGGCATTCGCGACCGCCTTCCAGGAGAAGGGCGGCAAGCCGTCCGTCGTCGCGCCGTTTCCCGGCGCGAGCGGCACGGGAGCCGCGAGCCTCGCGCCCGCCGGCGCGACGGAGAGCAGGGCGACCAGGACGAGGGCGAGCAGAACGGCAGCAGCCGCCGACGACGACCGCGTTCGTGTCGGGCGTTGCAAGGACTTCCTCGTGCGTCGCATGTCGTTCGCCGCCGGCCCCCTTCCACGTCTCGTCCGTCCTGGTTCCAAGGCCTGGCGCCACTATTGGCCGTCCGCGCCGCGAGAACCCCGCCTATTGGTCTAGACCCGCTCAACCATTCGATAGGGCCGCCCGCCTATGCCGCCGCCGGCTGGACGCGAGCTAGCCGCTGGTCGAGCACGGATCCGACGTTCGGGTCGGGCGCCAGAACCGCCTGCGGGGGAACAATCGACGCAGATGGCTGTGGTGGTCGAGATCACCGACGAGGGTCTTCTGGCCGAGTTAATGACTGCGTTCAGGCGTTGCGGCTGCCGCGTGGACCGGACGGCCGCCGACGCCTGCCGCGTGACCCATCCTTTCGCGACGAGCGATTCCGAGGCTCTGCTGGAGGTCGCCTTTTTCGTGCGGGCGTGGCAGCTCGGCTACCCGCACGTCGGCACGACGGTCGCCGCGTAGCTAGGACGTCGGCAACGTTGTCGAAGAGCTCGTCGGCGCGAGCTTGACCACGGCGCCGTCGAGCATGCCGTCGCGGAACGCGACGGACATCGCCTCGGTGCGACTCGAGACGCCCAGCTTCCGGTAGACGTGCGAGAGGTCGAGCTTCACCGTCTGCTCGGCGTACGAGAGCCGCTTCGCGATCTGCCGGTTCGAGAGGCCCTCTGCCACGGCGGCGAGGACGGCGAGCTCGCGCTCCGTCAGCGCTTGCCTCGGCCCAGCGTGTTTCTCGACGAGGGGATTCTCGCGAATGGGTTGGAAGAGCGTCTGGTCGAGTGCCTGCCGCAGCGCTGCCGGAAGGTCTCGCGGATCGATTCTCTTCGTGATGAACGCGCACGCGCCGGCACGAAACGCGCGGTCGACGACCTCCGGCTCCTCCGAAGCCGACAACACGACGAGCCTTGCCTCCACCTTCGCGCGGCGAAGAGCCTGCAGTACCTGCAGCCCGTCGATCCCAGGCAGCCGCAGATCGAGCAGAACGACGTCCGGCTCGAGCCGCTTTGCGAGCGGGAGCACTTCTGCACCCGACGCTGCCACGCCGACGACCTCGAAGTCGTCGGCGAACGACAGGGCAGCGTGGATCGCTTCGATCATCAGCGGATGATCGTCAGCAACGAGAACCTTCAGGCGCTGCATGGCCGCCACAACCCCTCCGTCCGCAATGGCGTTCGCGTTTTCCCATTCTCACCCGAAAAACGCCATAACTCAAGTTGCAAACCTATGCCGGGCTTGGCGCGGCCGATGTCCTAGTGCATTTGGACCGGGCTCGTCTCGCTTTCGATCAGTAAACGAATGGAATGAGCCGGTAGCGGACGCGCATCCGGTAGGCGCGATACGACGGGTCGCGATCGAGCACCCGTTCTTCCTCCCGAATTCGGACGAGCTGCGCAGCTGTCCCGATGCCAAGGAGCGCGAAATTCCGCGCGGAAGGATTCTCGACTGCGTACCCGGTATAGGCAATCGCATATGCGGCGTACGCCGGGTGGCGAACGAGCCCGTACAACCCACGGGTCTTGATGCGGCGAACTGCGGCGACGATCCCGAACGAGCGTCCGAGGCATCCGAGCGCGACAATCGCAAGCGCGAACCCGACGAGCTGCGCCACCTCGAAGACCCAGCCGGGGCCGGGGTGCGGATCCGCCACCGGACGTGCGAGGAGCATCACGAACGACCCGATGAAGGCGCTCACCCACGCGACGACGCGGCCGCTCGTTAGGCGTGGAGGGGTGCGGACGATGAAAAGAAAAGCGACGGTCGCCTCCAGGAAGATCGCGCCGAGGCCGACGGGGCGTCCCGTGTCGAGCCAGCGGACGAAGTGGGCGTACGCGAACGCCGCGAACAGGAGTACGAGCGCCGCGTTCACGAACAGCGACCGCCGCCGCCACATCGCCACTAGCCCGTTCCTCCCAAGGCGCTCAGGACCTGGAGCGCCGGCGGCCCCAGGATGACGACGAACAACGCCGGGAAGATCAGGAAGATCAGCGGGAAGAGAATCTTCGTCGGCGCCTTCTGGGCGCGCTCCTCGGCCATCTGACGGCGGCGCTTGCGCATCTCGAGCGCGAGGTCGCGCATGATCTTGCCGATCGAGACGCCGAGCGTCTCGCCCTGAATCAGCGAGCGCACGAACGACTTCGTGGCCGGAGTTCCGGCGCGCGTGACCATGTTGGTGAGCGCCTCCGAGGTGGCGAGCCCCATGTTCTGCTCCTGGACGGCGAGCCTGAGCTCGTCGCCCAAGGGCCCGCCGATGCGGTTCGCGGCGAGCTGGAGCGCGCCGCTAAAGGCGACGCCGGCCTCGACCATCGTCACGAGCAGGTCGATCAACTCGGGCATCCCGTAGTCGACCTTCTCCAGCCGCATCCGCGAGCGGCGCCTGACGAGGACCATCGGGCCGAGCCACCCGAACGCCAGCGTGAAAGCAAAGCCGATGAAGGTCCGGAACCCGTCGATCCCGCCGCTCGTCGCAAGCCAAAGCCACAGCGCCGGGAGGAAGATCGTCAGCAGCAGCCTGTAGCCGATGAACTTGCGCGGGCTCGTCGTGTACATGCCCGCCGCCTGAAGCTGCGCCCGAAGGTCTTCCTCGCGGAGGCTGTCGATCCGGGAGGAGAGGTAGCCGCCGATTGCCGAGGCGAGCCCGTCCAGCTGTGTCGTCACTCGACGGTGGACGCGACGCGCAGTCGGCTGCTCCGCATTGAAGCCGTACGCCTTGATCTGAGCCATCGCCCGATCCGCCTGCGCCCGGCTGAGCGCGATCGCCCGGACGGCCAATGCCGCAGCCGTCGCCGTCAGCAGCAGTCCGATGAGCAGGAGGATGAACATCAGACCTTGATGTCCACGATCCGCTTGATGACGAGCGAGCCCGCGACCACCATGCCCGTCGCGATCACGAGGACAACGCGTCCTCCGGCCGTCGCGAACAGCGGCTGCATGTACCCCGGATTGAGCAGTGAAATGATCCCGAGGAGGAAGGCCGGCAGCAGGCTGAGTATCCACCGGGCCAACCTGCCCTGCGCCGTCAGCGTCTGCACCAGCCGCCGCAGATCGAATCGCTCGCGGATTGTCTCGACGATCGTGTCGAGCACCTCGGCCATGTTGCCGCCCGCTTCACGCTGGAGCTCGGCGAGCAGCGCGACCTGCTCGAGGTCTTTGCTGTCCATCCGCCGCGCCACGTCGCGCAGCGACTCTTCCATCGGCACGCCGAGCTGCTCGTCCGCCACCACGCGCTGGAACTCGCGGCGGGCCGGCTCGGGCGCGTCGTTGGCCACGACCGCGAAGGCACCGACGAAGCTGTGGCCGGCGCGTAGGGCCGAGGCGAGGACCTGCATATTGTCCGGCAGCTGCTCGGTGAAATCGTCACGCACCTTCGTCAGCTTTCTCTTCAGGAAGCTGCGAACGGCGAACGGCACCGCTGCGGCGAACAGGAAGAGCACCGGCGAGACGAGGGCGAGCATGAACCCGACGACGAACGTCGTGACGGCCGTGCCGACGACGATCTGCGCCGCCGGGACGTTGATCGAGGCGATTTCGAGCTCCTCCTCGAATTTCTCCCACCACTGCGTCTTCGACAGCGAACGCTCGGTCCGGGCGAGCAGGCGCTCGCTCAGGAGACGGCGGTCCTCCGGCTCAGCAGGCGTGTCGCCGAGCGACAGGTATTCGCCCAGCCGGCCGACGAGCGTCCCCGGCGGCCTTTTCAGGAGCGCCACCGCGGCGCCTGCGGCGAGCAGCATTCCCAGCAGCCCGATGAACAGCGTCGACGCGGCCGACGCCCAGAACCGATCGAAGATCGAGCGGTGGTACGGCCCCAGGCCTTTCGGCGCTCCTGCCGTGTACACCGCCGTGGCCGAACCGACGCCCCGGATCGCGATCGTCAGGTGGACACGGGTCCCTTCTTTCGCCGTCGATCGATACTCGATGAGGTACTCGCTCGCGAGCCGCTCGCCCAGCGAGTCGTAGATCGTCTCGAGCTCCGCGGTCGAGCGAGCCTCCGCGTAGGAAGCCCCGGTTCCGGCCGCGAGCGCCCGAAGCGACGGCGCCGAGAAATCAGGCGAGCGAAGGCCGACGGTGAAGACGCGCACGTGCTTTGCCCGCGCGGCGGCGATGACGGCGCTGTTGTTGAGACGGCTCCCCGTGTCGGTCCCGTCGGAGAGGAGGACGACGACGCCCGAGGCCAACCGCTTCTGCTCGAGCATCTCCACCGCCCGCGCGACCGCGTCGTAGATGTGCGTTCCTTCGGCGAGCGCGGGAGGCCGGGCGAGCGCGCGGCGCAATGTTCGCAAGTCGGCCGTCAGCGGCTGCACGACCTGCACGCTCCGGTTGAACGCGATCACGCCGATCTCGGCCTTCGGAGTCTTTCTCGCCACGAACCTGCGGGCAGCGGCGAGAGCACCGCGGAAGGGACGTCCGTGCATGCTGTCGCTCGCGTCGATGACGAGAGCGACGCCAAATGCTGCGGACGTCTCGGCGACGGGCATCAGCCGAAGGCTCTGGACGGGCCGGCCGTTCTCGCGCACGGCGACGTCCCCCGGCACGAGACGCGCGTGCCGCGGCAGATCCACGACGTAGCCGCGATCGGGCGGGCGAAGGCGGCCGATTTGAGTCAACCGCAGTGTCTCGTCGGCCGACGCGCTTGCGGAAGCCGTGGCCGCGACGGCCGCGAGCGCGAGAATCGCGAGCGCTCGCCTCACCGCCGGGCCACCTCGGCGAAGGGCGTCGCAGCGGCAGGTCCGCAACCGAACAGGTCGGCTGGGAGCTCGATGCCGTGCTTCTCGAACTTGTACAGGAAGCTCGGTCGAAGCCCGGTCGGCTGAAGCGAGCCGATCACGGTCCGGTCGGGCAGTACCTGCTCGATCTTGAACGCGTACAGCTCCTGGAGCGTGATCACGTCCGACTCCATGCGCTGGACCTCGGTGATCGACACCACGCGGCGCGTCCCGTCCTCGAGTCGCTCGAGCTGCACGATCAGATCGAGCGCGGACGCGACCTGCTGACGGATCGCGCGAACCGGGAGCTCGAACCCCGCCATCATCACCATCGTCTCGATCCGGGCCAGCGCGTCACGGGCCGCGTTCGCGTGGACGGTGCAGAGCGAACCGTCGTGGCCCGTGTTCATCGCCTGGAGCATGTCCAGCGCCTCGGCGCCGCGGACCTCGCCGACGATGATCCGGTCGGGCCGCATGCGCAGGCTGTTCCGGACGAGGTCGCGGATCGTGATCTCGCCCTCACCCTCGATGTTCTTCGGCCGCGCCTCGAGGCGGAGGACGTGTTGCTGCGCGAGCTGAAGCTCGGCCGCGTCCTCGATCGTGACGATCCGGTTCGAGTTCGGGACGGCCGCGGACAACGCGTTCAGGAGAGTCGTCTTCCCGGCGCCGGTTCCTCCCGAGATAAGAACGTTGAGCTCCGCCTCGACGCAGTGGTCGAGAAAGTCGACCGTCTCGCGCGTCAGCGTTCCGATCCGAACCAACTCTTCGAGGTCGAACCGCTTCTGCGAGAACTTGCGGATCGTCAGCAGCGGGCCCGTCAGCGACAGGGGCGCGATGATCGCGTTGACCCGGGAGCCGTCCGGCAGGCGGGCGTCGACCATGGGCGATGACTCGTCGATCCGCCGACCGACCTGCGCGACCATCTTGTTGATGATCCGGCGCAGGTGCGACTCGTCGTTGAAGCGGAGTGTGGTCTCGTACAGTCGCCCCTGACGCTCGACCCAGATGTCGAGCGGCCCGTTGACCATGATCTCGGACACCGTCTCGTCCGCCAGGAGCCGCTCCAGCGGGCCGTAGCCGAGGACGTCGTCGGCGATCTCGCCGAGCAAGCGGTCGCGGTCCTCGCGCGACAGCCGCGTCTCCTGCTGCAGATGTTCCTTGATCTCCTCCTCGACGCGGGAGCGGATCGTCGATCCATCCGCGCCGATCGCGAAGAGCTGCGGCCCGAGGTCGCTGATCAACGCGAGGTGGATCCGGTTCTTGAGCTCGGAAAACGGGTCGCGCCCGTCGCCGGCGACGTGATGACGAACGGTCGAGAGTCGCTCGTGTAGCTCCATCGTTACCGCCTTCTCAGGAGTGCGCTTATGGGACCGCGGCGCTTGTGCGGCTTATCGCCGTTTGCGCTGCCGTTCTGGCTGACGTGCACGGGCTCTTCGTCGAGGAAGTGGCCGGCGAGCCCGCGGAACGCCCGCGCCGCGGCCGACCCGTCGCCCGCGAGGACGATCGGGCGCCCATCGGTGATCCCGCGCGGGATGTCCCGGTCGCTCGGAACGAGCACGTCGGGCACGCGGCCGAGGATCGTCGCCGCGTCGTCGCGGCTAATCCCAACCTTCGAGTCCGCGCGGTTGAGGACGAGGAGGATGCGGTCAAGATCACAACCCATCAGCGCGAGCGTCTCGAGGCCGAGCTTCGTGTCCTTGAGCGAGAGTGCGTCGAGCATTCCGACGACGCACAACTGTGACGAGCCGTCGATCGTCGCGATCACCTCAGGCGTAAAGCCGGGAGGCGTGTCGACGACGACGAAGTCGTAGCGGGCGCGAAGCGCGGCGTAGACCTCTCGCAAGAACTCCACCGAGACGGCCGCCGCCTGATCGGGCCGGCTCGGCGCAAGCAGTGCGCGAACGCCCGATGAGTGCTCCATCAGGAAGCCGTCGACCTTGTCCGAGTCGAGCGAGCCGCCGGTCTGTGCGAGGTCGTGGATCGTCCGCTCAGGCGACAGCCCGAGCGCGATTCCGACGTCTCCGAACTGAAGGTCGAGATCGACGATCACAGCCTTCTTGCCGGCAGCCGCGAGCGCGACCCCGAGATTGCAGACCGTCAGCGTCTTCCCCGTCCCGCCCTTCGGGCCGAGAACGCAGATCATCGGGTTCAGCTCGCCGCCGACACCTGAGCCGCGCCTCCGCGCCACGACCTTCTCGAGCGCGAACTGGACGTCGGCGGGCGGCGCCGGCAGCGTCAGCAGGTCATCGGCCCCTGCCTCGAAGATGCGCTCCATGAACCCGTCCGGTGATCCGAAGAAGAGGACCACCACCGGCTTGTCCGGCCGGTTCTTGGCGACGTCCTCGATCAGGTACAGCGCCCGCTCCGAGTAGCCCTCGCACGCGATCAGGAGCATGTCCGGTGCCGTCTCCTCGAGCACGCTCCAGCCGCGTTCGAGGCCCTCGACCATCCCAGCGATCTGCACGTTGGAGGCGACTGGAAGCACAGCTTCGACGGCGCGGGCATCCACGCCGTAGTCGAGAGCGACGAGAGCCTTGACGCCGGCCATTAGCCCGCACCTCCTGCCGCGAGCGCCCTGTCGAGCTGGCTCGTGAGCGCTCTGCTCACCTTTCCGGCGTTCGGCGTCGCGATGGGCCGCACACCCAGCAGGATCGTGTTCACGGTGACGAGTCCCGTCCGCGCGGGCGGCGCGCCGGTCGGCGGCCGCAACATCAGCCAGACCTTGCCGTTGTCGACCGCGAAGGCGATCGCCGCCGCCTGCGCGTCGTTCACGCGGAGGCTGACGTTCGTCGTCGTGTTCGAGCCCGCGGCGAAGCCGCCGGCCTTCTTGGCGACGTCCGCGACGGGAACCCCCTGGGCGATCATCCGCGAGATCGGGAAGGTCTGTCCCATCCCGCGCCGGACGACGTTGAACCCGACGAAGACGTTCACCCGGTCGCCCGGCTCAAGGTGGCCAATCAGGCCGTGCGCGGTGTCGAGGGGCACGTCGATGATGCGCTGGCGCCCACTCAGGCTGCTGGCGAGCGACTCCGAGGCGGTGGTGAAGTCCGCCGCCGTGAGCTGCTGGTTCGCGAGAACGTCCCGAGCGGCGACGCGGCCGCGAAGGCTCGCGACGTCGCTGAAGGCGCCGTTCAGAAGCTGGCTCTGGCGGATCGTCGTTTGCTCGTAGAACGCGCCGGAGGCGACGGCGGCCCCCGTCGTCCCCTTCGGGATCAGCTTCTTCGCGACCAGCACGGTCACGGGCGCTCCCTGCGCCTTGACGCTATGCCGGTAGCGGTTGAGGTAGACGAGGATGAAGATCCCCGCAAGCAAAGCTGCGCCCCCGGCAACGGCGATCGTGCCAGCCCGGGTGGACATCAACTTCTGTGCGTATTCCATGACGAACCTCCTCTATCGGGTGAGCACTGCTACGCAGTTGCCGAAGGCGTTGAAGTTGCACGTGGACGTTCCGCCGCCGCCGCTGTTGAGCGAGTCGACGTACTTGACGAAGTGGCCGACGATGTACCCCTTGTCTGGGGGCCTGTCGTCGCCGGGGCAGTCGGGCTGCGGGTTGGACGAGCCCGTGTTCTTAGCCCAGCCGGTGACGTAGAACTGGGCGAAGCCGGTGACGGGGATGATGTCGTTGCCGCTGCCGCCGAAGCTGCCGAACGGCGTCAGGATGACCGGGATCAGACGTGGATCGCCCGATGAGAAGTTGGGGAACGACGCCCAGTTGTTCGGCACGCAGACGCCGCCCGGCATCAGCCGATCCTCCATCCCCTGGGTCACCTGCCCAACGCTGCCGCCGGTCTGGGTCTTCACGCAGGCCCACGGCTGCGGCGTGCTCCAGAGGGCGTTGTAGTCAGGACAGGTGTAGGTCGGGTTGACCGTGTAGGTAGGTCGGCAGCCGTTTGCCAGCTCGGTGCGGATGTTCGGATAGCCGGGGTCGCAGTCGATCGACTGGTTCTGGCTTCCGAGGACCCGGAGATAGACGGGCGGCGAGGCGACGCCGGTGGCGTTCGCCAGCGACTGATGCAGCTGAAGCCCCACCCACAAGTTGTGCGTCGTCGCGGCCCCGTTGTTCAGATACGAATAGGTGGAAGAAGCCCCCGAAGGGGACTCCTTCAGCCAGGCGCCGTCGATGGGGCCCGACCTAGGGTCGGTGGCAGCGAAGCTGCGCTGGAACAGGTAGCCGTTCCAATCGCCGGTGCACACGCTGCTGCCGCCCCCGCAGGCGCGGCCCCCGAACGAGCCGCCGGTCTTGCTCCAGCTCAGCGTCACCCGCAGCGGCCCCTCCTGAGCGGGCACGTTGAAGAACTTGAACTGGCCGCTGCCGGTCGTGCGCCAGGTCGTCCCGGTCGTGTTGCTGAGCCGGTTCGTCTCCGTATAGCCGTTGGCGCCGGTGATCGTCGCGCTGACGGTGGTCGTTCCGGAGCCGGCCGGGAAGGTGACATCGGCCTGCACCCCCAGCGTGCAACTGCCGGAGATGAGCGAAAAGAAGTACGCGTCGCTGCACGGGGAGCCGCCTCCCGTGAAGAGGCTTACGCCCTTGACCGTGGGCTCGCCGCTCGCCCCGGTTGTATAGCCGGCAGCCGGATAGCCCTGGACGAAAAGGACGCCGTTCGTCGGCAGCCCGGACGCGTCGGCAGTCCCGAGGTCATAGCACTGCGTCAGAACTTGGCCGCACGTGATCGTCGTCGGCGGAGGCACGGCGCCGCTCAGCTTCACGCGGATCCCGAGGTGCGAGACCCCGGCCATGTCGACGCTGACGGGCGCAGCAGAATGCGTCCACATGGGCGGGCTGCTTCCCGCCACGTTCGTCAGGTTGGCCGTCGCCACGACCGCGCCTGTGTCCTCGTTGATGTAGTCGACCGCAGCCGCTGTGACGAGCCCCGGATCCGGGACCGCGACGGGCAACGTCCCGCTGCGCGTCGTCTCCGCAAAGACTTGGACGCGCGCGTGACCGTGGATCCTGCAGAGGAACAACACGCACGGCGTCTTGAACAGCCCGAAGAACAGGGGAAGGTTCGACTCGGACAGCTTGACGTCGGCCATCTTCGCGTCGCACGGTGGCTGCTCGACGGTGTCGTCGGGCCCAGGATCGCCGGAGCGGGGGTCCGGGTACGTCTTGCTGTTGACGAGCATCGACACCGCGCCCTTGTTGGCGCCGCCGATCTGCGCGTTGTAAAGGTTGGCGCCGCCGTAGGTCGGATCGCCGGCGTATTGGCGCGCCGAATCGGTGACCGGGCCGCTGCCCGTCCCGGCGAAACACGAATTGAACGAGCCGCCGGCGGCAAGCGCGCCCGCGTCTGCCTGCATCTGCAGATGCCGGCGGTGCTCGAACCAGTTGCCCACGTCCAGGACGAACGTTGCGAACAGGGCGAGAACCGGGAGCCACAGCGCGAAGATGACGAGCGTCGCGCCTCGCTCGTCGGGCAGCCGCTGAACCACCGCGTTCAACAGGCACCCCCGAGGTTGCCGGCCGTGTAATTCGTCGGCAGGGCCTCGAGCCGCATCGTCGAGCTGCCCTTGACCTTGATCGTCGACGGCATCGTGCCGCCGAAAAACGTGTTCAGGAGTCTCCGGACGACAGGGACGCCGCCGTCGTAGGACATCTCCACCCGGACTGGGTCGCCGACCTTGGGCGTCCCGCCGTTCGGGAAGCTGATGCAGACGTGGGCGCCGGCCCTCAGCTCAGCCGAGTCGGCCTGGTCGAGGATGTACTGCTGGAGACTCCCTCCACTGGGGACGTTGTTGACGACCGCCCAGCGAGCGCCCTCAGCACTGAGGTGCGTCTCGTCGATCCAGTAGTTGAAGAGCTTGCCGAACTCGAGCATTCCGAAGAGCAGGACCGCGAGCACCGGCAGGACGAGCGCGAATTCGACGAGGGCAGCGCCCCGCTCTTTCGCCGCTTCGGTGATCACCCCCGAAAGGACGCGCCGACGGGTCGGTGAGGCCGGCGGACGCGCGAACGCAGCGCCGCGACGGTCGCGCATCGTGTCGTCTGCCTTCTGCATCGTCTCATCGGCCGTCGACGAACTGTCCGGGCCCCGCCGCGAATCGCGGCCGGGCCCGGACAGCAACGCGCACTTACGGGGCGACCCCGCTGATCGTCGTCGCGATCGCGTTGAGGAGCCCGTTGATGCTGACGCCGAGTGCGGTCAGGCCGGCAATGCAGACCAGAGCGACAAGCGCAATGATCAGGCCGTACTCGACCAGTGCCTGGCCGTCCTCGCGCCTGAAGTGGGCAAAGACCTTGCCCAGCCGAAGCATGAGCTGCTCGCGCATGCGTTTACCTCCCCTCTTCATTTTCTGGCGACCCGCGACGTGAAAGCCGCGAGGCGCCCGTGACATGTGGTTTAGAACAGCCGGCGCGCCGCTTTAACGGACGAAGGGTTGGTTGCGCCGGACCGTTTGGGTGGGGAAGTAGAAGCGCCTCCGTGTGACCATCGCCACAGTCGTGGCCAGAGCCTCGTTCACCCTCGTTCGCGCTGACGGCTCGGTCGTCTGCGAGTCGTGCGGCCTTGCCGCAAGCTTCGTGACGCGGCTCCGCGGACTGCTCGGCCGGAAAGGCCTGGCATCGGGTGAGGGATTGCTGATCCGGCCGGCACGATCGATCCACACCTTTTTCATGCGCTTCCCGATCGACGTCGCCTTCCTCGACGGCAGTGGCGTCGTCGTCAAGCTCGTGCCGAATCTTCGGCCCTGGCGCGTCGCATTCGCGCACGGCGGGCGTGACGCGCTGGAGCTCGGCGCGGGCGAGGCCGAGCAACGGAGCCTGCGCCTCGGCGATCGACTCGAGCTTCGCCCGCTCCCGTCATGACCACACCAAAAGAAGCAATCCCTGCTCCATCCCGCTCGGCGGATCTCGGCGAAGCGATCGTCGCGGTCGGCGCGGTCGGCGCGGCCGTGCTCGTTCTCGGGCGGGTCGGGCTGAGCGCAGAGGGAGTAATTGCCGGGTTCGTTGCCTTCGTTCTCGTCTGGCTGGCGGCAATCGACTTCCGCAAGAGAATCCTCCCGAACCGGATCGTCCTGCCGACGACGGCCGTGGTACTCGTCGCCAACATCGCATTGAGCCCTGAGCGAGCGCCGGAATGGTTGCTCGCGGCATTGGGCGGGGCGGTCGTCTTGCTGATCCCGGCCCTCATCCGCCCCGGCGCCCTCGGGATGGGCGACGTCAAGCTTGCGATGCTCCTGGGCGCCGCGCTGGGGCGGGACGTGGTCGCAGCGCTGACGCTGGGTCTGTTCGCGGCAGGTGCATTCGCGCTGCTGCTCGTGCTGGCACGCGGGCGGCCGGCGCTGAAGACCGAGATCGCGCTCGGGCCGTTCCTCGCCTTCGGCGGGCTCGCCGTCCTGGTCGCCGGCTAGGCGGCCCGTCCTGGTCGCCGGCTAGGCGGCCGCGCCCCCGATCAGGTGCGGCCGCGACGGGCGGTGCCCACCGCCGAGCGCATCGCGCGGGGCCGCCGCAGGTACCGGACGGCAGCGAGTACTGCCGCCGCGGAGACCGCATAGATCGCGAGCGCCAACACGAACAGCGAGACGAGAGCGATCAGTGTCTGCGTCGCGTCGGCCACGGCGTCAGTCTGACGAGCCGTCGCGGGGCATCTGCCGACCCGGAGGACCTGACCTTCCCGCCCGTTCGTCCAGTGTCGCCTCGTCTCGAAAGCGCTCATCCGAGGGATGCGGAGCTCAGCGAAGCGTCACATGCTGAGGACGGAGCACCCGAGCGAAGGTTTGGGTCTCCTGCGGCATCTACGGCGTGACGGATTGCGCTGGTTCAATGCGGTATGAGGGAGGAAACGGAGATGCGGCCGATCCGAGTTGCGGTTGCGGATGACCATCGTCTGATTCGCGAGGCCACCCGGCTGGCGCTGGAGGGAGAGCCCGACATCGAGATCGTGGCCGAAGCCGAGCGCGGCGACGAAGTACTGCCGCGGGTCGCCGAGAGCCGCCCCGACATCGTCCTCCTGGACATCCGCATGCCGGGAATGGACGGCATCGCGGTGCTCCGGGGGCTGCGAGCTCAGTTTCCGAGCGTCAAAGTGGCAATGCTCTCCGCGATCGACGAACCGGAGGTGGCCGCGCGCGCGCTCGCGGGCGGCGCCCTCGCCTATCTCGGCAAATGGATCGAGCCCGAGAACCTCGCGCCCATCATCCGCGAGCTCGACAGCGGCTCGTTTTCGATGCAGTCCTACGTGCCTTCTGCGAACGGAGCGGACCCTCCGGCCCGCGCGATCGGGCTAAGCGCGCGGGAAACCGAAATCCTCAAGCGGGTCGCCGCCGGTCGGTCGAACAAGGAGATCGCCCGCGAGCTCTGGCTCAGTGAGCACACCGTCAAGTACCACCTGACTCGCATTTACAAGAAGATCGAGGTCGGCGGCCGCACCGAAGCCGCTCGCTTCGCCTTCGAGCACGGGATTGGAGAGACGGTCCCGAGCTGACGCGACAAATTGCGCGCGATACCTAGCCACATCGGTGGCGAACGGCGGCGCAACCTGGGATGGACTGTGACGAGCACGACCATGATCCCAGCGGACCTCGACCAGCGAAGCGCGCCGGACACCGAAGAGATCCGGCACTGGCGCCTCGAGCAGCTTCAGAGAGCGGGATACGGGCGTCGGGAAGCGCGCGTTCTCGCGCGCCGAGTGGAAGTCGATCTCCATCAGGCGATCAACCTCGTGAGCCGCGGGTGCTCGCCGGAGCTCGCGCTCCGAATCCTCCTTTAGGAAACCCGGCAAACCGCAGCTCGGGCGCCGGTTTCGTCAGCGCCGAAGCGGAAATGCAGACGCCGCAGGCACTTCGACAGGAGGCGATGGATGGCGACCGCAGACAGTACGCGCGATCCCGGGGCTACGGGGCGAGGTTCGGCAACCGGTTGGATGGCTCGGTTGGCTGTGCCGCCACGGACCACCTACACAAGTGAGACGAAGCCGTTCTTTCTGACCAGTGAATTTCTGGTCTTCGTTCTGTTCGTCATGGGCTTGGGGATCGGAACGGCCACGTCCGACGACGTCGACCCGCGGTTGTTTTGGATCCTGGCAACCATCGCGACGGCTGCTTACATGCTGAGCCGCGGCATCGCGAAGGCGGCCAGCCGCAGTCGCGCATACGACCCGCGTGAAGACCTCGACATCGGTCGCGGCGATCGCTGACGGGGCGGCGCCGCGGCCATTCGGAATGGCGATATCGGTGAAATGGGAGGTTGATCGATGGCTTTGCTGTGGCTACTTGTCCTGCTGCTGATCATCTTCGCGCTCGTCGGCGGAGTCGCGGTCAGCAACTGGTTGTTCATCATCCTGGTGATCGCGCTCATTCTCGCCGTGGTCGCCTACGCGTAGCCAACCTGCGGAGGGACGCACGAACGAAACGAACGGGCCGCTTTCGCGGCCCGTTCACTGCGGGGGGAATGAGGTTACGAGGCGGGAGCCGGTGAGCTCTGCCTTGCCCTCCTCCGCGCGCGGGACGCGAGCGGAGACTCCGGGTTCCGGAGCGCCCCCCCGAGGGCGAGGATGCCGAACCCGATGCCCGACAGCAGCAGTGCGATGCCCATCACGATTCCGAACAAGGAGATCTGCTCGGCCATGTAGCTCGTGTTGAGCGCCGTCGAGAGCGCCGTCTCGGTCACCCAAAGGTTCCGTCGCCCGTTCTCGACGGGTTGCTTGGTCTTCGGGTCGATCAGCGCGTACTTCTCGTTGCTCGTCGCGCCCTGGCCGTCGGTTTGGCCGGCCGGCGTTCCGGGCTTCGCCATCCAGCGCCCCATCTGCGCATAGGTGAGCCCGTTTGTGCCCTCGAGTGCGTGAATCCGCATGTAGTTCGCGAACGTCCGCGCCCGGTCGCCGTTGTTGATCGGCTTGCCTGCGACAGACTTCGTTGGAAGATCCACGCTCGCCGGCAGCCCCGCCTCCTTGGCCTCGGCCTTGATCGCCGCCGGGGTCATGTCGGGCGTGCCGACGATGAATTCCTGCTTGAGGCTGTTGTGGACCGTGTTGCGGCCGTTGATGCCCATGACGATCGACGTGATGCCGAACGCGATCAAGATGGCGGCAGCGACCAGGCCTCCGAGTTCGAATAGCTTGCGCATCTCGCGCTCACCTCCTGTGAAAACTCGTGCGCTCCGCCCGGTTTGGGCTTCGCCCGCTTCCGACCGGTATGTCTTTGCGCCTTTCATCCGTCGGCCGGAGTGTCGCCCGGCGTGGATTACGCGCCATCAGGGGAAGCCGACACGTCGATTGCGGCTTTTCCGTAAGCCTGCTGCGGATAATGGAACCCGTGGAAGCGCGGACTCGTAGGCTTATCGACGCCGGTATTGCCCTCGCATCCGAGCTGTCGCTGGACGCCCTTCTGCAGAAGGTCGTCGAGACCGCGGCCGCCCTGACAGGCGCGCACTACGCCGCGCTCGGCGTCATCGACCCGTCGGGGACGGAGCTTGAGCGCTTTCTGACGACCGGGATCGACGAGGAGACACACCGAGCAATTGGGCACCTCCCGCGCGGCCGGGGGATTCTCGGAGTGTTGATTCGCGACGCCGAGACGCTGCGCTTGAGCGATCTGCGCGAGGACCCGCGATCGGTCGGCTTCCCCGCCAACCACCCACCGATGAAGACCTTCCTCGGTGTGCCGATCAAGCTGCGCGGAATCGCCTACGGAAACCTCTACCTGACGGAGAAGGAAGGCGGCGAGGACTTCAGTGAGGACGACGAGGAGCTCGTCCAACTGCTCGCGGCGCAGGCCGCGGTCGCGATCGAGAACGCCCGGCTCTACGAATCGGCGACACGTTGGTCACGCCAGCTCGAGTCCCTGAACGAGATCGCGAACGCGCTCGCCGCCGAGCTGGAGCTCCGGCGAGTCCTCGTGCTCGTGGCGGCGCGGCTCGGCGAGCTGCTCGAGGCGCGCTCGGTGACGATCGCCGTTCCTGTCGACGAGGGTCTGCGAATCGAGGCCGCGCACGGCGACGGAGCCGAGGCCCTTCAGGGCGCCTTACTTCCGCGCGAGACGTCCAAGCATGGCCGTGTGCTGGATCGCCGGCGGAGCGAGCGGGTCGATTCGCTGCTGGACGACCCCGAGGTGCAGCACGAGGTGACGCGGCTCGCGGGCGCACGAAGTGGCCTATTCGTTCCGTTGATGGTGGGCGACCGTTCGATCGGGGTGCTCGGTGCGCACGACAAGCGGGGCGGCGACACGCGGTTCGGGGACGAGGACCTCCGGCTCGCGGAGGCCTTTGCAGCGCGCGCCGCCGTAGCCGTCGACCTCTCGCAACGGGTGCAAAGCGACGCTTTGCGCCGCGTCGTCTCAGCGCAGGAGCTCGAGCGTCGCCGACTCGCCCGCGAGCTCCACGACGAAACCGGCCAAGCGCTGACATCTATCCTCCTCGGACTCAAGTCCGTCGAGGAATCGGAGAACGTCGAGCAGGTGCGAGCCGCGGTGGCCGATCTGCGTTCGCTCGTGCTCGAAACACTGCGAGACGTGCGGCAGCTCGCCGTCGAGCTGCGGCCGAAGGCGCTCGACGACTTCGGCCTCGTTCCCGCGCTCGAGCGCCTGGCCCAAAGTTTTGGCGAGCAGACCGGTGTCAAGGTGGAGCTGGAAACCCGCTTGGCCGCAGAGCGGCTGCCTACGGAGACCGAGACCGCGCTCTACCGGATCGTGCAGGAGGCGCTGACGAACGTCGTCAAGCACGCTCAGGCGAGACACGTGAGCATCCTGCTGACGACCAAGGACGGGACTGTGGCGGTCGTCGTCGAGGACAACGGTCAGGGCTTCGACCCAGCCGAGGCCCGCGAGGACGGCCTCGGCCTCGTCGGCATGCGCGAGCGGCTCGCGCTCGTCGGCGGCAGACTTACAGTCGAGTCCTCCCTGGGCTCCGGAACCACTCTCGTGGCAGAGGTGCCAATTCTTTGAGCATTCGAGTTGTCATCGTGGACGACCATCCCGTCGTGCGAGCGGGTATGAAGACCCTTCTGGACGCGGAAGAGGACATCGAGACGGTCGCAGAAGCGGGCAGCGCTCACGACGCCGTGTTCGAAGTGCGCGCTCACACGCCCGACGTAATCCTGCTCGACGTCGTCATGCCGGGCCAGACCGGGATCGAAGCGATTCCGTCGTTGCTGAAGGAGGCTCCCGATACCAAGGTGCTCGTCCTGTCGATGCAGGACGACCCGCGGTACGTCCACGAGGCGTTCGCCGCCGGTGCGATGGGATACGTTGTGAAGGAAGCGGCAGATACGGAGCTCGTCTCCGCGGTCCGTGAGGTAGCGAACGGCGGCCGCTATGTCCACCCCGCGCTCGGCGCGCGGCTCGTGGCGGCGGACGCCGAGGCGCGCGCAAGGGCCGAAGCGGACCCGCTCTCTGACCGCGAGCGCGAGGTGCTCCGCCTGCTCGCTCTCGGTCACACCAACCAAGAGATCGCGAAGATGCTGTACATCTCGGTGCGCACAGCCGAGACGCACCGCGCGCACATCATGCAGAAGCTGAGGCTGGAGACGCGCGCCGAGCTCGTGCGGTACGCGATCGACCAAGGACTGCTCGAGGAGCGCGAATGAGCGAGACCGGGCGGCGCCTGGAGCCGCCCGGCTCTCACATTCCGACTAGGCCGGAACCTCCTCGCGCACGTGCGCCCCGCGGACGACCAGCACGGGCCGCTTGGCGCGCCTCACGACGCCGCGGGAGACGCTGCCAAGCACAGCGCCCCTGAGCCCGCCGAGGCCGCGCGAGCCGACGACGATCAGATCGGCATCGATCGTGTCGGCCGCCCCCACGACCTCTGCGGCGAAGGAGCCGGCCCGCAGCTCGACCTTCGCCGGAACCCCGGCTTCCTCCGCAAGTGCCACGGCCTCCTGCAGCGGCTTGGCTGCCTCGGGATCCTCCTCTGCGAGATTTGGAAGCCGCGGGATCACGCCCGGCGCAGCGTAGAGGCCAACGAGCTCCCACTGCGTCGGCGGGAGCACATGTACGAACGTGACCTCGGCCTGCTCGTCCCGGGCGAGCTCGAGCCCGAGCTCGATCGCCTCCCGCCCCGAGGGCGAGCCGTCTGTTGCGATCAAGATGCGCTTCATTTGCTCCTCCTTTCAACGCGGCTGGTCTGCGGCCGTTCGCGCGAGTTCGAGCGTCGAAAGGACGCCGATCGGGCGTTCGGTCCGGCGGTCGACGACGACGAGGTGCGACGTCTCGTGCTCGCGCATCAGCTGCGCCGCCCGGACGAGC
Source organism: Actinomycetota bacterium (assembly GCA_046728975.1). Classification (GTDB taxonomy): domain Bacteria; phylum Actinomycetota; class Thermoleophilia; order Gaiellales; family Gaiellaceae; genus JBKPFU01. The sequence continues at coordinate 18,156 of JBKPFU010000040.1, read as the reverse complement.
TCTTCCTGGGGCCGAACCGTGACTACGGGAGCGCCGGCGATCTCGCCGGCAGTGCCGGTCTCGATCTCGCCGCTGCTGAGCGCTCCGGCGAGGTCGAGGTCGGATACGACTCCCCACAGGGCATCGAGCTCTGCATTGCCTGTCTCGTCGTAGACGACCACGCAGTGCACGCGATGTGCCGCCATGATCCCGGCAACGGCGCGCAGCGGCGTCTGCATCGGGCACGTGATCACGCCTTGATGCATGACGGCGCCGACACGCGTCTTCGCAAACGTCGGCGGCCGCTCTGTCTCCGATGCCCGTGTCATGCCTGCGATTCTGCGCGCGCGGATCGGGTGCCGGATCGGGCGGCGCCCCGATCGAGGGCACGGATTTCTACTGATTCCACCGCAGCGGTCTCGCGCGACCCTTGGGGTCGTGAAGACGACGTACGCAGTCAGCTGGCAAGAGGAAGACGGCCACGTCTATTCCGGCAAGCTCGAGGTCCGCCCCACCGAGCTGCTGCTCGATGGTGCGGGGGGTGGAGCAGCGAAGGCGAACGTCGTGCCGCTGGAAGACCTGGTCGGCCTGCGCGTCGGGCGCACCGGCGAGGAGCGCCTCGGCGGCCGGCCGACGCTCGTGCTTCAGTTCGCGCACGGATCGATCAAGATCGCAAGCGTCGTGCACCCTGGCGTCGTCTCCGAGCTCGCGGAGCGAATAGCAGCTCTGACGCTGGACCGCCGCGCCACCGGGCTCGCATTCGTCGTTCCGATCAAGCCCGCACGCCAGGACGCCGTCCGCGCGCTGCTCCGGAGGGGCCCGCCGTTCGATCCCGCCGAGCTCGGAATCGAGCGCCATCGCGTCTTCCTCACGCAGCGTGAGGTCGTCTTCGACTTCGAGATGGCCGACGCCGAGGCGCTGGAGCGGCTTGCCGGCGACCCGACCGTGCTCGCCGCCGCAGCCGAGTGGCGGCAGCTCGTCGACGGGCCGCCACGCCTCGCCGAGCTCGTCTATTCGTGGACGCAGCCTGAGGAGAGCGGCCTCGTGTTCGCGCCGACGCCCGGCCCCGGCGACAGCGACGGCGGCGACCTATTCGCGCCGTAGCCGCAAGCGGCTACCAACCCTTCAGCAACGGCCTTGCCCGAGGGCGCCGCAACCGAACGCGCGCGTCAACGGAGGCGTAGCCCTCCGGGAATGGCATCACCGGGTTCAGGTCGAGCTCGCTGACCTCCGGCAGGTCCTCGGCAAGGCGAGCGAGCCGCAAGACGAGATCGACCAGTGCGTCGGCATCGACGGGCGGCGAGCCCCGGAAGCCGGCGACGAGCTCGCCGGCCTTGCCGGACGTGACCAGCTCGCGGGCATCGACGTCGGTCAGGGGTGAGATCCGGAACTCGGCCTGCCCGATCAGCTCGGCGAAGATTCCTCCTGGCCCGAACGCGACCAACGGCCCGAACACGTCGTCCTGCACAACGCCGGCAAGGAGCTCGACACCGCCGCGAACCATCGGCTGGACGAGCACCGGCGGCCCGATCCGCTCCGCAGCTTCGAGCACCTGCCCCACGTCGGCCAGGTTCAGAGCCACACCGCCCGTCTCCGTCTTGTGCGCACCCGCAGCGGCCGGCTTCACGACCACCGGAAAGCCGAACTCTGATGCCGCTTCGGCCGCCTCGGCTGCAGTCGCGGCGAGCCGCTCCTCGACCAGGGCGATGCCGTAGCAGCCGAGCAACCGCCGTGCCTCCCCGGCATCAAGCCAGAGGTCTTCCTTGTCGAGAAGCGCGGTCCGGACCAGCTCCTCGGCCTTCGCGCGATCGGCGTCCAGCTCGACCGTCGAGCCCGCAGGACGGCGCAGCCACTCCGCGCGGCGGACGGCCAGCCCCAGCGCGCGAGCGGCGGATTCGGGATACGCGAAGGCAGCCAGACGATGATCGGCGCCTCGAAGCGCTGGCGGGATTCCGCCTTCGCTCATCACCGCGGCCAGCACCGGCTTTTCGCCCTTCGAGACACGAGCGATCGCCTCCGCGACTTCCTCCGCTCCCGCAATGACAGGAGGAACGAAGAGGACGATCACCGAGTCGATGCCGGGATCCGCGAGGACGACGGGCAAGGCCGCCTCGTAGATCTCCGCCGTCGCCGAGCCGAGCATGTCTACGGGATTCGCGAGACTCGCCTCGGCCGGCAGCAGCTCCGACAGCTTCGCTGCCGTCGCCTCGCCGAGCGGCGGCAGCTCGAGCCCCTCGGCGTCGCAAGCGTCTGCGCAGAGGATGCCGAGGCCGCCGGCATTCGTCAGAACGGCCACCCGACGTCCGGCTGGAAGCGGCTGTGAGGAGAGCAGAACGCTTGCATCGATGAGCTCCTCGAGCGTCTTCGTTCGCACCACTCCCGCCTGCCTGAAGAGGGCGTCGACCGCCGCGTCGGAACCGGCGAGCGCGGCGGTGTGGGAGCTCGCCGCCCGCGCGCCGGCTGACGTCGTCCCGCTCTTCATCGCCAGGATCGCCTTCTTCCGCGCGACACGCCGCGCGAGCCGGCCGAACTTGCGCGGGTTTCCGAACGACTCGAGATACAGGACGATGACGTCAGACGCGGCGTCGTCCTCCCAGTACTCGACGAGATCGTTCGACGAGACGTCGGCCTTGTTGCCGATCGAAACGAACGCGGAGAGGCCGAGACCGCGCTCGGCCGCGTGCTCGAGGACGGCGAGCCCGAGCGCGCCGCTCTGCGACGAGAAGGCGACGTTTCCCGGCGGAAGCGCCCGCGGCCCGAAGGTCGCATTCAGGTTGCATTCCGCTGACGCGATTCCGAGGCAATTCGGCCCGAGCATCCGGGCCCCGTGCGAGCGAACGAGCTCGAGCAGCCGATCCTGGCGCTCGCGGCCCGCCGTGCCCATTTCCGCGAAGCCGGCGGAGATCACGCAGAGCGCCCGCACACCCTTCTGCAGCGCCTCCTCCGCCGCCGGGAGCACCCGCTCGCCGGGAAGGCAGATGACCGCGAGGTCGATATCGTCGTCGATCTCGCTGATCGAGCCGTAGCCGCGCACGCCTGCGACAGACTCGCCGCCGCGGTTCACGGGATAGGCCACCCCCGTGAACTCGGCGCGCAGGAGATTGCGGAACAACTCGCCGCCGATCGAGCCCGGCCGACGCGACGTGCCGATGACCGCGGCCGATCGCGGCTTGAAGAACGGCTCCAGCGAAGTCCGAACTGCAACGTGATCGCGCTCCGAGACGTGCTCGAGGAAGGTCTCGGTCGGCTCGATCCGCAGGACGAGCTCGATCGTCCCTCCCTCGAGCTCGCGCGTCGTCTCGAATCCTGCCGCCTCGAACACGCCGAGCATCGCCCGGTTGTCGGGCATCACCTCCGCGACGAACTGCTCGATCCCTCCCGTGGCCGCCCGGGCGGCCAACTGCTCGAGCAGCCGCGTTCCAATGCCGCGCCCCTGGAATTCGTCGGCGACCGCGAAGGCCGCCTCTGCCGCGCTCGGGTCACGCAACCGCGCGCAGCTGGCGAGCGCGACGACCCGGCCCTCGGAGGTGCCGATCAGAGCTCCACGCTCGATCCAGTCGGGATCGAGGAACGGCTCGACGAGCGCCGGGCGGATCGTCGGCGCTCCGTGGAAGCGCAGGTACAGGCTCCGCGGCGAAAGACCCGAGAAGAAGGCCAACAACGCGTCTTCGTCTGCCCCCGTCGGCGCCCGAAGTCTCAGCGTCGAGCCGTCGCGGAGGATCACGTCGACGGGCGCCCCGAGGTCATGTGTCAGCTCGGTCACCACTTCGACTGCATTCTCATGGGCGTTGGGACTCTCGTGCGGCTTCCGCTACTCCAGGTCGATCTCGACCGGAACGGCGCCCTCGGCCAGCGAGGGCGGGAGCTGCTCGGAAAGCCCGAGCTGCTCCGCGAGAAACGGGGCGAGGTGGCGGCCGACGATCTTGGCCGGCGGCCACCACAGCGGCTCGGTATCAACCGTTGACGAGCGCTTTCCGACCTCCGCGCGGAGATAGCGAGGGAAGACGCCCGTGAGGAGGATCCCTTTGAGCACGGGCCGGAACGGCGCCGGATCGACCGGGGCTCCCGACTGAGCGGCGATTGCGGCCGCTGCCGCATCCGCCTGCTGAGTCGCGATTCCCCCTTGCTTGACGGGAAATGTCGTCAGATCGCCTGCGGCGAAGACGTCGTCGAGCCCAATCACCCGGCCATGGTCGTCGACGGGAACGAACCCTTCGCCGTTGTGCGGAATTCCGCTGGGCGGCGAGCCCTCGAGCCTCGGCATCGCGACGACACGATCGGTCTCGAGCCGATCGTCGGGTGCCAGACGCAGCACACCGCCCTCGAAGGCGACGGGCGTGGTGCCCGTAAGGACTTCGATCCCGCGCATCTCGAGCAGCTCGCGAACTGCGTCGCTCGCCTGTTCGCCGAAGAGTCCGAGCGGGGCGTCTTCGGGTGTCACCAGCGTCAGACGGATGTCCATTGCCCCGGCATCAGTGAGGTGCGTGTACGTCAGAAGCGCGAGTTCGTAAAGCGGCAGCGGCCACGCGACTCCGGCGGGGAGCGCAAAGCTGAGATGCCGGACGTCCCCCGCGAGCGCGTCGTCGAGGAGAGCGCGCAGCGCGGGGCCGTCTCCAGGGCCGCGGAAGGTGAGTGCGTTCGTTACGACTGCACGGGGTCGCGCACCGAGCGCGAGCAGGAGAACGTCGTAGGAGAGCTCGTCACCTTCGCCGGTCCGGACGACGTGGCGGTCGGGATCGACAGAGACGAGCGCCCCGCGCCGAAGCTCCGCGCCGGCCTTCTCGACCAGTACCTTCAGCGGAAAGCTGCGCACGTCGGCAACGCGAAACGGCTCCGCAACCGCCAGCGGGCGGTACGTGAACTCCGAATCGGGCGCGATGAGCTCTACCGAGACTCGATCTTCTTCGCGCAGGGCCAGCGCTGCCTCGAGCGCCGCGACGCCGCCACCCGCTATCAGCACATTCATGACCTCGAGGGTTGCTCACAACGGGAGCGCGCGCATCAGGGCCGACGCGGATCGCGCCGCGGAAAAGCCGCGACTCAGACGTTGAGACACTGCAGGACAGCGCGAGCGATCACCAGGTCCTCGCGTGTGTGAAGAACGACGACTCTGACTCCCGAGCCGGGCGCGGCGATGTCGGAATCCGGTAATGCTGTCGCGTTCGCTGGCTCGTCGAGTGCGACCCCCAGAAACGAGAGCCGCGCGCAGACCGCCTGCCGCACGGGGGCCGAGTTCTCCCCCACCCCGGCGGTGAAGACGAGGGCGTCGATGCCGCCGAGCGCGACGGCCATCGCCGCGACCGCTCCTGCAATCCGGTAGGTGTAGACGGCCAGGGCGATCGTCCCTTCGAGCCGGCGCACGTCGTCCGTGCCGCCGAGACCGACCAGCCCCGACTCGTGCTCCAGTGTGTCGTCGAGCTCGTCGACGTTCACGCCCGACCGCAGCAGATGCAGCAGAGCGCCGGGGTCGACCGATCCGGCTCGTGTCGCCATCGGCACGCCCTCGAGCGGCGTGAAGCCCATAGTCGTATCGGCCGACCTCCCGTCGCGAACGGCGGTCACCGAGCAGCCGCCGCCCAGGTGGCAGACCACGAGGCGCGGGACACGAACCCGCTCGGCCGCCCATTGCACCGATAGGCCGTGGAACCCGAAGCGGCGAATGCCGAGCTCCTCGCGGAACCGTTCGGGCAGCGCATAGGTGGCTGCCTCTGCCGGGATCGTCGCGTGGAACGCCGTGTCGAAGACCGCTACGTGCGGCACGTTCGGTAGCGCGTCGCGAGCCGCCTCGATTGCCTTGACCGCCGGAGCGTTGTGTAGAGGAGCAAGCTCGACGAGCCGGCCGAGCTCTTCCTCGACCTCGTCGTCGATCAAGATGGCGCTTCGGAACCGCTCGCCGCCGTGCACTACGCGGTGGCCGACGGCATCTGCGGGAACGAACGAATCGACCGGCCGCGAGTCCTCGCCGTCGACGAGGGTGAGCTTCAGGCTCGTCGAGCCCGCATTGACGACGAGGACCGAAGCCAAAATTTCAGTAAGGCCAGATCCAGTCGCGGATGTCCGGGTGATCTTCCCCCTGCTCGCGCGTCCAGGCGCGGTAGCGCAGTCGGTTCGCCTCCATCTCCTGTCGCAGCCGCGCCGCCTCCTCCGCCAGACCGGGGACGCGGTCGATCACGTCGATCACGAGGTGAAAGCGGTCGAGGTCGTTGAGCATGACCATGTCGAAGGGGGTCGTCGTCGTTCCCTCCTCCTTGTAGCCGCGGACGTGGAGGTTCCCGTGGTTCCGCCGCCGGTAGGTGAGACGGTGGATCAACCACGGGTAGCCGTGGTAGGCGAAGACGATCGGCCGGCTGGTGGTGAAGAGCGAGTCGAACTCAGGGTCGGAGAGCCCATGTGGGTGCTCGGATTCGGGTTGGAGCCGCATCAGGTCGACGACGTTGACGACGCGCACCTTGAGGTTCGGCAGCCGCTCGCGAAGGACGGCCGTGGCGGCGAGCGTCTCGAGCGTGGGAATGTCGCCGGCGCAGCCGAGCACGACGTCGGGCTCGCCCTCCTCGTCGTTCGAGGCCCATTCCAGGATTCCGACGCCCCGCGTGCAGTGGATGATCGCGTCGTCCATCGAGAAGTAGTCGAGCGCCGGTTGCTTGCCGGCCACGACGACGTTCACGTAGTCGCGGCTACGGAGGCAGTGGTCGGCCACCGAGAGCAGCGTGTTCGCGTCCGGCGGGAGGTAGACGCGGATGATTTCCGCTTTCTTGTTCACGACGTGGTCGATGAAGCCGGGATCCTGGTGCGAGAAGCCGTTGTGATCCTGACGCCAGACGTGCGAGCTCAACAGGTAGTTGAGAGAAGGAATCGGGCGGCGCCACGGGATCTGCCGGGTCACCTTCAGCCACTTCGCGTGCTGGTTGACCATCGAGTCGACGATGTGGATGAAGGCCTCGTAGCAGTTGAAGAGACCGTGCCTGCCGGTGAGGAGGTAGCCCTCGAGCCAGCCCTGACAGAGATGCTCTGAGAGGACCTCGATGACGCGACCTTCCGGAGCGAGCCGCTCGTCGGTCGGCTCGAGCGCCGCCTCCCAGACCCGATCGGTCGCCTCGAATACGGCGCTCAAGCGATTCGACTCGGTCTCATCGGGACCGAAGAGCCGGAAGTTCTCCCGGTTGCGAGCGATCACGTCGCGCAGGAAGGCGCCCAGCACCCTTGTCGCCTCGCTTGTCGTCGTGCCGGGCTTGTCGACCTCGACCGCGTAATCACGGAAATCCGGCAGAACCAGGTCGCGCATAAGGAGGCCGCCGTTCGCGTGCAGGTTCGCGCTCATGCGACGTTCGCCGTGCGGCGGAAGCTCGGCAAGCTCGCTGACCAGCTTCCCGTCGTGGTCGAACAGCTCCTCCGGCCGATAGCTCCGCATCCAGTCCTCGAGCAGCTGGAGGTGCTCCTCATTGTCCCGCACGTCCGTCATCGGCACTTGGTGCGAACGCCACGTTCCTTCAACCGGCAAACCGTCCACCTCCTTCGGCCCCGTCCAGCCCTTCGGAGTGCGTAGGACGATCATCGGCCAGCTCGGACGCTCGTCGTTTCCCCGCTCGCGCGCCTCGTGCTGGATGCGTGCGATTTCCTCGAGAACTTCATCGAGCGCCGCCGCGAACTGCTGGTGGACGTGCGCGGGGTCGTCCCCTTCGACCACGACCGGGCGCCAGCCATAGCCCTCGAGGAGCGAAACGAGCTCCTCGTTCGGGATGCGCGCCAGGACGGTCGGGTTGGCGATCTTGTACCCGTTCAGGTGCAGGATCGGGAGCACAGCGCCGTCGACGCTCGGGTTCAGAAACTTGTTCGAATGCCAGCTCGCCGCGAGCGGCCCGGTCTCCGCCTCGCCGTCGCCGACGACGCAGGCGACCAGCAGGTCGGGGTTGTCGAACGCGGCGCCGAACGCGTGCGTGAGCGCATAGCCGAGCTCTCCGCCTTCGTGGATCGAGCCGGGCGTCTCGGGCGCGACGTGGCTTGGAACACCGCCGGGGAAGGAGAACTGCCGGAACAGCTTCCGCAGCCCCTCTTCGTCACGGCCGATGTGTGAATACACCTCGCTGTACGTGCCTTCCAGATACGCGTTGGCGACAAGCCCGGGTCCGCCGTGGCCAGGGCCTGTGATGTAGATCGCGTCCAGGTCGCGCTCGCGGATCGCGCGGTTGAGATGGATGTAGACCAGGTTCAGCCCGGGTGTCGTGCCGAAGTGGCCGAGCAGACGCGGCTTCACGTGCTCGGGTGCGAGCGGCTCACGCAGGAGCGGGTTGTCGAGCAGGTAGATCTGCCCGACCGAGAGGTAGTTCGCCGCCCGCCAGTACGCATCGATCAGCCGTAGCTCGTTCTCGCTCAGCGGCCCGGTGACGGCCTGGGTGTCCGCATGGGCGGTCATAGCTACCTCCCTCGTCAGGTCAAGTGGTCGAAGACGCGAGCGTACTGCGTCAGGTGCCGATCGCCGAGGAACTCCGTCGTCGCCCGGACCCTTCCGTTCCGCCCGAGCCGCTCGGCCTCGCCGGGATCGCGGAGGAGACGATCGACCGCCGCGCCGAAGGCGACGAGGTCGCGCGGGTCGTCGATGAGGAAGCCGTGCTCGCCGTCGACGATCTGGTCGACGATTCCGCCGACCGCGCTGCCGACGACCGGCCGCGACTTCCACATCGCCTCCGCGACGGTCAAGCCGAAGCCCTCGGCGAGGCTTTTCTGAACCACGACGCTAGCCTGCCGTTGCAGCGCATTGACGATCGCCGCCGCCTCGTCGGGATCGTGCATCGGAACGCACGCGAGGTGCACGCGGCTGCGGACGGCGTGCGGAAGCGCGCGCCAGCGCGCGACGCATTCGTCCAGGATCTCGGCGGCCTCGGGATCGTCGGCCACGCCTTTGACGGCCGGCCCGGCAAGGATCAGGTGCGCGCCGAGTGACGGATCGACGTGCTCGGCAAAGCCTTCCATCACGCCGGACATGTCCTTCATCGAGTCCCAGCGGGACGCCTGCAGCACGAGCGGCGCCTCCGACGGGGGCGCCGGCCCGAGCTGAATGACGTCGACCTGGTGGGTGATGCTCCCAGGCGATCCGTCGCGACGCGAGAACGGCACGATCGGCGGCTCGCCGCTGCCGGCGAGGAGGCCAACGTAGCCGAGGGCGAGCCTGACGTTGCGCGGCGACATCGGCTCGTTCTTCGAGGAGAACGGGTCGATCGACGGAGGGATCACGTGCGTCCTTGCGGTGTCGGCCCACACCGGGGCAAACGCCGCACGAGAAAAAACGAACGCGTCGATGTCTTCCAGGTACGGACGCAGGAACTCCCACGACCGCTCCGTCCACTCGTTCGGCTCGTCGCGCCCCACATGACAGCGCCAGACGACGAAGGCGCCGGCGGCGCGCAGCGCGGGCGCGATTCCGGCCGTCTGCGGGTCGTGAAGCACGACGATCGCGTCTGTGCCCACACGCGCGAGCAGGCTTTCACCGTTCTCGCGCGCCACCCGCTCGTACTCCCGTCGCTCTGCCGCGCCGAGCGTGTCACCATCGCCGGCCGATCCGTACAGGCCGTTGTGGATGCGTTTGGTGATCGCGAAGAATTCGGGATTGCCGCGAATCACCAGCCAGCGCGCGTCGACGCCGGCGCCTCGCGCGTAGGCGAGCAGCGTCTGGAGCATCTCGGCGACGCCGCCGCCGACCGCGGTCGAGTTCACGTTGTAGACGGGCCGGCCCCGCAGGGCCGTCCGCACGACCTCGGCGGCCGCCTCGAAGCGCGCGATCCGCTCGGGGCCGACGAGCGGCTCGAGCCTTGCGGGCTCGAGCGCCTGAACCTCGACCTCCTGTAAGCCCCTTGCCGCAGCTGTTGCCATCAGCGGTACCTAATCGATTCGGACGTCATTCATCACCCGCTCCTTCTGCCGGCGCAACGACACCGCCGCGCTCCCAGTGGTATGCGCGTCGCGCAATTCGAGGCTCGCCGTCCACGATCGGACGCCACTCGTCGAACGCGGCCGAAACGACTGGTTGGAATGGATTCTCGACCAGGTCGTCGACGTTCCACTCCACGGCGGGCGCCTCGAAAACGAACACGACTTCACCGGCAGAGAGGTACACCGTGTGGCGATGGAAGCCGCTCCCTGCCGGATCGAAAGGCGGACCTTTCGCGATCAGCTTGGCCGCTTCGGGCTCGGTGCCGGGCCTCAAGCGCGCGACGATTGCAAGCTGTTCCACAACGCCTCCTTTTGGCGCGTTCCTGCCGCCTCAGGGCGACCGACAACAACCGGAACAAGCAGAACGGGCGCCCTGCCGCGTTCGAGCACAGCCCGTACGACCGGGGCGCGGTCCTGCGCCAACGAGCCTGCCCAGGCAAGTGCGATGAGGTCAGCACTTATCTCGTCCGCCGCGGGCGCGATCACGTCTTCTGGCCTTCCCACCCGCGTCTCGAGCCGTATCGACCCCACCCCGCATGGGCAGTAGCGCTCGAGGAACTCGCGCGCCCAGGACTCCGTTTCGTGCTGCGGTTGATCAGCGAACAGGGGGATCGAGAGCTCGTCGATGACGTGGAGAACGATGACGTCGAGCTGCGCCCGAGCCGCGACTGCAATCACCCCTTGCGGAGCGAGTGAGGTCGCAATCGTGCCCTCCAGCGGGACGAGGACCCGGCGGACCGTTCCCGCGCGCCGCGCATCGGGCGGGACGACGAGAACAGGCTTCGGCAGCGACGTCGCGACTGTGATCGCCGTTTGGCCGACAGGCCGACTGCGCAGAGGTGTCCCGCGTGCTCCGACGACGACGAGCACGACGTCCTCCGCGGCGCCTGCCGCGACCAACTGCTCCGGAACTGAACCTGCAAGCTCGCTAACTGACAGGTCCGCCCGCTCGGCGACGGCGCGCACGGTTCGGTCGCCGTCGACACGGACATGTACCGGCTCTACCGCTGCCTCCAATAGCTCGGCCATCGCCAGCGCCGTCGAAAGCACCGGCTGCGCGGCGACGCTGTTGTCGATTGCTGCGATTACTCGCGTCATTCCAGTATCACCTCCCATCGTCCGTGGTCTTCTCGGAGACCGATCCCTGGACCGGCTGCGAACACTCGGTCGTGCTCGACCCTTAGCGCCAGCGCGCGGTCGCGGAAGCGAAGCCGAAGCTCCAGCGCGTCCCACTCCGGCGGGAGACGCGGGTCGACGGCCAGGCGGTCGCGACGCGGCCTGACGCCGGCGAACCCAAACGCGAGCGCCTGCCACAGGCCACCCATCGTCGCCAGGTGAAGGCCGCTCGCGGTCGTGCCGGTCAGGTCGTCAAGATCGATCCGCGCCGCGATGTTCAGAGCGCGCAGCGCCTCGTCAAATCTCCCGGCACGGGCGAACAGGGCTGCGTGGACCGCCGGCGAGAGCGAGCTGCCGTGTGCCGTTCGTGGTTCGTAGAAGGAGAGGTTCGGCTGAAGCGAGCCTGGGGCAGCCTCGTCCGGGACGAGGTGATGGAGCATCAGAACGTCGGCCTGCTTGACCACTTGGGCGCCGTCGACCCGCTCCGGCCCGAGCAGGAGGTCGGCCGTGATCGGCCGCCTTGGCGCGACGTCGGCGATGATGAGAGGTTCGAGCCGAAAGAAGCCGGCGAATTCTTCGTAGAGACCGCTCGCCGGGTCGTAGCCGTCGACGAGTGCATCGGCGAGGCGGAGCCACTCGTCACGCTCGGCCGCCTCGCCGTGAATCGCGGCTGCACGGCGCAGATTCCAACGCGCCATCACGTTCGTGAACGCGTTGTCGTCGACCGGCTCGTGGTACTCGTCTGGGCCGATCACGCCGTAGATGTGGCCGTTGCCGGCTCCGTCCACGCGAATCCTCGAAGCCCAATAGCGCGCCGACTCCGTGAGCAGATCGCTCGCCGGCCCCACGCGGAACTTCTCGTCCCCGGTCCAGTCGAGGTAATGCGTTGCCGCCCACGCGATGTCGGCAACGATGTGCTCCTCGAGCTCGCCGGTCCGGATGCGGATCAGACGACCTGCTCGGTCGCGCGCGCTCGGGGGCGTGACGTCGTGACCGTCACTCGCCGACTCCCAGGGGAACCGTGCTCCGCGTCGACCGAGCCGCCGTGCCTGCGCGATAGCGGCCGGGAGGCGCCGCACGCGATACTCGAGCATCGCCCGCGCGGCCGCAGGGTGCGTCGCGGCGAGGAACGGGAGCACGAAGACGTCGCTGTCCCAGAAGACGTGCCCTCGATATCCCGGACCCGATAGGCCACGGGCGCCAACCGCCGCCTCCCCGGCGTCGGCCACCGATGCCATCAGGTGAAAGAGCGTGAATCGGATGGCCTTCTGCAACTCGGGGTCGCCCTCGACGACAACGTCTGCCGCGGCCCACCGGCGGGCCCAAGCCTCTCGATGCGAGGCGTAGAGTTGCTCGAATCCGAGTTCTTCGGCGTCGGCGAGCCGCGCAACCGCCTCGGCCTCGTCCTGCTCGTAGGCGGCGATTCGCTCCAGGCGGTGCCCACTTCTCAGATCGGCCCTCGCCGCGGTTACGGGACCCCGCTTCGAGCCGCGCGAGCTCGTCGGTAGAGTCGCGGCCAGCGCGTCCGCGCGCAGCACCACCGTTCCGGGGCGGGCCTGCGACGAGAACTGGACGGAGGTGAGCACGCCGGTTGATAGCGCCAGCTCTTGTTGGAGCACGCCCGTGCGTAGGTCGAGCCGCCGCCGAAGCAACGGGTCGAGCGGAAGCTCGCCCCCGAGGAGCGTCCAGTCGGGACAGGCCGCGAGCTCGGTCTCGGGCCCGTCACCATCGTATACCCCGGCAGCCAGAACACCCGGTGATGCTGCCGAATGCGCCAACAGCGGGTTCCCGCGCGTCCCGATCCTCCCGTCAGACACGGTCAGTAGCGACTCATTGACGCGCTCCAGCTCCTCGTCGAACCCCCCGACGGTCACCGTCCATGCCGGATCGTCGTCTACGTCGGGCACGTCGCCACGGCGCCGCCGCTCGAGCTGATCCTCCAGGATCTCGAGGAAGCGAGCCGGCCCACCGCCGAGCGCGAGAATCCCGCGCGGCGTTCCGGTCGGCTCGGCTCCGACAGAGATCGCTGTCGCGCGCGTGGCCTCCGGTACACGCAGCAACGAGTCGCTGCCGGGAAGGCCGCCGAGCGGCCCGAACTCGTCTCCTGCCACGAGAACGAGCGACGGGCCGATCCCATGCCGCCACAGGTCGGCGAAAACCCAACGGGCGGCATCGGACTTGTCGGTGAGGCCGATCTCCACGTGCTTTGCGTCGCTCGTCACGCGCGGGTCGGCAAGCCCCGCTTCACGAGCCGCGCCGCGACCCAGTTCGACCGCCTCCCCGAGCCCGCTCAACCCTGCCCCACGCAGTCGCTTTTCGACCGCGTCGAGAAGCTCGGCGATTCTCGCCTTAGGCGGATCGAACCACTCCGGCAGAGGAATGAGGTCGATCTTTCGCCGGTTGAGGCGCTGCGACACGATCTCGGACTCGAGACCTCGCTCAGCGAGCGTCGCCACCATTCTTTCGGCGGCGGCGTCGAGCATGGCATCCTCTTCGGGCGTCGCTTGCCGCCGCTCCACGAGATGCACACCGTCGAAGTCGGCGCGGAAGACCTCCGACCCGCGGTTCATGCACAGGTGGAGCCGCCCCGGGCCCGAGGGACGAGCACCGAGCTGCCCGTCGACATTGCCGACGTGCGTGCCCGTGATCACGGAAAGCTCGAGGCCGAGCCCACAGAGCTCCTCGACCAACTCACGAAGTGCGGCCGCATCGGATTGGCGATTAGGCACTGCGGTCCCGTCCCAATCGAAGACGATCGCCTCGAAACGGCGATCGAGCGCAGTCGAGAGCTGTGCCCGACGCCTACGTCTCTTGGCGGTAGCGGCGACGCTCACTGATACCTCAGCGCCTCGGCAGGGTAGACACGGGAGGCGCGCACGGCCGGAAGGAAGGTGGTGGCGAGCGCGACCACATAGACGATCAGAAAGATGACGCCGAGGCTGAGCCACGGGACGTCGAAGCTCAGGTTCTCCCAGCTCGGCTGGCTTTGCGAGTCGCGGATGATGTTGAACGAGACGGCGAGGGCAAGCATCGTCCCGACCAGGATCGAGGTCAACGCGATGAACGACGACTCGAGCAGGAAGCTCAGCTGCACCATGCGCCTGCGAAAGCCGATCGCGCGGAGAACGCCGATCTGCTGCCGGCGCTCGACGACCGAGCGCGCGGTGATCACGCCGAGTGCGGCAACACCGACCACGAGTCCGAGGCCCATGAAGCCCTCGACGATACGGTTGAACGTCTGGCCCGCGCTCACCTGGTCGGCCAGCGTGTTCTTCAGAGCCTCCGCCTCCATGCCATTCGGCAGGAACGCCCGCTCGAGACGCTTTGCCACGGCCGACGCGTCGACGCCCGGGCGAAGCGCGAATAGGTGAACCGTCGGCTCGGCGCGAGCTCCGAACAGCGACGCCATGGTCCTCTGCGATGTGGCGATGCCGTACAGCTCGCGCGGCAGCGTGTCGGCAAGCACACCGATCACGGTGAGGCGGATACTTTTCCCCGTCTGCGCGTCGCGGATGTCGACGGGCACGGCAGCGAACTTTCCGTCCTCGAGATAGAAGCCCCGGAGGTGGAAGTCCGGCAGCGGCCCGTTGCCGAAATTCTCGCGGCGCGGAACAACCGACGAATCGACCACGGCGAGCCCCGTGTGGTCGCGTAGCGCAGTCCACACCTCGCGCGGAGAGCCGTACCCGTTCGCCGTCGCGGCAAAGCGGTACGTCGCCCGCGTCAGAAAGACGCGGTCGAGGCCGCGGACGACGTAACCGTTGAAGGCAGCCTTCTTCCCCGCCTGACGCGCGTCGACCGGACGGACCGACTGGCTCGAGACGGCGAGGAACTGCCGACGCAAACCGGTCCGGGCGAGCGTCGCCGGCATGTCCTTGACGGGAGCCGCGTCCGATGCGGTCGCCCGCACCTGGAAGCCGCCGCCGTACACGTCCAGGTCGTTGAACGCGTTGTTGAACGCGCCCGAGACCGTCGTCCCGACGACGAGCGTAAAGACGACGAGCGTGAACATCGCGACGGTCACGCCGGTCCGGAATCGGCTGCGCAACGGATACGCGGCGGCCATCTTCAGCACCGGCGCCAGGCCCCGGACCCGCCCCAACGTCCACGCAAGCACGCCGAGTACGACGTCCGCGTTGTACATGAGCGCCCAGGTGGCGCCGACGACGATCGCGAGCCCGGACAGGACGAAGATCGAGAAGTCCATCTTCAGATCGCCGAAGAGCCACTCGTTCACCGGCAGGACGAACCAGACCACCAGCGCGAGCCCGGCCGCTGTTCGGGCGATGCGGTCGCCGACACCTACCAGCCGGGCGAGCGGGACGACGCTCAGGATCACGAGCAGCACTCCAAAGCCGAGGACGACGGCGTCTTTGCCGTTCACGCCGCCGAATGCGATTGCCCCACCCAGGGCGACCCCGACCATGCCGGGGATCCACCGCCGCTTGCGCCTTTTAGCGACCGGCGGCTCCGGGAGGTTCCGAATCGCGGTGACGATGTTCATCCGGCTGACCCGCCAGGCGGAGACGGTGACAACGACGAACGTGAGCAGTACTCCCAGCCCGTACGCAATGGCGACACTCCTCGCCGAGACTGAGTACGCGATTTCGACGTCGGCGACCGACGCAAAAGCCGACGCCATCACGAGCACCATCCCGTACGCGACGGCGATTCCGATCAGCGCCCCAACCGCCGCCGCGAGCAGGTCGTATGCGTACCCCTCGAACAGGAACATCTGGACGAGGTGGCCGCGTCGCGTGCCGACTGCCCGCGCAATCCCGAGCTCGCCTCGCCGCTCCGCCGCCAGCATCACGAAGATGAGGAAGATCAGCAGGATTCCCGCCGCGATCGAGAACGATCCGAACGTCGTGAAGATGGACATGAACGCCTTGCCGTTTGTGTCCGCGAGCTCGAGCGCGTCCTGCTTCGACTTGTTCGCCTCCAGCCCGAGCGGTGCCAGCGACGGCTCCAGCAGACGGACGACGTCGTCGGTGAGACTTGCGCCGGAGGTGGTCCCACCTCGGTTCGAGACGAGGATGTGCTTGATCCGCCCGGCCTGCCCGACCAGCTCCTGCGCGGGTCGGAGCGGCATCAGCACCGCCGGCCCCGACGTCGCCGCGCCCTTGAAACGGACGATCTCCCTGATGCGGGCGGTCGACACCCGCCGGCCCGTGAAGATGTGCACGGTGTCGCCGGCGCGGGCCTCTAGCTCGTCCGCGCCATCGACGTTGAGGAAGAGCTCGCCGCGGCCGAGGTCGGCGAGCGAGACGTCGCGCCCGTCGACTCCCCGCATCTTCCCGAACTCGGAGAGATAACGGGAATCGCTGCCGAAAAGCGTCACGCGCGGCTCGTTCTGGCGCGTCGACACGTCCCGCACGGCGACGTTCTCGACGACGGCCGGCGCGACTCCGTCCACGAGGCGAGAGCCGGAAAGGGCGTGGCGAACGAGTGCGAACGCTCGCTCCGGGAAGTAGCCGACACCGGGCCCCACCTCCACGTCGAGCGTCGGATCGACCTCCGTCCCCTTCGTCGACACGACCTCGTCGGTCTGGCCGAGCGCCGAGATCGCCGTCGACCTGATCGTGGTGCTCATAGTGTCGCCCGTCGCGAGGGCCGCCGAGATGATCGCGGTGCCGAGCATCAGGCCCATGACGATCAGGAGCGTTCGACCCGGCCGGCGGGGGATGTTCCGGACGCCGAGTCGGAAGAAGACACGGTTCCGGACGGCAAGCGCGGAGACCGCGCCGAGGCTCAGCGCGACGAGCGCGACGAGGACGGCGGCGAGAGTTCCCGTTGGCATGCCGAAGAGCTCACGCATCGTTCGTCCCTCCTAACCGGGCGCTCGGGCGGGAGCGTCGGCGAGCACAACCTCGTAGGTCTCACGCCCGGGCGGTGCGCGGAAGAAGGTCACGAACTTCTCGAGATGCTCGGCGTAGAAGCCGCTGGCGAGGCCGGCCTCTGCGGCTTCTTCGCTTTCCCAGAACGTCAGCACGAGCGCCTTGCCGTGCGGGTTCGTGAGGACATAGCAACCCTGGTAGCCGTCCTCGTCCTCCAGCGCCGGGAGGACCGAGTCCCTGTACCGCTCGACGGCGTCTTCGACCCTTATTCGGACGCTGTCGATCTCAGCCAGCGTGACGCGGGCGACCATCATGTTTCACCTCCAGCACTTCCTCGTCGACGATCTGTCCGTCCACCATCCGCACGATCCGGTCGGTTGCGCGGCCGACCCCGATGTCGTGAGTCACGATCAGGAACGTCAGCCCGTGCTCCCGGTTCAGTCGGCGCATGAGCTCGACGATTTCCTCCGCGTTCTCGCTGTCGAGGTCACCTGTCGGCTCATCGGCCCAGACGATCGCCGGCTCGTTCACGAGCGCCCGCGCAATCGTCACGCGCTGCCTCTGGCCGCCCGAGAGCTCATCGGGCACGTGAGAGGCGCGCTCGCGGAGCCCGACCAGCTCGAGCGCGTCCAGCGCGCGCTTCCGTGCCTCCTTTGCCGGCACGCGGGCGACCAACAGCGGCAGCTCAACGTTCTCCACCGCCGTCAGCACCGGCATCAGGTTGTAGAACTGGAAGACGAAGCCCATGCGTCGGGCGCGATAGTCCGTCCTCTGCCGATCCGACATCGATGCCAAAGAGACGCCCTCGATCAGGACGTCGCCGCCGTCGATTGCGTCGAGCCCGGAGAGGCAATTGAGCAGCGTCGTCTTGCCCGAGCCGCTCGGACCCATGATCGCGACCATCTCCCCACGCGTGACCGCAAAGCTCACGCCGCGCAGAGCGTTCACCTCGACCTTGCCGGTGTCGTACGTCTTTTCGACACCGCGCGCTTCGACGATCGGCGCCGGAACGAACGCGGGGACGAGATCGTGCCTCTCGATTCTCGGCTGGGTCAGCGTGGCCATCGCAACCCCTTTCGTCGTTCGTCGAGACGGAAGATCGCCGACGCGCGCCCCTCTGGCATCGGGGAAGCCCGACAACCGGTTTCGGAGAAGTACCGAGCGCTGCGCGGTGCGTAAGGTTCCCGCCGATGGTTCCCGAGGCGCACCTCGAATCGACCGACGACGGCGTCGTCGCGAAGGGCGACGGCTGGTTCGTCCTCAACGCACGCGACGCACGGTGGCGCCCCGGCAAAGGGCG
>JBKPFU010000039.1:0-6050 GCA_046728975.1 Actinomycetota bacterium | reverse complement strand
GTGATCGCCTTCCACCACGTCTTCTGCTCCATGTTCTTCTCGAAGCCGGTATGGAGGTAGCCGATCACGGCCGTCAGCCCGACCACGTCCTCGCCGTGGAGGTCGACGATCAGGCGCAGGACGCCGTGCGTCGAGGGATGGTTGGGCCCGAAGTTGACCTGGAGGATGTCCTCGGAGTCGCGCAGGTCCTCCGGCACCTGGAGGACTGTCGGAATCGGCGAGGGCACGCGGCTGCCCTCGTAGATCTTCGCCGTTTCGGGGGCGACGGTCACTCTTCGCTCGAGAAGCGGACCGGCTCCCCGCCGATCGGGTAGTCCTTCCGCAGGGGGTAACCCTCCCAGTCGTCCTCCATCAGGATCCGGCGGAGGTTCGGGTGCCCCTCGATCCGGATGCCCATCATGTCCCACGCCTCGCGCTCGTGCCAGTCGGCGGTCGGCCAGACGGAAACGATGCTGTGCACCGGCTCGTCGTCGTCGAGCCAAACCTGCAGGCGGACGCGCCGGGACGACGGGATTGCCAGCAGGTGATAGTTCATCGCGAACCGCTTCGGCTTCGGGCGCGGCCTGGCCGCGAACCCCTGCGCGGCGTGGGGATGCAGCTGACGACCGGACCCGGTGCCGTAGTAGCCGGCCACGGCCGTGTCGGCCCAGCCGAGGTAGTCGGTCGGCGTGATGTCGGAGAGGAAGTTGAACCCCTCTTCGTCGCGGAGGTATTGCGCCGCCTCCGGCAGGCGCGCCGGATCGACCACGAGCGTCGTCTCGCCGTGCTCTTCCCGGCTTTCGACCAGACCGGGGACTCGCTCGAACGCTATGACGAGACCCCCCTCGCGCCCCTGGCCGGCGTCGGCTTGCACCGGGCGAAGCCCGGCTCCGCCGCCGCCTGGCGCCGCTGCCGGCAGGATCCTGCGCCGGCGGCGCTTGGCCGTACCCAGTACTGTCCTGCGCGCCGCCGGCTTGCCTCCTTTGCCAGCGGCGCCCCAGGAACGCGAGGGAAGCTCAACTCGCAACCCCTCGGATTTCGTACGCCGGCGGGACGCCGGCCTGCACCTTCTCGTGCAGGCGGATGATCCCCTCCATCAAGGCCTCCGGTCGGGGCGGGCACCCGGGAACGTGGATGTCGACGGCGACGATCTTGTCGACCCCCTGCAGCACGGCGTAGTTGTTGAACATTCCGCCGGAGCTCGCGCACGCCCCCATCGCGATCACCCACTTCGGCTCCAGCATCTGGTCGTAGATCTGGCGCAGCGGCGCCGCCATCTTGTGCGCGACGCGGCCGGACACGATCAGCAGGTCGGCCTGGCGGGGCGAGGAGCGGAACGCCTCCATGCCGAAGCGCGCGATGTCGTAGCGCGACGAGACGATCGACATCATCTCGATCGCGCAGCAGGCCAGCCCGAAGGTGTCCGGCCACATCGACTTCGACTGCGCCCAGAGCACCGCCTTCTCGAGCGTCGTCAGCATGAGGCGCTCCTCGAGGTCGCCGACCTCCTGTTCGAAGACGCTCGGCCCTTTGCCCTGCCAGAGCACTCGCTCGGACTGGAGCCCGAAGTCGGCTAGGCGTTTCCGCTTTACCGCCAATCCAGCGCTCCCTTCCGCCAGATGTAGACGAACGCCAGCACGAGGATCCCGAGGAAGAAGGCGAACTCGACGAAGCCGAACCAGCCCAGCTTTTCGAGGATCACGCCGAGCGGATACAGGAACACGATCTCGATGTCGAAGATGATGAAGAGCATCGCCGTCAGGTAGAAGCTGATCGTGAAGCGCTGCGTGCGAGGTGGGCCGGTCGAGACGCCGGACTCGAACGGGATCTCGCGCGCGCGAACGCGCCGTCGGGGACGGGTCGCGAAGACGAACGACATCAGAACCATCGAGGCGGGGATCGCGAGGGCGAAGGCTCCGTAGATCAGGAACGGAAGCCAGCTATCGAGCACGCGTCCTCCCGGGCAAGCGAGCGGAACTTAGCAAAGCACAAGCCGCCGCGAATCCGGCTCAACGATGCGCGAGACAGCTGTTACAAACTCAGCCTCCCAGGCGGGGGAGGCGCGGTCCCGGGGGGTTGCTACGATGCGCTCCAGATGGCCGTTACAGAGCAGCCGACGCTGGTCTCCCTCACCGCGAGCGCGGCGGACAAGATCCGGGAGCTGCAGGGCGAGGAGCCCGCGGGCGAGGCCGAGGTCCTGCGCGTCGCCGTCCAGGGCGGCGGTTGCTCGGGCTTTCAGTACGCGCTCGGGTTCGACCGGGGAGCCCAGGAGGGCGACAACGAGATCGAGCTGCACGGCGTCCGAGTCGTCGTCGATCCGTTCAGCGCCCCGTACCTTGCCGGCACCGAGATCGACTGGGTGGACGGCCTGCAGGCCGGGTTTGCGATCAACAACCCGAACGTCTCCGCCTCCTGCGGCTGCGGGCACTCCTTCCAGGTGGAAGAGGGCGAGGCTCCAGCGGATCAAGACGCTCCGCCCTGCGGTTCTGGCTGTCACTAGGAGGGCTTGGGGAAATTCCGCTCGTCGCCGGGCCGCGATGGGCAGTGCGAGGAAAGCACGAACTTGCTGGGTGAGTTCGTTACGTCAAGTAAGGAGCCGTAGGCTGTGACCGAGGACGCAGCCTCGCGCCGTTCCAGCGCCGCTTCGGAGGCACAGCGTTGTATTTCGCCAAGTCCTCCTTAAACGCGGCGCTAGCATCCGCCCCGTGAGCGACATGGGCGTCGTCGATATCACCATCCTCGGCGCCGGCCCCACCGGCCTGGCCGCTGCGTACTACGCCGGCCACCGCGACGCGTCGGTTCGCATCATCGAGAGCCTCGAGCAGGTCGGCGGGCAGGTCGCCGCCGTCTACCCGGAGAAGCACGTCTACGACGTCGCCGGTCACCCGAAGGTCCTTGGCCAGAAGCTCGTCGACCTCTGCGCCGAGCAGGGCCTCCAGTACGAACCGGAAATCCACCTCGGCGAGGAGGTGCAGACGCTCGAGCGGCTGAGCCAGAACGGCGAGGAGCTGCTCTCGGTGAGCACCGACAAGGGCGGCCCGTACCTCTCGCGCGCGCTAATCATCACCGCCGGCCACGGCGCCTTCGAGCCCCGCACGCTCGGGATCGACGGGATCGAGGACTGGGAGGGGAAGGGCCTGCACTACTTCGTGCGCGAGAAGGAGGTCTTCCGCGACCGCATGTGCGTGATCGTCGGCGGCGGCGACTCGGCGCTCGACTGGACGCTCGGGCTCCAGGACACCGCGAAGCTCCCGATCGCGCTCGTCCACCGCCGCGACCGCTTCCGCGCGCTCGAGTCCTCGGTGAACGAGGCGAAGGCGCTCGAGAACGAGGGCCGCGTTCGGATCATGACTCCGTGCGAGGTGCGTGAGATCCACGGCGACGGGACCCTGCAGGCGGTCACGATCGAGAACACGAGCACCGGCGAGGCCGAGCAAGTCGAGTGCGAGGCGCTGATCACCTTGCTCGGTTTCCACTCGCACCTGGGCGCGATCGCCGAGTGGGGTCTCGAGCTCGAGGGCAAGCGCCAGATCAGGATCGACCCGATGACCTGCGAGACGAACCTCCCGCGCGTGTTCGCCGCCGGTGACGTTGCCGGCTATCCGGGCAAGATCACGCTGATCACGGTCGGCATGGGCGAGGCCGCGATCGCCGCAAACAACGCCATCGCCCAGATCAGAGGCGAGAAGGTCCAGCCAAAGTACTCGACGGACTGAGCCCGCCACCCCTCGTTCGGGGGAGGGTGCGGACGGTTGCCGCGCCGATCCTTGGACTGCAGGCGATGGCGAAGCAACTCCTCGAATGTCTCCGCTGTGGAACGACGCGCGAAGTTGTCGCGACCGACCCTCGGCTCAGCACCGGCGAGTGCCCTCGCTGCCATTACGTGGGGTGGGCGTCGCCGTCCGAGTTGGACGAGTCGACACGCAAGACCCTTCGCGAGCGGCCGCTCGAGTCGCGCCGCCTCCGCGCAGTCGCCTAGAGCTCCAGAGCCGTGATGTCATGGTCGAGGAACCGTGATATCGGATGCTTGACGGTTCGAAAAACCGGGTAAGCTGCCGGACGGCCGGGGCCCGAATGGGGAGGGGCCCGGACTTTTCTCGTTGATGAGAGGGGATGAGGATGAGGAAATACAGGCTTGCGGGTGGTCTCGCGCTCGTCCTTGCCGCCGTGGTTGTGACCGTCGCGTTCGGCGTCGGCCGCAGCTCGACGACGGCCAAGCCGCAGCAGAGTGCCGCCCAGGTTCTGAAGGGTGCTCTGGCGCCCGGACGAATCGACAAGGCCGCGAAGGGACGCGAGTCGGCCCGCGAGATTCTCAACGGCGCCGAGCAGGAGGCGTACTCGGACCGTGCCTATCCGTTCCAGACGATTAACTTCGCGCAGACCCAGGCCGCCGAGAAGGCGGCCGAAAAGGTCGAGTCGCGCGGCCCCGGGCATCCGAAGCGTTGGAAGTCCGTCGGCCCCGACACGCTGAACGTCGACACGCTCGGCACGCAGACCGCCGGGCCGCCGACGCAGTGGTCGGGCCGCCTAACGGCAATGGCCGTTGCGCCGAGCTGCAACGCTCGGAACTGCCGGCTCTACGTCGCCGCCGCGGGCGGCGGCATCTGGGTCGCCGACAATGCGCTGTCGAGGCACCCGGGCTGGCGCCAGATCAGCGACGGTGGGATCCCGACGAACTCGATCGGCTCGATGCTGATCGACCCGACGGATCCATCCGGGAAGACGATCTACGTCGGCACCGGTGAGCCCAACGGCTCGAGCGACAGCGAGGCGGGCCTCGGCCTGTACAAGTCGACTGACCGGGGCAACCACTGGTCCCTCGTCGGCGGCAGCCTCGCGGTTGCGAAGGACCGGGCGATCGGCGCGATCGCGATCGATCCGAACAACCCGAACCACATCCTGATCGGCACCGCGGTGGCACGGCACGGCCTGTCGTCGCAGTCCGGCGGTCGCTACACGCCTCCGGGTGCCCCGCTCGTGGGCGTCTACTCGTCGCTGAACGGCGGCGCGAGCTTCACGCCTGCGCTGATCAGGGCCCAGGATCCCGTTGCTCCGGGCTCCGCCAGCGGGAACGACTTCTTCCGCGGCGGCGTCACCGAGATCCAGTACGACCCGCTCAACGCCAGCAGGCTCTTCGTGGCGATGGACGGGTACGGCCTGTCGCGCTCGAACGACAACGGCGTCACGTACGAGTCGATCTTCGACTCGAACCCTGAGTACACGCAGGACACGCTGGGTGCCCGCTTCGACTTCGACGCGGTGGCGCTTCCGAACGGGAAGACGCGTATTTACCTCGGCGGCGGCAGCCAGATCTTCAACGCTGACTTCACCGCCGTGATCGACGCGTCGAGGCTCTGGCGCGTTGACGACGCGAGCCTTCCGGCCGCGGCGCTGACGACCGGCGGCACGAACTCGGGCTGGACGAGCCTTTCGAGCTCCGTCAACGGCACGCCCGGGTTCGCGTCGTACGACTTCTGCCGAGGCCAGTGCTGGTACGACCAGTTCGTCGACTCACCGCCTGGACGGCCTGACTCGGTCGTCTTCGGCGGCGTGTACCAGTACGAGGAGTCGCCGCTGTACGGCGGTCCCGACCGCTCGAACGGCCGGGCCGTGATGCTGTCCACCGACGCGGGCGTGCACTTCACGGACATGACGTCCGACGCACGCAACGCGCCCGGGATCCTCTTCCACGCGGAGACGATCCACCCGGACCAGCACGCGGTCGCGTTCGTGCCCTCGAACCCGGACATCATGTTCGTCGGCAACGACGGCGGCGTGAGCCGGACCGACGGGACGTACACGAACGACTCCGACCGCTGTAACTCGCGCGGCCTGAACGCGGTCGACCTGGCCGAGTGCCGTGCGTGGCTCAGCAAGATCCCGACGCGGATCTTCGTCATGAACGAGGGCCTCGGGACGCTCCAGTTCCAGAGCCTCTCGGTCAACGCCAACAATCCGCTGCACGACGTCATGGGTGGCACCCAGGACAACGGCACGCTGGTCTACTCCGGCTCGCCGACCTGGTTCCTCCCGGTGACGGGCGACGGCGGCGACTCGGGCATCGACCCGAC
>JBKPFU010000038.1:0-6518 GCA_046728975.1 Actinomycetota bacterium | reverse complement strand
CGGACCTTGCGCACCTCGGCGGCGATCTCGCCGACCTGCTGCTTGTCGATGCCCTTGACGAGCACCTCGGTCGGCGTCGGCACCTCGAACGTGATGCCGGCCGGCGCCTTGACTACGACCGGATGCGACAAGCCGACGTTGAGCTCGAGGTCGGTCCCGCGCAGCCCGGCGCGGTAGCCGACGCCCTGGATCTCCAGCCGCTTGGAGAAGCCGTTGGTGACGCCCTCCACCATGTTTGCGATCAGCGAGCGCGTCAGCCCGTGCAGCGCGCGGTCGTCGCCGCGCTCGGTCGGCCGCGTGACGAGGATCGAGCCGTCGCTCTGCTCGACCTTGATCCGCGGCGGGATGTTCTGCGACAGCTCGCCGAGCGGCCCGTTCACCTGAACGCGTCCAGCCGAGATCGCGACGTTGACGCCGGTCGGGAGCTCGATTGGTTGCTTGCCGATTCGACTCATGACTTCTCGGTTACCACACGAAGCAGATCACTTCGCCGCCGATGCCTTCCTGCTCGGCGGTCCGGCTGGTGACGAGACCCCTGGAGGTGGACATGATCGCAGTCCCCATGCCCCCAAGGACGCGCGGCAGGCGGTCCTTGCGCGCATAGATGCGGCGGCCCGGCTTCGAGACGCGCTTGAGATCGGTCAGCACGCGCTCGCGGTTGCCGCCGTACTTGAGCTCGATCACGAGCGTGTTGTAAGCGCGTCTGTCCTTCTTGTTCGAGTCGGGCTTGCTCTCCAGCTCGCGATTGTGCTCGTCAGAGCTGACGACGCGGTAGTCCCGGATGTAGCCCTCCTCCTTGAGCAGGCGAGCGATCTCCTCCTTCATCCGCGAAGTCGGGATCTCGGCGCGCTCGTGCATCGCCCGGTTCGCGTTGCGGATGCGCGTCAGCATGTCGGCGATTGGGTCGGTCAGCACGTCTTTCCTCCTACCAGGAGCTCTTCGTCATGCCCGGGATCGCGCCCTCGTGGGCGAGGTCCCGCAGGCAGATCCGGCAGAGCCCGAACTTCCTGAACACCGCTCGCGGCCGGCCGCAGCGGTTGCAGCGCGTGTACTTGCGTACGGGGTAGCGCGGCTCCCGCGTGGCCTTCGCGATCAGGGACTTCTTAGCCACTCGCTTCTTCCTCTCGTCGTGGGAACGGCATGCCGAGGCCGCGCAGGAGCGCCTCCGCCTCCTCGTCCGTCTTCGCAGTCGTCGTGATGGCGACGTCGAGGCCTCGGATCGCGTCGACGTCGTCGTAGTTGATCTCCGGGAAGATGATCTGCTCGCGAATCCCCAGGGAGTAGTTGCCGCGCCCGTCGAATGACGCGGGGTCGAGGCCTCGGAAGTCGCGGATGCGCGGCAACGCGATCGAGACGAGCCGGTCGAGGAACTCGTACATCCGCGCGCCGCGCAACGTCACCTTCGCGCCCACCGGCATGCCCTCGCGGACCTTGAACCCGGCGATCGACTTGCGGGCGCGGCGCACCTGCGCCCGCTGGCCCGCGATCGTGGTCAGCTGGTCGATCGCGCTGTCGAGGACCCTCGCCTCGGTCTTGGCGTCGCCGACGCCCATGTTGAGTGTGATCTTCTCGAGGCGCGGGACGTCCATGAGCGTGCTCACGCCGAGCTCGTCCTTGAGGCGCGGGCGCAGCTCGTTCACGTAGCGCTCCTTGAGCCTCGGCTCGTAGCCGTTCGATTCCTTGTTGCGCGGTCGGGCCATCAGCGGCCGCCTCCCGAGGAGATCGTGCTCGCGGGCCGCGAGAAGCAAGCGTCGCAAGGACGCAAACGCATACGCGTCCTGGGATGACGTGAGGCTACGGGCGCGAGTGAGGACGCAGCGAGGCGCCGCTTCGCAGCGAGCACGCGAGTGCGAGATACGAGTGAGGTGGCCGTACCAATCACTTATCGATCTCCTGGCCGCAGTCGACGCGCTTGCAGACGCGAACGCGGTGCAGCTCGCCCTTGACCTCCTTGCGCTCGATGCGCACACGGGTCGGTCGGTTGCAGGTCGGGCAGACGACCATCACGTTCGAGACCGGCATCGGCGCGGGTTTGTCGATCACGCCTCCCGGCGCGATCTGCTGCGCGCCCATGCGGCTCGAATCCCGAATCGGCTTCGGACGCGTGTGCCGCTTGACGACGTTGATGTTCTCGACGATCACGCGGCGCTCGTTCGGGCGCGCGTCGATGACGCGGCCCTGCTTGCCGCGGTCCTTGCCGGTGAGGACGTGAACGAGATCTCCCTTACGGACTTTCATTGCCTGGGCCATCAAAGAACCTCCGGTGCGAGCGAGACGATCTTCATGAAGTTCTTGTCGCGCAGCTCGCGCGCCACGGGGCCGAAGATGCGCGTGCCGCGGGGGTTTCGCTGGTTGTCGATCAGGACGGCGGCGTTCTCGTCGAATGCGATCGACGTGCCGTCGTCGCGGCCGTACGGCTTGCGGGTGCGCACGACGACGGCCTGGACGACCTCGCCCTTTTTCACCGTGCCCTGCGGCGTGGCCGTCTTGACCGTGGCGGTGATGATGTCGCCGACGCGCGCATAGCGGCGCTTCGAGCCACCCTTGACCCTGATGCAGAGAATCTCGCGCGCGCCAGTATTGTCGGCGACGCGCAATCTCGACTCTTGCTGGATCACAGGCCGTCCTTCGAGCAGGTCGCGCTCTCCGGCCGCGAGAAGCGAGCCTCGCACGGACGCAAACGCATACGCGCAGCGAGCCGGGGGGCACGAGATGCGAGGACCAGCGCCGCCATTACTTCGCGACCTCGACGATCTCGGCCAGGCGCCAGTGCTTCGTCTTCGAGAGCGGGCGCGTCTCGACGATCCGGACGATGTCCCCGACCTTCGCCTGGTTCTGCTCGTCGTGGGCGTGGAGCTTGGACGAGCGTCTGATGACCTTCTTGTAACGCTGGTGCGCCTTGACCGACTCGACGCGCACCACGATCGTCTTGTCCATCGCGCTCGAGACGACCACCCCGCGCCGCTCCTGGCGCCGGCCGCGCGGGTGCTCGGGCTTCGGAGCTCGCGTGGTCGGCGCGCGCTCCGCGGGCTTTTCCCGGGTCCGCTTCGGTCGCCGCCTACGCTCTGATCTCGGAACACGCTTGCGCTTTTGCTTTCGCGTCGGCTGAGCCGGAGCGCCTTCCTCGCCCTCGGTCGCGCCTTCTGCTTCTGGCGCCTCGGCCGCGGCCGCCTCGGCCTCGACGTCGGCTGCGGGCTCGGCTTCGGCGACAGGAGCTTCCTCAGGCGCGGTCTCAGCGGCCGGCTCTTCGGCGGCAGGCTCTGCCGGCTCTTCGGCGGCACGCTCTTCGGCGGCAGGCTCTTCTGCGGCAGCCTCCGGCGCCGGCTCCTCGGCCGGAGCCTCTTCTACTTCGGCCGCCGGAGCGACCGGCCCCTCCGGAGCGGAAACCGTCTCCTCGGCCTGGGTCTCTTCGTCGGTTGTCTCGTTCTGTTCCTCGTCAGCCATTCTTGTTCAGACTCGCCTCTCGCTCGTGCTGCACCGTCAGGATGCGGGCGATCTCGCGCTTGGCGAGCTTGAGTCGCGCCGTGTTCTCGAGCGCACCCGTTGCATCCTGGAAGCGCAGGTTGAAGAGCTCCTGCCGCGTGTCGTGCAGGCGATGCTCGAGCTCCTCGTCGCTCATGTCTCTCAGCTCTTTAGCTCGCAAAAAGATCGGCCTCTCGTTTGATGACTTTGGTCTTGATCGGGAGCTTGCGCCCGGCGAGCCGCAGCGCTTCCTTTGCCAGCGGCTCCGAGACGCCGGCGAGCTCGAACATCACGCGGCCGGGCTTCACGACGGCGACCCAGTGCTCGGGAGCTCCCTTGCCCGAGCCCATACGCGTCTCCGCCGGCTTCTGGGTCACCGGCTTGTCCGGAAAGACGTTGATCCAGACCTTTCCGCCGCGCCGGATCTTGCGCGTCATCGCGATTCGCGCGGCCTCGATCTGCCGGTTCGTGATCCACCCCGCCTCGAGCGCCTTCAGGCCGAAGTCGCCCGACTGCACGGCCGTCTGGCCCTTGGAAAGGCCGGCGCGGCGACCCCGCTGATACTTGCGGAACTTGGTCTTCTTCGGAAGAAGCACCTAGCTGCGTCCCTTCTTGCCGCGCTTGGAGCCCGACCCCTCGCCGGTTGACTTCTCGGCGTTCTCGTCGCCCGAGGACTCGAGCTTGGTCGGGTCCTCGTGCATCTGCTTCTGCGTCGTCGTGTCCGGCGCGTCGGCGACCGGCGCGGGCGTCGCCTCGGTCTCGGGCTCGACTACAGGTTGCTCGCGGCCTCCGGCCGAGGTCGCCTGCTCGTCGGTCCGCGGCCGTTCCACGTTGGACTGGCCGCGGGCGCGATCCTGTGCGCCGGGGCGGCGGCCGCGACCGCGGCGGCGAGTCTGGACGGGGCCGAGACCCTCCCGGTCCGGTCCGCGACGCCCGCCTTCTCGGCCGGCGCCGAGGCCCTCGGCGCCGCCGCCGCGGCGGCGGGCCTGGTCCTGGTCGCCCAAGCGCGCGTCGCGCTGGGCAACGCCCTCGTAGCCTTCGGGCATGATCTCGCCCTTGTTGATCCAGACCTTGACGCCGATCCGGCCGAAGGTCGTCTTCGCCTCGGCGAATCCGTAGTCGATGTCCGCACGGATCGTGTGCAGCGGCACGCGCCCTTCCGAGTAGCTCTCCGAGCGGCTCATCTCGCCGCCGCCGAGGCGGCCGCCGCACATCACTTTGACGCCGTGCGCGCCGGATCGGATCGCCGAGGCCAAAGAGCGCTTCATCGCGCGCCGGAAGCTGACTCGGTTCTCGAGCTGCTCCGCGATCGACTGCGCCACGAGCTTCGCATCCAGCTCCGGGCGCTTGATCTCGTTGATGTTGATGTGCACGGCCTTGTTCGTCATGCCGTGGATCTCCTTGCGGAGCGCATCGACCTCGACGCCGGACTTGCCGATCACGATTCCGGGCCGGGCGGTGTAGATGTCGATCGTGATCCGCTGCTTGTCCTTGCGGATCAGGATGTCGGAGATACCCGCGTGGCCGAGCTTCTTGGTGATGTGCTCGCGGATCCTCAGGTCCTCGACGAGGTAATCCGCGAACTCCTTCTTGCCCGTGTACCAGTTGGACTTCCAGTCGTGGATGACGCCGACGCGCATCCCGCCGGGATGAACCTTTTGACCCATTAGCTCGCTGGCTCCTTCTTCTTGCGGGTCGTCGCCCGCTTCTTGGGTGCCGTCTTTTTCGTCGCCGACGCCTTGCGCGTCCGCTTCGGCTTTTCTTCCTCCGCTTTCGGCTTCGGCTCCGCGCGCGTGATCGGCGCGGCCTCGACGGCTTGCAACTTGATTGTGATGTGACAGGTCGGCTTCCGGATCCGGGCGACACGGCCGCGCGCGCGTGCGCGCCAGCGCTTCATCGTCGGCCCCTCGTCGACTACGGCGGAGGTGACCACGAGCTCGTCGCCGACGAGTCCGTGGTTGGCCTCGGCGTTTGCGATCGCCGACCGCAGCACCTTCTCGACCTCACGCGCGGCCGCGCGCTGCGTGAACGCAAGCACCGTGCGTGCCTCGGGCACGGTCCGCCCGCGGATGTGCTCGACGACGAGCCGAGCCTTGCGCGGCGACATCCGAACCCACTTCGCCTGCGCGCGGACCTCCGCTGTTTGCGTCGCGGCCACTAGGTTCGCCTGACCTCCGTCTTCCGATCGCCGGAGTGAGCACGGAACGTCCGCGTCGGCGCGAACTCGCCGAGCTTGTGCCCGACCATCTGCTCGGTGATGAACACCGGCACGTGCTTGCGCCCGTCGTGAACGGCGATCGTGTGCCCGACCATCTCGGGGAAGATGGTCGAGGTGCGCGACCACGTCCGGATCGGGCTCTTCTGGCCCGAATCGTTCATCGCCTCGATGCGCCTGATCAAGCGCTCCTCGACGAACGGGCCCTTCTTGCTCGATCTGCTCATCGCCTCTCCTCCGCGCTTCCAATGTGTCGACTGGTCATTGCAGACGGCCGCACGGCTGAGGCGTCGCTCGCGATGCCGATTGGAAGCCATGCCGGCTTTGCCGGCGTGGCCGTCTGAGCCCGCGCGGGCTGAATGAGACATCGCAAGCGGCGTCTCACCGCTTCTCCTTGCCGCGCCTGCGACCGCGGACGATCAGCTTGTCCGACTCCTTGTGCTTGCGCCGCGTGCGCTTCCCGAGCGTCGGGACGCCCCACGGCGTCACCGGATGCCGGCCGCCCTTCGACTTGCCTTCTCCGCCGCCGTGCGGGTGGTCAACCGGGTTCATCGCCGAGCCGCGAACCGTCGGACGCTTACCGCGCCAGCGGCTGCGGCCGGCCTTGCCCGCAGCGATGTTCTCGTGGTCGACGTTGCCGACCTGGCCGATCGTGGCGCGGCAGGAGAGGAGCACGCGCCGGAGCTCGCCCGATGGGAGCCGGAGCACGCCGTAGCCCTCGTCCTTCGCGACGAGCTGGATTCCCGACCCGGCGCTGCGCGCCAGCTGGCCGCCCTTCCCGGGCTTGAGCTCGACGTTGTGGACGAGCGTGCCGGTGGGGATGTTCTGGAGCGGCAGTGCA
>JBKPFU010000037.1:0-10529 GCA_046728975.1 Actinomycetota bacterium | reverse complement strand
CGCGTCACGTAGAGCGTCGCTGAACTCGACCCCGACTTGCAGGGGAACGCCGCGACCGCGGCATAGAGCGTCCCGATGGCGTCGACGGATGGGTAGACGTACGTCGGGCAGGGACCCGTGTCCGGGGGCGACGAGATCGTCCTCGCGGGCGTGAACGTGCGCCCGCGGTCCATCGACTTCGCGAAACGGATTTTCACGGAGTCGCCGTTGAAGGTCGACCACATCGAGTACACGTGGTCGCGGTACGGACTTGTGGCGACGTCGTTGACCGCGATCCACTGCTTGTCGACCACGTCCCCGAAGGCGAAGCTCGAGGAGTTTGGCAGGAAGTCGAGATATTTGCCGCCGTTCCCGACTGTCCACGAGCGGCCGAGATCGTCGCTGTAAACGATCCCGATCGCGCCGTTCGGGTGGAGGTTCGCCCAGAACGCGTTAAAGGGAAGCGTCGTCTGGTAGGCCCGGCCCTGTGTGTCGAAGTCGACGTTCGGGTCGGTGTTGTTCGTCCAGCTCGGCGGCATGTCCTGCGTTCCGGTCGAGATGCAGTCGTAGCCGGTGACGAACGCATTCGGCCCGGGCGCGCCTCCCGGCATCGAGTAGGAGCCCAGGTGGAAGTCGTAGAAGGTGCTGAAGGTCTCGAAGAAGAACTTCGACGTCCCGACAAGGTCGTCCGTCCCGGGCTTGACCGCGATCCAGGACTCCGAACGGTTGGCGTTGTAGTCACCCAAGCGGCAGGTGCCCGGAACGGGCGCAGTCTGGCCGGGAGGCACCGGATACCCACCGCCCGTGACCGGCTCGCTGGCGACCTGGTTGGTAAAGGGGACGCTCGAGCTCCAGCCGGCTGCGGACGCCGAGGTGGCGAAAACGCAGGCTGCGAGCGCGGCTATCCCTGAAACGATTCGCTTCACGCTCCCCCCTTTCTTGGACTGACGGCAGCAGGCGCGACCATACCGCGGGCTTCGGGCGTACTCCAGCGGCTACGGCAGCGGTTCGAGAATGTCCCTGGGATTCGGCGTAATGTCCAGGTGAACTCGTAGGAGCAGGCGAAATGTGGTCGGCACCTCCGCGCGGTTGGAGCATTGGCTGGGGCTGGTTCTGCGTATGGGCAGCGGTCGGAGCGGCCGCTGCGCTTTCCGTCGTCTCCCTTGGTCCGATCTTCTTCGTCGCCGTCATCGGCCTTGCAATGATCATCGGCTTGCGACGGCCCGCGAGCCGGCGTTCGGCATTCGGCTTCCTTACGGGCGCCGGTGCGCTGCTGCTGTACGTCGCTTGGGTGCAGCGGACTGGGCCCGGGACGACGTGCTCGGCGACTGCAACAACATCTCGCTGTGATGAGCATTTGAACCCTCTGCCCTGGTTGGCTGTCGGGGTCGTCTTGTTCGCGGCCGGGATCGCCCTGCAGCTCCGAAGGCGCTGAAAGGCTTGCCTAGGCCAGCGTATGTCGGCTGACGGCTGATACGTGTCGCCTTCTGATAGGGGGGCAACACGACGAGGGCGGCGCGATCTACGAGACCAGCGACGACGGCGGCGGCGCCTGGCATCGTCTGCGCTCGAACGCAGGCGCCCGACCTACTGAACCGGTCTCGCGCGAGGTCGGCTTCGGCCTCGAGAGCCGGTGCCACGAGCAGAGGTGCGTTTCTGTTGTCTCGACGCGGGACGGAGGACGCAACTGGCAGCGCGTGGCTACTCTCGAGCGCGTCGGGTTCAGAAACTCGGTTCGTGCTCGCAGAGGTCTGTGTGGCGCTCTGTCGCCTACTTCAGTTGGTCGTGCTGCTGTGTAGATCGGACCGGTCGAAGGAGCTCGAGATCCTGTTGCTCCGGCATGAGCTGGCGATCCTGCGCCGGCAGCCGCGACGCGCGCCGACCCGTCGATCGGGCGCTTGTCGCAGCGCTCGCGCGGGCGCTGCCTCGGCGCGCCTGGACAGGTCGCCCAGACAGAAGCCCGACACCGCTGCGCACACCACCGTATCCGCGCTCCACCGCAGCGATCTAGTCGGCGGCCTAATCACGAACGCGAACACGCAGCCTGACACGATCGATCTCCACAACCCTCACAACGTCAGGCGCTCTTGGGCCCGCTCTGACTTCAGCCTCTTATTTAAACTTCAGCCCTCTTGTTTCAGTATTCACGCGCGCGCGCGAGTACCAGATCTGATCCGTCGACGTCAAGTCGACCGATCCAAGCGCCAGACGCAGACAGCTCGTCGACACAGGCCGGCCCCTGATTAACCGGGGACACACCGCCTAGCCCGAATCGAGCTGATTTCGAGGACTGGCTGAACGCTGGACGCGCGACACGATTTCTGAACCCCACGCGCGGGAGCGGCCCGTTGGTTGCCTCGCTCACCGGTGACGTGTAGGGTCGCCGCCTCCCGCAAGCTCGCCCCGCGTCTCCCGATGCCTTGCTTCCCCAGGACATGGAGCGACGTTCTCGCCGCACCTTGTCGCCACTTCTTGGTCTTCGGCGCGACAGTCGCGCTCGCGCTGCTGTGCACGAGCGCCAGCTTCGCTGGCAGCACCGCCGGCGTCGACGTCTCGCATTGGAACCGGGTCACGAGCTGGACCAGCGTCGCCGCCGCCGGCTACAGGTACGCCTTCGTCAAGGCCACGGATGGGGCCGGCCGCACCGACCCCGCATATGCGCGCTACCGCGCAGGCGCGAACGCCGCCGGGCTGCGGGTCGGCTCCTATCACTTCGCCCGCCCCGGTGGCAGAACTCGGGCCGCCAGGCTAGCGGACGCTCGTACCGAGGCTGACCACTTCGCCGCCGTCGCGCAGCTCCGCGCCAACGACCTCTTGCCCGTGCTCGACCTCGAGCAGACCGGTCGTCTCGCGCCGCCTGCGCTGATTTCGTGGGCGTCTGCCTGGCTCGAGGAGGTCGAGTGGCGGCTCGACGTGAAACCGGTCATCTATGCCTCGGCACGTTTTTGGAGGGTCGCGATGGCCGATACGACCCTCTTCGGGGTGCGCGGTCACGCGCTTTGGCTCGCGCGCTGGACGCGGGCATCCTTCCCCTTGGTGCCCGGCCTCAACTGGGCGGGCTCTGGCTGGACGTTCTGGCAGTGGACGAGCTGCGGGCGCGTCCCCGGCATTCGGGGCTGCGTTGACCTCGACCGGTTCAAGGGCCCCGACCTGTCTCCAGTTCTGGTCGGAGCGGTGCCGACGATCGCATCTCTTCCCACGATCGGCGGCGCGGCGCGGATTGGCGAGACGCTGGCGGCGGCCAAGGGGAGGTGGCGAGGCTCGCCTCCGATCAGCTTCGCGTACGCCTGGCAGCGCTGCGACGGCCTCGGCGTGAGCTGCACGCCGATTCCCGGCGCGAGCGCCCAGACCTACACGCTCACGCCCGCGGACGTGGGATTCCGCATCACAGTCGTGGTGACGGCGACGAACCGGATCGGCTCCGCCTCGGCCGCGGCGTTGCCAACTCCGGTCGTTGCCTAGGCCTGGACCGACTCAGCTTCCGGTCGTGGCTCGCCCTCGGGCGTCGCCTCCTCGGACGCCTCCGCCGGTGCGACACGGGCGGCGCCGCCGGCTACCTCCAAGAGCCGGGCTCCCATCG
Organism: Actinomycetota bacterium; assembly: GCA_046728975.1. Taxonomy (GTDB): domain Bacteria; phylum Actinomycetota; class Thermoleophilia; order Gaiellales; family Gaiellaceae; genus JBKPFU01. The sequence continues at coordinate 6,970 of JBKPFU010000037.1, read as the reverse complement.
CGTGAATCTCGTCGAGCAACTTCTGGCGCTCCTTCCAGATGGATTCGGTTTCGGCATGAAGCTCGCGCATACGTGCCTTCGCCTGGTCCCGCGATACCCCGAGCTCTTGCTCGAGCCGCTGCGTGCGTTCCGCCGCTTCCGCGTGCAGGCGGGCGAGGGTCTGCTCCGCCTCCGCGTTCGCGCGCGCGCCGATCTCGTCTGCCTCGGCCCTTGCGCGGGCGAGCATGTCGGCCGCCTCCGCCCTCGCGCTCGCGACGACCTCCTCGGCCTCGGTCCTCGCGACGCTCGCACTCGCAACGATCTCCTCGGCCTCGGCTCGTGCGCGGGCGATGGCCTCGTCCGCTTCCTCGCGCGCCCCGGCGGTGATCTCCTCCGCGGTCTCCCGCGCCTGCTGCAGGAGGGTCTTGGTTTGCTCCCCGACCCGCTCGAGCGCGTGCCTGACCGCCGCCTGCGGCGACCGCCCCACTTCGAGTTCGGCAATCAGGCGGTTGACCTGTCTCACATAGGCATCGACAGCGCGCCGGTCGTAACCTCGGGCCGCGCCCGGGAACGAGACGTTGCGGATCTCCGCGGGCACATGCGTTTGAGGCTCACCGAAGCCGGTCTCTTCCTCCGCCGGGGGCTCCGGCTCGCTCTGCTCGCTGGTCTGGGCGGCCTCGTCATCGGCCACGGGCCGAGTATGACAAGCCCGCATCGTCGGGGCGCTACCTTGCGCGATCCGGGCGGCGGCGACGCTACCCGCGGCCGCCGCTTTCACCCGTCGATGCTGCCGCTGGCTTGTCTGGCGATCCGGCTCTCGGTGGCGGAAGGGCCGGGCCGGCGCTCGAAAGTGCTGCCGTGAAGACCCGCTCCTTGCCCGAAGACCTCGACGAAGCCGGCGGACATCGCCGCCGGGGACGCGGCATCAAGAGCTCTGGCTCGCGAAGCCGATGCCGCTGGTGCGGGGATGGAAGACGAACTCGTTCTCCTTGCCGCTCGACGGCCGCCGCAGCGTCTCGATCTTCCGGATCGCGTCCAGCCGCAGGGTGACGGTGCGGGTGTTCTCGTCGCCCGAGTCGTAGACCTCGAAGGTCACGAAGTCGTCGCCGGGTCCGGACGACCAGAAGGCGGTCGAGCTGATGCTGGGCGAGCATTCGCCGCGCCTCGTCGACGTCGAGGCTCGGCTCCGCCGTGACGAGATCCGTGGTCGCGACCTCGTCGACGGTGACGGAGTTCGGGTCACGACCGGCTGCCAGTACACGCGCCACGAGATCGCGGTCGGTGACGATGGCGACGACGCGCTCCCCCTCCACGACGGGGAGCGGACCCTTCTCTGCCTGGATCATCACCTTGGCGGCATCGACGACGCTCGTCCCCGGCTCGACCGTGACGACGTTCGGCGTCATGACGTCTCTGATCTGCGGCATTTGCTGGATCTCCTCTCGGTGCTTGTCGCCTTTGCCTCATACCCAGGTGTGCCGACGCCTAACGGAGTAGATCTGGGCTCGACGAAACCAGGGCGCCTCGTTGCGCGTGAAGGGAGCGATCCGACGGTTCGAGCTGCGCGCTGGCGAATTCGGTGGCGAACAGCGCATGCAGTCGCTTCAAATGGCCGCTTTCGGCGCGGCCTCGAAACCGGTACGGGCGTGAAGGGTTTTAAAATGCCAGAGCGCTTCATGCCGCGCCTCGGTCGTACCCGTGGATGAGGCCGCCGAGCGGGTCGGGGCGCTCGATTGTGCCGACGTTCGATCGACGGATCGTGCGATGACGTCCGCGTGTTCAGAGCGCCACCAGAGCCCGAGGCGTAACCGGAGTGCAGACCTCCAACCGTCGCGCGTAGCTCGAAGCGCCCTGTAACCAAGATGAAACCGCACGATCTCGTCTCGGCGCAAGATGTATCGTCGGCGTGCGGTGGTCGCCGCAGCGCGCCGCGACGAAGTCCGCACAGGTCGTCCGCCCGGGAAGCTCGAATAGCCAAGCCAGCGAGATACGCGTTCGATTCCAAGAACGGAGTTACGCGTGGCGGCGAGGCCAGGCTGACGACCGCGGTCGCGCTGGTTCGCGGTGCGGGAGTGCGCCTCCTGCTCCAGACGCTGGCCGAGGTGGTCTGGGGCGAACGGACCTACCTTGGCTTGCGATCCGAGCTGGGGGAACTTCCACCGCCACGGCCCGCCAAGTTCGAGATCAGGATGGAGCCGCGCGAGTGCCCTGGCTTCGACGGCTTCGCCGACGAGTTGCGGCGCGCCAGAGGCCGCGATTGTCTTCAGGTCGTCTTGCTCCGCCGCCTTTGCGAGGCTGGTGTCCGAGAGCTCCACGTCGCCACGGCTCCGGATGGGTCGCCCGCCTATTGCCAGTGGGTGGTCGGCGAGAGCAACCAGGACCTCCTCCACGCCCATTCCCCGGGCCGCCATCCGAGACTTGCTCGGCACGAAGTCCTGCTCGAGGGCGCGTACACGTTCACGCGTTTCCGAGGGCTGGGGCTGATGGCGGACGGTATGTGGCAGCTGCTTACGAAGGCGCGCGACGCCGGCGCCCGCTCGGCGATCACCTACGTCGCGACCGAGAGCGTGCCCGCGCTCCGAGGCTGCGCACGTGTCGGGTTCGCACCGGATCACGTGCGCCACAACGTGCGCCGACTCGGCCGGACGCGAAGTTTTGTGCGACCCGTCGATGACGAGCTGCTCGAGCTGTGGGCCGCCGCCACGGCTCCGAAAGGTCGCGCCTGATTTTGGCCGGTACGTGCAAAAAGCGTCGATGTCGACAGCGCAGCGAGGACTTCTACTTGTCGCCGCGGAGTACAGCGGCCTGGCGAGCTAGTTCTTCTGGGGTGGCTGGCGTTACTTTGCCCTCCAACATCTGTTTCGAGGTGATGTCGTGGTAATCGAGCATCGGGATGAGGTGGAGGTGGGCATGAGGAACATCCCATCCGGCTGCAACGAGCCCGACCTGCTCCGGACGGAGCCGCTCTGCGATTTGGCGTGCGAGGTGGTGGACGGCGCGCCAGAGAGACGACGCGATGTCCTCATCTAGCTCATAGAACGAACGTACGTGGTCGCGAGGCAGAACGAGCGTGTGGCCGGGTCGGATCGGCCTCGCGTCGAGGATCGCGATGACGGTTTCGTCGGAGTAGACGATTTCCGCGTGCCTCTCGCCACGCGAGATCAGGCAGAACGGGCACTCGGCCACCGGCCTTAAATCGTAAGCCGCGGCCCGCCGCTGCGACTACGGGTGTGATGCAGGCGCCCGCAAGCGGCGGGCCGGAGGGGAAGCTCCGAGGACGACCTCCCCTCCGCTTGCTGCAGGCAACGTCTGCTGCCGACGGGGTCAAATCGGCGGCTACGGCTTGGTGCAGGCCCGCCGCGAGTGACGCTACGAGGTTTGGCGCGCCGGTTCAAGCGAGGGCGTAGGACCGGCTTCCCCTGCTGTTCGTGTCAGCACCGGCCAGCCGCGCCTTTGAAGCGTTGGCGCCGCATGACGAGCTCGACGGCCACGGGAAAACCGCCGTCGATGTCTTGATCTGCGCCGGCTACTCCTGCCCGTTGCCGGGATGGACGATGAGCACGTCGCAATCGGCGCGACGTGCGACGTCTTGGCTGACGCTGCCGCCGAGCAGCCGCTCGAGAAAGCCTGGCTCGCGCGTCCCCACCACGATCAGCTCGGCGTGCCGCTTCTCGGCGGCGTCGATGAGCTCCTGCGCGGGCTCGCCGGCTACGCCGGCGAATTCGACGTGCAGGTGCGCGTCGGCGAACAGCGCTTGCACCCGCTCGTGATGCTGCTCCCACAGCTGCTCGTCCCGCTCGGCGGGTTGACCGGGGTCAGCCGCCGGATAGGCGGAGTAGGGCACCAGCCCAAACGCGCCGGGAGCGCTGACCTCGGCGAGTGGGGGTGGCGCGGCGACGCTGACGACCACCACCTGCGCGGCGAAGGCGCGTGCGTACTCGGTCGCGCGCCGCAGGGCGCGCTCGGCAGGCGCGGTTCCGTCGTACCCGACGACGATCGTCTTTGGCTTCCCGCTCGTGGCCGCGGCTTCCATCGACAATGAGCATTCCCGTACAACGCGCCGCCCATGCCTCGACGGCCGCGCGGTTTCGCTCGACTGAAGGGGCGGGCGTGGCGGCGCGCTGCGGCGTTCGGTTTGCCGCTCGACCCCGCTGATTCCTCGGGCGCCGCCCGCTTGCCGTCCCCGGTACCCGGGGCGGCCCCACCCTTCGATGGCGATCATGAACGCGTCTCGCCTCTCGGGATCACCTAGACTGCGCGTCCGATTCATCGTCCGAGGAAGGGGGAGAAATGAAGTGGTCGTTGACCTGGTTGGCCGCAGCAGCGGTCGCAGCGGCGGTGCTATTCGTGCCGGCCGCGCTTGCAACCCACGGTGGCGACACGTTAGTGACGGTCGGCAGTCCGCCGTCACCGTTCCCACAGAACAAGCAGAACGAGCCGGCGGTGGCGATCAACCCGATCGTCCCGAACATCGTCGCGGCGGGCGCGAACGACGAGATCGACCTCGAGGCCTGCAACAACCGCGCCGACAACACCTGTCCATTCACGGCCGGTGTTGGCGTCTCGGGCATCTACTTCTCGCTCAACAGCGGCGATAGCTGGCAGCAGCCGACCTATACCGGCTGGACGGCGAGGGACTGTCTCGGCCTGGTCGGCACGCTGCCGAGCAACCCGGCCGACAACTGCGACCCGCACGTCGGGCCGATCGGCACGCTACCCCGCTACCTCGAGAGTGGGCTCGTCGCCGACGGCGATCCGGCGGTCGCCTTCGGCCCCAAGCCGGGGCCGAACGGCTTCCACTGGTCGAATGGCTGGCGGCTCTACTACGCCAATCTCGCCTCGAACTTCTCCAGCCTCCGAGCCGAGTTCACGATCAAGGGGTTCGAGGCGATCGCCGTCTCGCGCCTCGACGACGTCAACCTCGGGGCGGCGATGGCCGGAGACAACAGCGCCTGGAGGGCTCCGGTGATCGCAACGAAGCAGAACGCGGCGCTCTTCTCGGACCACGAGCAGATCGCGGTCGACGACGCCGAGTCGAGCCCGTTCTTCGGCAACGTCTACGTCTGCGACGCCGCCTTCCGCAGCCAGGAGATCTCACCGAACGCGCTCCCGGAGCCGATCCAGCTCAACGTCTCGAGTGACGGCGGCGATACGTGGACGACCAGGCAGCTGTCGGCAGCCGTGAACAACATCGTCGTCGGCGGCCGCCAGGACTGCCAGGTGGACACCGATAGCAACGGGGTCGTCTACGTCTTCTGGGACGGCACCGACACGCGAACCAGGCAGCTTGCGATCTTCATGGTCCGATCGTTCGACGGCGGCAGGACGTTCGAGCGCCCAGCGCGGGTGGTCACCCTCGTCACGCCGACCGGGCTGTTCGATCCGAACTCCGGCTCGCGCACGATGGACGGCATCGGCGGCGCCCGCGACGGTGTCACGCCGAGCATCTCGATCGCGAACGGCGCGCCGACCGGCGCCGGTGCCCCGAACCGGATCGCGCTCACCTACGCCAACGGCCCGACGCCGTCCGATGTCAATCCGGGCCCGAACGAGACCGCGCCGGTATGGCTCGGAAACCCGACGCCTGCAGCCGTGAACTGGACGGGCCCGGTGCAGGGAGCTGTGGCGAGCGATCGCCCGCTCTATCCCGCGCTCGCGATCTCGCCCGACGGCCGGGACGTCTACCTCACCTACGACAGCTTCCTCCAGCCGTGGCAGTCGACGACCGCGAATCCACGGCTGATGCAGGGTGTCGTCCGGCACGCCGATGTCTCGGCAGGCGGGGCGCTCAGTGCCTTCACCACCCTCCACCGCGCTCCGAGCGGCGATGCCCGCGGCTCGAGCCAGAACAACCTCGACGCCGGCTTCCTCGGCGACTACAACTACGCGTTCGCGACGAACGCCTTCGGCGTCGCTGTCTGGAACGACGTTCGCGCTGCGGCCGACTGCCCGGCGATCGACACCTACCGGCAGGCGTTGTACAACTTCCTAACCGGCGCCTCGTCGACACAGCCAACGAGGCCGGCGCCGAACAACGTCTGTCCGGCGGCGTTCGGTAACACGGACATCTTCGGCGGCTCCTACGCCGACCCAACGACGCCCTGAGCAACTGCATCCCTTTGGAGGGGGCGCACGCTGCGCCCCCTCCGAGCAACCGGTGCTTCACTCCGATCACGTTCGCTGTGGACCCCGAACCTCAACTGCCTCCACGTGGTCGCGACACCTTTCGGGGCTGCTACTAGCTCTTTAGGTGCGTGCCATCGTGTCGACCGAGGGCCGCTGTGCGCACGCAGCCGGCGTGGGCTGGAACGTGACTGACCACATCGGCTTCCTCACGGAGTTGCCGGTGAGCACCTTCGCGGAGGCGTTCGTGAACGAGTTCCACATCCAGGCAAAACGACCGGAGAGAAGACGGTTCATCGTCAGCGAGGTCTTCCCGTGGGGTGCGGAAACTCGATCGCCACGCTGCGGCGTGTTCGTATTCGTGGATGAGGCCGCCGAGGAGGTCGCGCCGATGCACATGAAGATCCTGCGGCTGCAAGCCGGCTGCGACGGATGACGAAGCGCCCATATCGGGCGGCTTCAGGTCGAGCGCGCGGTGGGGCCGCCGTCGGTTGTAGTGCTTGACGTAGACGCGGAGGACGTGCTCGAGCTGGCGGCGGCCGGCGATCAGGAGCCGGTCGAGACACTCTCGGCGGACGGTGCCGACCCAGCGCTCCATGTGCGCGTTCGCGTTTGGCGCCCGCACGGGCGTGCGGATGACCTTGATGTTCTCCGTCGCCAAGAGGGCATCGAAGGCGCGGGAACTTCGCGTCACGGTCGTGGATCAGGAACCGCACCCGCCGGTCGCGGTCGTCGAGCTCCATCAGCAGGTTGCGCGCCTGCTGCAGCATCCACGCCGTGTCTGGCTTGCTCGTGCAAGCGAGGTACTCGATGCGGCGGCTGCCGATCGAGAGGAAGACGAGCACGTAGAGGCGGCGCAGTCAGACCG
>JBKPFU010000036.1:0-3979 GCA_046728975.1 Actinomycetota bacterium | reverse complement strand
AAGGGCGAGCCGAAGGGGAGGTAGGTACCGTGTTCGGTGTAGGAGAGCTGGGTGCGGAGCTGGCCGGTCGGCGGGTTCACGCCGCCCTTGTCCTCGCAGCTGAAGTTGACGCCGAACGAGGCCGGGCCGGTGAACCCGGCGGTAGGCGGCAACTGTCCGCCACCAGTGGCGGTGCACGCCGTCAGCACCGCAACGAGGACGACGGTCGCGGCGCACGAGAAGGGTCGCCGGAGGAACGGAGGTGCGCTGGTCTTCATAGGTATCTCCAAAGTCGGGGCCACGGGCAGTCTTGCGCTACAGCGATGCCCAGCGGACAACGTCCACCGACGGCTAGATCGAATCGATGGCCATGTATGCCGGTACTGGTGGGCGATGTGCGCCGTGTTGCGTCGTCGGTCGGGATCGTCGAGCCTATCGCCTCGCGGCATCCATCGCCATTGGCTGCGCTCCGCGGTCCGTATCGTCTCTGCCGGCAGCTCTGGCTAGAGCTACGCGTTCCTGGCCGCGCGAGGTCTCAACGGTGACGTCTGTCTCGCCAGGCTTGGCAGGACGGGGTCCCGCGGCACCACCTTCAGCCCCTTCGGATGCCTGAACGAGCTCCCAAGCCAGGTCCCCTCCCACTCAGGACCAAGCCGTGCTCTATGCAGGCTCCTCCGGAGGACATCGCGGGAGCGTCGTCGACTATGCGAATCTGATCGGTGTCGTCCGTGCCGATGTCGGCCGCGTGGAACTCGAACTCGTGGACGGCGAAACGATCGAGCTGCCACTGAATCAGTGGCGAGGCTTCGGTTACTCGACCACCGACCCGCGTCGCTATCCCAAGACCTTGAGCGTCTACCGGACGTGGAGCTCGTTCTTCCGTCGGCACGAGAAGCTTGTCGGGCAGTTGCCGCTTCAACAAGTACACGGCCTCGCGCCGACACCGCTCTGCGGCGGCGAGTATGGCCCGTGCCCTGAGGGGGTCAAGCCGTAGCCCGACTGCTCCTCGCGTTCCCTTCGACATCGGGTGACAGTCCCGAACACTGGCCCAGTCGAGACTGCTATCACCTGAGTAGCGTCTACGGGCAGAACTACACTCGCGCTGGTGGGTCGGTCGCGGAGGGTGACTCCTCTTACGACGTCGGAATCCGCTAACCGCTAAAGCCTGGCGAAGCGGATCTGCTTATCGGTGTCGATGTCCTCGAGCCGCTCTTCGATCACCTCGTGCGCGCCTTCGCGGTCGGTCGCGTGGACGATCCGGCCATTGCCGACCCAGAAGCCGATGTGGCTTGCGGCGCCGGGCACGCCGAAGCAGACGAGGTCGCCGGGTCGTAATTCCTCCTCCGCCACGGGCGACGCCGCCGCCTCCTGCTGATGCGCATCCCGCGGCACCAAGCGTCCTGTCGCTCGAAAAGCCATATGAACGAGACCTGAGCAGTCGATCCCGCGCTGCGTCATTCCGCCCCATTCGTATGGCGAGCCCAGATATTCACGCGCCGCCTCGACGGGATCAGCGACTCGCACAGGCAACGACCAGTTCGCCTCCCCGCCGAGCGCCTCCTCGCGGACCCAGCCGGGATAGTCGTAGGCCGTCCGAACGCTCACCCAGCCGTCGCGGCGTTCCTCGACGACGAGCGGCTCGCCGAGGAGCGCCTGCGTAACCTGCTCGGCCGTGTCGTCCGGGTCGCGCCGGACCGGCGCGACGTCAACCGAACACGAAGCGTGCTCTGCCGTCAGGCCGCCGCGGTCTGAAGATCGCGCAACGCGGCGAGTCGGGCCAGCGCCTGGTTTTCGAGCTGCCGGACGCGCTCGCGCGTCAGGTCGAGCTCGTGCCCGATCGCCTCGAGCGTCCACGGCTCGCCCTCGAAGCCGAAGCGAAGCTCGAGGATTCGGCGCTCGCGCTCCGGCAACGCGTCCAGCGCGCGGCGGACGCCTTGCTTGCGCAGCGACTCCTCGGCTTCGTCGAACGGGTCGGGCGCCTCGCGGTCGGCGAATAGGTCGCCGAGCTCGCCCTCGTCGTCCGCGCCGACGGTCTGGTTCAAAGAGACCGACGCCTGCGCGGCGCCGAGCGCCTCGTCGACGTGCTGGATCGGAAGGCCGGTCGCCTCGGCGAGCTCGTCTTTCGTCGCCTCGCGGCCGAGCTCGACCTCGAGCCGGCGCGCGGCGCGGCCCAGCTTCTGCTGGCGCTCGACGACGTGAACGGGGACGCGAATCGTGCGCGCGTGGTTCGCGACCGCGCGCTGCACGGACTGGCGAATCCACCACGTCGCGTACGTCGAAAACTTGTAGCCGCGCCGCCAGTCGAACTTCTCGACGGCGCGATTGAGGCCGAGCGTCCCCTCCTGGATCAGGTCCAGGAACGGCACGCCGAGGCCGCGGTAGCCCTTGGCGATCGAGACCACCAAGCGCAGGTTCGACTCGATCATGCGCCGCTTGGCGACCAGATCACCACGCTCAATCCGCTTCGCGAGCGCCACCTCGTCGGCGGCCGTCAGCAGCTTGTGCTTGCCGATGTCGGCGAGGAAGAGCTGCAGCGAGTCGGCCGAGCCGACGACCAGGTCGGGGTCGGGGGTCGGCCGCTCCGGCGCCTGCTCGCGCTCCTCTTCGGCGGGGTGCCGGATCTCAACGCCGATCGCTTCGAGCTCGCGAGACAGCTGCTCGATGTCCTCTTCACCGAGGTCGTGCTCGAGCGCAAGCGCCTCGAGCTCGGCCGGCTCGACGAAGCCGCGCTCTTCCACACCCTCGATCAGCGCGCGGGTCTGCTCGGACTCCAAAAGTTCCTGCAAATGGTGAGTCAACTTCTCCTCTGATTCCCTAGATGTTGTGGCCTTATCGAACTTTCGCACTCTAAGAACATTCTCCTCGAATGACCATGGGAAAGCGACCCCCACGGGCAGTCACTCGTACAACGAACAAGCTCAAACGGTTATTCCGCGACAGCTGCCTCTTTGGTTTGCGCCCGCTGGGGGAAGTCGAACTCCACCTTCCCCTCCTCGTTCAAGACGAGGCGGGCGCGAAAAGGTTTGCCGGCGCGGGAGCGGAAGCCTGAGAGGACTTCGCGGCTGCGACCCTCCTCCAGCAGCTGCCGGGCGACCTCGGGGGTAATCGTGCGGCCGGCCACCCGCTTCCAGATGACAAAGCCGCAGCCTGGCTCCTCGCGGCTCTTCCAGCTCGTACAGCCGTAGGCCTTCGAGTTCTCCTTGATGATCTCGCCGGTCTCGGTACCGCACCGCGGGCACAGCCCGAGCTCGACGCGCTCAGGCCGGAGCTTCTCCTTGTCGAGCGCCGCGATCTGCTCGACCGTCGACCGCGTGAAGTCGGCGATCCCCTTGATGAACTTGCTGCGGTCACCGTTCCCGTGCTCGATGTCGGAGAGCTGCTTCTCCCAATCGCCGGTGAGCTCGGCGGAGGTCAACGGATGCTCCTCGAGCATGGTGATCACCTGGAGCCCCTTCGGGGTCGGCTGGAGGTCTTTGCCGGCGCGCTCGATGTACTCGCGGCGGATCAGCGTCTCGATCGTCTCCGCGCGGGTCGCCGGAGTGCCGAGACCGCGTTCCTTCATCGCCTCGCGAAGCTCCTCGTCGTCGATCCGCTTGCCGGCGGTCTCCATCGCCGAGAGCAGCGTCGCCTCGGTGTAGCGCGGCGGCGGCTTCGTCTGCTTGTCCTCGAGCTCGGCTGAGACGCACTTCACCGACTGGCCCTGCTCGAGCCGGGGCAGCTCGGCGCTTTCGTTCTCGCCCTCTTCGTCCTGTTTCTGCTGATCGTCGGCCTCGACGCCGTAGACGCCGCGCCAGCCGGCCTCGAGCGTGACCTTGCCGCGGGTGCGGAACCGCTCCTCCTCGACCAGCGTGATGATCGTCGTGCGCGCGTACCGGGCCGGCGGGTGGAAGACGGCGAGGAACCGCCTCGCGACGAGGTCGAACACCCGCCGCTCGTCGGGCGTGAACTCGTCGACGTCGTGGTCGATGTCGGTCGGGATGATCGCGTGGTGGTCGTCGAC
>JBKPFU010000035.1:0-15318 GCA_046728975.1 Actinomycetota bacterium | reverse complement strand
GCGAGCACTGGGACGTCGTCCCCGACATCCTCACGGTGGCCAAGGGGATCAACTCCGGTTACGTGCCGCTCGGCGCGATGATCGTCAACGAGAAGATCGCGGATTGGGTCGAGGACAAGTACTTCGCCGGCGGCCTGACCTACTCCGGACACGTCCTCGCCTGCGCGTCGGCGGTCGCCTCCATCGAGGCGTTTCGCGAGGAGGGGATCGTCGAGAACTCAGCCGCGATGGGAGACGTGCTCGACGAGGAGCTACCGAAGCTCGCGGAGCGCCATCCTTCGATCGGTGACATACGCGGCAAGGGCCTCTTCTGGGGCCTCGAGCTCGTGCGTGACCGGAAGACCCGCGAGCCCCTGGTCCCGTTCAATGCCACCGGCGAAGCGGCCGCGCCGGTTACGCGGCTGGCGAACGCCGCGATGGAGCGCGGCCTCTACCTTTTCGTCCACTGGAACGTCGTGATGATCGCCCCGCCTCTCACGATCACGCGCGAGGAGCTCGACGAGGGCCTCGCCGTGCTCGACGAGACCCTCGCGCTCGTGGACTGAGGGCGGGCCGTGGGCTTCGCCCGCGACCCGCTAAACCCGCTCGTTTGGGACTAAACGGCTTGTCGCTGCAGCGCGGGTGTGCAGGTCGCCCGGCCGCGCTTCTCGAGGTACTGCTGGTGGTAGTCCTCGGCCTCGTAGAACGTCTGCGCGGGCTCGATCAACGTGACGATCGGCTTCGAGTAACGCGCCTGCTCTTCCGCCTTCGAGCGAAGCGCCGCCTCCTGCTGTTCCTCGTCGTGGAAGAAGACGACCGAGCGGTACTGGTCACCGATGTCCCAGCCCTGGCGGTTCAGCTGCGTCGGGTCGTGCTTTCCCCAGAAGACATCGAGCAGCTGGTCGTAGGAAACCTGCTCGGGGTCGTAGGCGACCTCGACGACCTCGGCATGCCCGGTCGTGTGCGAGCAGACGTCCTCATAGGTGGGGTTCTCGAGCGCGCCACCCGAATAGCCGACGCGCGTCCCTGTCACGCCGTCGATCTGGCGGAAAGCGGCCTCGACTCCCCAGAAGCAGCCCGCGCCGAACGTTGCCTTCTTCTCCACTACTCCTCCTCCAGTTTCAGTGCAGCCGAGTTGATGCAGTAGCGCTGCCCGGTCGGCGCCGGCCCGTCCGGGAAGACGTGGCCGAGATGGCCGCCGCAGTTCGCGCACATCACCTCGGTGCGGATCATCCCGTGGCTCGCGTCGGTCTCTTCGTCGATCGCTTCCTCGCTCGCAGGCGCGTAGAAGGCCGGCCACCCACAGCCGGAGTCGTACTTCGTCTGCGAGACGAAGAGCTCGGCTCCGCAGCCGGCACAGCGGTATGTGCCGGGCTCGAACACGTGGTCGTACTCGCCGCTGAATGGCGCCTCGGTGCCCTTCCGGCGCAGGATTCGGTATTGCTCGGGCGTTAGCTCCGCCCGCCACTGCTCTTCGGTCTTTTCAACCTTCGTCATGTCTCTAAGTCTGCCAACCGCGTGGCGGGTTACGCTCGCGCCTCCCGAGCGAAAGGAACCAGATGAGCGTGATCGACCGAATCGACGCCGCCCGCGCGCGATGGAACATCCTCGAGCATCCCTTCTACGTGCGCTGGGAGCGCGGTGAGTTGACCCGTGAGGAGCTGGCGTGCTACGCGGGCCAGTACCGGCACGCGGTGGTCGCGCTGGCGGACGCTGCCGAGACGGCGGGCGAGCACGCCGAGGAGGAGCGCACCCACGTCGCGCTGTGGGACGACTTCAGGGCGGCGCTCGATGCCGACGAGCAGGCCCCTCTGCCTGAGACCGAGCGGTGCGTGGCGGCGTGGACGGCCGCCGAAGACCCGCTCGAGGCCGCGGCGATTCTGTACGCGATAGAGGCGGGCCAGCCGGACGTTTCGAACACGAAGCTCGCCGGGCTCGTCGAGCACTACGGCTTCGAGGCGGAGTCGCCCGGCACGGCCTACTTCGCGGTGCATGCCGAGCGCGACCACGTGCACGCGCGCGAGGGACGCGAGCTGCTCGAGCGGCTGACTTCTCCGGAGGGCGCGGATCGTCTAGCCGGAGCGGCCGAGGCCGCGCTTGCGGGCAACTGGGCGCTGCTCGACGGCGTCGACCGCCTCGCGGAACCTCGATAGCGCTTCGCGGAGCGCCGCCACTTCGCGTTTGCCGAGGCGTGCCTCGACGGCTGCGGCCTTCGCGCGAAACGCGGGGCGGGCGCGATTCAGCAGCTGTTTGCCGGCGGGTGTGAGGCGGATCAGGTAGGAGCGGCCGTCGTCAGGGTTCGCCAACCGTTCGGCGTGCCCGCGCCGCTCGAGACGTCGGACCCGGAAGAGCAGCGTCGACAGCGGCATGACGAGAGAAACGCGCTTCACCGTGGTGCGGCGATGACCGCCGGAGCGGCAATGACGACGACGCCGCTCTTCACGAGATCGTCGGCCTGGCATGTCGTTGTGGCGGCCGCTTTGCCGTGGCAGGGTTGAGGACAACTCCGGCGGCGGCCGCCACAACGAGGAGCGAAAGGAGTCGCATCCGCGCTCGAAACTAGCGCGGATCCGCGCTAGTTTCTAGCGCGAATCCGCGCTTCTTAACGCAGGCTTAATCTCAGCGTCCTCGGCGAGGATCGCCTGGCACGCCTCACGCAGCCGCACCAGCAACTCCTGGTAGCGCTGCATGGGTATCCCCGTGTGCTCGTCGAGCGTGCGCTCGGCTGCGCGTGCCGCCGGCAAGGTTGCGCGCAGAAACGCGTCGCCCTCCGCCGTCGTATCAACGAAATAGGAGCGCTTGTCGGCCTCGTTTGGGCGCCGCTCGACGAGGCCGGCGTCGATGAGTCCCTGAACGCGCTCGCGCACGGTCGTCTGAGGAAATCCGCTCGCATGCTCGAGACCCGTCGGCGTGATCGGGCCGTGCAGGTGAATCAACGCCAGCATTCCGACCTGCGTCTGTGGAGGCAGGCCGAGACGGACCAGCTCGCGGTCGAACACCTGGCTCGCGAACGCGTTGGCGACGGAGAGCTCGAGCAGCACGTAGCCCTTCAGGTACTGCCGACGCTTGGCCACGCGTCGATCATAGGGCGCTCGCCCGGCTTAAGGTTTCGCGGCCGTGAGCCTCTTCTTCCAGGTGCTCGTGACAGGCCTCGCGACGGGCGCCGTCTACGGCCTCGTCGCGATCGGGTACTCGCTGCTCTACCGGCTCACGGGGATCGTGTACTTCGCGCTCGGCGACCTGATCGGGTTCGGCGTCTTCGTGACGCTCCTGGTCGCCGCGGGCACGGGCCCGGTGAGCCAGACGAGCATCTCGGGGGGGCGATTCGCACTCGCACTCGCACTGGGCGTCGTCGTCTGCGTGGGAGCAGGGATCGCCGGCTACGTCCTGGCGATCCAGCCGCACCTTGCACGAGGGTCGACGATCGGCTGGGTCGCCGGCACGGTCGCGGTGGCATTCGCCTTGCGGAGCGCAGTGGAGGCGTTGTTCACGCGGCCCAGCTACGTCTTTCCGGATCCGATTCCCTTCCGCAGGGTCGGCGAGAGCGGCGTGGTGACGCTCGGCGGCGCGTCGATTCAGGTGCGGGCGTTCTACGTCGTCGCGGTAGCTGTTGCGCTGGCCGCGCTCGCAACCTGGACGCTCGAGCGGACGCGCTTTGGCCGGGGGCTGCAGGCGATCGCGGCGGACGCGGAGGGGGCGCGGATCGTCGGCGTCCCGGTGGAGCGCTGGGTCGCGCTCGCATTCGGTCTGGCGGGGGGAGTCGCAGCGGTCGCGGCCGTCGCGGCGGCGCCGAGCGCCCCCTTTGGCGTCGAGGCCGGAGCCCTTCTCGGCGTGAAGGGGCTTGTGGCGGCCGTCGTCGTGCGCTTCGGGTCGCCTTGGCGCGCCTTCGCGGCTGGCCTGGTACTGGGCGTCATCGAGTCGGCGATCGCGAACCTCGAGATCGGAAACGCCGAGTTGGGGCCGGAGTACAGCCAGGTACTTCCGCTCGCGTTCGCGCTCGCGCTGATCGGGATCCGCTCGGTCAGCGAGCGGTCGACGCCCGCGTGACGTCGGCCATGAGCGTTCTCGAGACCACACGTGCGGCCCTCGGGGACGCCGCGGGCGATGCGCGGCGCTCGTGGACGCACTGGGGGACTGCCGCCGCGGCCGCGGTCGTGGTTGCCGCGCTCCTCCCGGCCGTCGTTCCGTCGCTTCAGTACGACTCGATCGCCTCGTCGCTCTATCTCGCGCTCGCCGCGACCGGCCTCGCCTTCGCGGTCGGCCTCGCCGGGATCCCGTCGCTCGGCCAGGGCGCGTTCATGGGAATCGGCGCGTTCGGCGCGGCGCTGCTGCAGGCGAAGGCGGATTGGCCGACCGTCCCGGCGATCGTGGTCGGAACGCTCGTCGCGGCGACCGCGGGGCTCGTGACCGGCCTCGGCGTGGCCCGGCTGCGCGGAGTGCTGGTCGCGGTCAGCACCTGGATCCTTACCTGGCTCGTCGCACTCACCCTGATCGCCTTCCCCGAGCTTTCCGGCGGCTCCCAGGGCCTCGTTGTCCCCGCGCCCGATCTCAGCTCCGTCGACCACTACGAGTTCGCGCTCGCGCTCGTCGTGCTCGCCATGCTCGCGTTCTTCGCGCTGAGGCGCGGCGCGGTCGGGCTCGCACTCGCCAGCGTGCGCCAGCACGCGGGGGCCGCCGTCGCGCTCGGCGTCCCCGTCGCGCGCCTGCGACTCAGCGCCTTCGTCGCCTCCGCCGCGATCGGAGGGCTGGCCGGAGCGCTCGCGGTCCAGCTTGCCGGCGTGGCCGATCCGGGCGAGTACGGGCCGTTCCGTTCCTTCGAGCTGTTCGTCGCCGTCATGCTCGGCGGCACGACGGCGGCGGCAGGCGGGTTGGTCGGAGTCGGCGTGCTCGCGCTTCTCGCCAGGGCGGCCGATCCGCTCGGGCGGCTGGAAGCGGTGTCGGCGGAGAGACTCAAGACGCTGCTCGCCGCGATCATCCTTCTGATCGTCCTCGGCCTCGGCGACGAGGGCGCGATTCCGGCCCTCCGGCGGCGCCTCGCGCGGCCTCGGCGCCCACCCTCCGTTTCGCGCCCTGCCCGCCTCACAGCGGCAGCCACAGACGCCCTTTCCGCCCGCGGGTTGACGAAGCACTACGGGGCGCTTGCCGCCGCCGACGACGTCGACATCGACCTCCACCCCGGCGAGATTCACGCCCTGCTCGGCCCAAACGGGTCGGGCAAGACGACTGTGCTCCGGCTCCTGACCGGCACCCTCCGCGCCGACCGGGGCGAAGTCGTCTGGCGCGGGAGACCCGTGACCGAGCTCGGCCCCCGCGATCGCGTGCTCTGGGGGATCGTCGGCACCCTTCAGGCGACGGCGGTCTTCGGCGACCTGACCGCGCTCGAGAACGTGCTCGTCGGCGGCTCGCTCCGACGCGACTTCGGCGGCCCGGTCCGGACGCTGTTCGCGACGCCCCGCTCCCGCTCCGAGGATGAGCGCATGCGGCGCCTTGCGCTCGAAACCCTCGCCGGCGTCGGGCTGGAGGGCGCTGCCTGCAGACGCGCCGACGAGCTGCCCTCGTTCGACCGCCGGCTGCTGATGATCGCCTCCGCGCTCGCCACGCGGCCACAGGCCCTCCTGCTCGACGAGCCCGCAGCCGGGGCCTCCGCCCAAGAGCTGGACAACTTCGCGGCGATCCTGCGGCGACTGCGCGACGAGGGCCTGGGGATCCTGCTCGTCGAGCACAACCTCCGCCTCGTGCGCGCCGTCGCCGACCGCGCGACCGTCCTCGAGGCCGGGCTCGTGATCGCACGCGGCACCCCTGAGGAGGTCGGCCGTGACCCGGCGGTCCGTGCGGCGTACCTCGGGCGTCAGCGACTGGCGCCCTCCTAGACTCCTCAGGAGTGCGGAAGCTGATTCTTCTCGCCGCCGTGGTCGCGGCCGGCTGCGGCGGCTCGGGATCGCACAGCACGAAGACGCTGGTAGTCGTCGTCAACGCGCCGTTCTCGAGGACGCCCTTCGTCGGCGAGACGATCGCCCGCGGCGCGGGCCTCGCTGTCGACGAGATCAACGCGCGTGGCGGGATCGCCAGCGCCGACGACCACTACCGGCTCAGGATCAAGCGCCTGGACAATGCGCTCTCGCCGGGTCGCGCTGTCCGCAACGTGCGGCGCGCCGTGGAGGACGACGCGATCGCGATCGTCGACGAGGGGACGGGCGTCGACGCCTCCTGGCAGATCGCGAACCGAGCCCACATCCCGATCGGGATCGTCTACCAGGGAGGGATCGCCCTCGTCGATCCCGAACGGCGCCCGAACGTCTTCCGGATCGCGCCGACAGATCGCGGCGTCGCGTTTCGGCTGGCCGAGTACTTGATCCCGAAGGGCCTGAAGATCGCGCTCCTGCACGACGACACCGGCTACGGCCAGCAGGGCGCCGAGGCCCTGGCGAAGGCGTTCGGCTCCAATCCCGAGGCCGTCGCGATCAAGCTGACCCTCCCGGGCGGGGCGACCGACTTCGCGCCGCAGGTGCTCCGCGCGCGCCGCGCGCACGCCACCGCGCTTCTGGTGTGGGCGCAGGCACCGACGGTCGCCGGGGTCCTGTCGGCTGCGCGGGCGTCGGGGTGGAACGTGCCCGTCTACACGCCGCCTTCCGGCGAGGACCCGCTCGTCCGCCAGCAGCTCGCCGACCGGCCCGAGTGGGTCGACGGCCTCACCTTCGCCTCCGGCCGCATGACGGCCGAGGTTGGCCCCGCGCTGTTCGAGTCCTTCCGGGAGCGATACGAGGCCGCCTACGGCGCCGAGAAGATCGGAGTCCGAACGCCGGCCGGACGTCCGGTCGTACAGCCGCCGGACTACGCGATGTATCCGTACGACTTCGTGAACGTGCTCGCGGCGGCGATCCAGTCGGCGAAGAGCGCCGACGGCGAGGACGTGATCCGCGCGCTGGAAGAGGTCACGACGCGCGGGGCGAACGGCGACGAGCGCGGCTTCAACCGCCGCAACCACGAGGGCGTGGTCGACGACGACGTCTACTTCGCGCGCTTCTCCGAAATGACGTATCGCCCCGTCAAGGACGACCCCCTATCGTCGACGCTGCCCGTCATCTCCCAGCAGCAGTAGCCGCGGGGGCGCTGCTGGCGCTTGGGCTGGCCGCGCGCGCGGCGGCTGAGACAAACGCCGTGGCGCTGCCGTCACCGTCGATCTTGCTTCCGCCGGTGCCGCCGGTCCGGAGCAACAATCCCGCGGCGCCGGTCCTCGAGGTCCGTTTCCCGCGGCGAATCGACAGCCGCGAGCGCGTTCGCGCCGCGCTCGATCGAACGGGCAAGCCCGTCGCGATTTCGGTGCTGCAGCGGCTGGTCGTCTCGGGGACGGGCGACTACACCTTCGCCGTGACAGGGCCGATCGCCGGCGTCCAGCGCGCGGCCGGCAGCCAATCTGATCCCGGGCTTCGCCGCGACCAGATCCTCTGGCAGGGCTTCTCGGCGAGAAGGCGCCTCCTCGCTGCGAATGCGGAGCTCCGAGCGACAGAGGCCGCGGCGCAACTGCCGATCCGGGTTCGCGTCGAGGCCGCCAAGGATGGCAGCGTTCGCGTCCATCTGACGAACGCGACGGCGGTCAAGGCTCTGACGTTCTCGACGAGGATCGCCCGCTCCGAGCTCATCCGGGCGCTCGCGACCGTTCGAGCCGCCGTGAAGCGTGGGCTGCCGGCACCCGAGATCGTCGTCGAGGCGCAGGGGCCGCTGCGCCGGCGATCGATCACGGTCGCGGCGCCGCTTCGGGTCTCGGGGCGCATCGAGGTGCCCGGCGGGCGTCCGGTGTCCTTCTCCAGGATCCTCCGTTCGCCGAAGCCGCTCGAGTTGGAGCTCAGGACGAAAGGGAGCGCCGCCGAGAACGTCTCGCCCCGCGTGACGATCAACGTGACGCCGGTCGTTCCGCTGGACGAGCTGCGCCCGCGCGGCGGCGACCTCCTCGAGCGGGTGACCCGCGCGAACCTCGAGTACGGCCGCTTCCGCCAATATGGAACGTTTCTTGCAAGCCCGGACTCGGAGGGGAAGGTGAGCGCGAGCTACGCCTTCGTCACCGGTAAGGCCCCGGCGGCGACGGCCGCGCCTGCGACCGCCGACGGCGGCGGCGAATCCACCTGGCTCGTCGTCCTCGTGGCGGTGCTCGGCGCCGCGGCCGCGCTCGGTCTCGTCGTCCTCTGGGCCCACCTCTGAGCGCTTTTCAATCGGCGCCGATCAGCGGCAGGCCGCTGGCGACGGTGCGACGCCCGGCCGTTTCGTAGACGACGTCCACGCTGTCGTTCTGGCGATAGGTGCCGGCGACGCCGAGGAACAGGGAGAGCCAGCGCCAGAAGCCGAGTCGTCCCTCGCGCGCCAGCCTGCGCTCGAACACGAGCTCGTTTCCCTCCCGCCGGAAGTCGTTCCCCTCTCGCTGGGCGATCCCGTTCACGTAGACCTCGAACTCATCGCCGACGCCCGCCGGAAGCTGGACGCGCGTCCGGTCAGCCACCCTCATAGAATGCCACCGCTCGTGCGCCGGAAGCTCGCACTCGCCGTCCTCCTCGCGCTCGTGCTCGTTCCGGCGGCGGCGGCGACAAACGGCGGCATCGCGCCCCCGGCCGAGTCGCCGAACGCCGAGCGGATCCGGGACATCTACTGGCTCATCCTCGGGATCACGGGCGGAATCTTCCTGCTCGTCGAAGGAGCGTTGGTCGCGTTCATCGTCCGCTTCCGCAGCCGGGGACGGCGGCGCGACGTGGACGGCCCGCAGATCCACGGGTCGACGCGGCTGGAGCTGATTTGGACGGCGGCGCCGGTCCTGATCCTCGTCGCGATCGCGAGCTTCGTCTTCTACAAGCTGCCGGGAATCAAGGACGTGCCGTCCGCAAGCGCCGGCGACCGGCTGAATGTGCACGTCGAGGGCCGGCAGTTCTACTGGAACTTCACGTACCCGAACGGGGTCGTGCAGGTGAACCGCATGCGCGTCCCCGCCGAGCGCGTAGTCACGCTCGACATCACGTCGCCCGACGTCGACCACAGCTGGTGGATCCCCGCGCTCAGCGGCAAGTTCGACGCGATCCCCGGCAAGACGAACCACACCTGGTTTCAGACCGACCAGCCCGGGACGTTCAGGGGTCAGTGCGGGGAGTTCTGCGGCATCCAGCACGCCGACATGAAGGCTCGTGTCGAGGCGGTGCCGGCGGACGCGTTCGCCCGGTGGCTCCAAGCCGAGGCCCAGGCGCAGCGAGCGGCGACCTCGACCCTCGGAAAGATGACCTTCGAGGGCGTCTGCGCCAGCTGCCACGGCTTTCGGGGCCAGGGATTCATCGGGCCGAAGATCGACCAGAACCCGCTGATGGGCGATCGGCGCGGACTGACGACGCTGCTCGAGAACGGGCGCGGCAAGATGCCGGCGGTCGGCGCCGGTTGGAGCGACGTCCAGCTAAACGCGCTGCTCGCCTACGCGCGGCAGCGGTTCGCGCCGAAGGGAGCCGGCGGTGGCGGCTAGAGCAGAAACGGTTCCCGTTTCCGTCGTCGTTTCCCGCGGGCGCGTCTCCAGTTGGCTGACGACGGTCGACCACAAGCGGATCGGGATCCTCTACATCTCGACCGCGCTCTTCTTCTTCGTGCTCGCCGGGATTTTCGCGCTCTTGATGCGCTCGCAGCTTGCGCGCCCGAACGAGACGGTCTTCACGCGCGACACCTACAACCAGCTGTTCACGATCCACGGCACGGCCATGGTGTTCCTGGTCGTCGTGCCTGTGTTCGCGGGGTTCGCGAACTACCTCGTCCCGCTGATGATCGGCGCGCGGGACATGGCGTTCCCGCGCCTAAACGCCCTCTCGTACTGGTTCTTCCTCTTCGGCGGAATCGTCCTCTTCGGCAGCTGGTTCGCCGCGGGCGGAGCAGCGAAGTCCGGCTGGTACAGCTACCCACCGCTCTCGGAGCAGACGGGCGGCAACGGCCAGGACCTGTGGATCCTGTCGCTGCACATCCTCACCCTGTCGTCGTTCGCCGGCGCGATCAACTTCCTGGCGACGATTCACAACATGCGGACGCGCGGAATGACGTGGATGCGCCTGCCGCTCTTCGTCTGGTCGATCGAGATCTACGCGTGGCTGCTCGTCGCGGTGCTGCCTGTGCTCGCCACGGGCCTGACCCTGCTGCTGATGGACCGCCAGCTCGACACGCACTTCTTCCTGCCGAACGAAGGTGGAAGCGCAGTGCTCTACCAGCACGTCTTCTGGTTCTTCGGGCACCCTGAGGTCTACATCATGATTCTGCCCGCGATGGGGATCGTCTCCGAGGTGATCCCGGTCTTCGCACGCAAGCCGATCTTCGGCTACAAGGCGATCGCCTACTCGACGGTCGCGATCGGCTTCTACTCGATGCTCGTCTGGGCGCACCACATGTTCTCGGTGGGGCTGCCGACGTACCTCCAGGCGTTCTTCATGCTCTCGTCGATGGTGATCGCGGTTCCGACCGGCGTGAAGATCTTCAACTGGCTCGCGACGACGTGGCGCGGGAACATCGTCTTCGACACGGCGATGCTGTTCGCGCTCGGCTTCATCGCGGTCTTCACGATCGGCGGCCTCTCGGGGATCTTCGTCGCGGCGTTCCCGTTCGACTGGCAGGCGACCGACACGTACTTCGTCGTCGCCCATATGCACTACGTGCTCTTCGGCGGCTCCGTATTTGGGTTGTTCGCCGGCCTCTACTACTGGTGGCCGAAGATGTTCGGGCGGATGCTCGACGAGCGGCTCGGCAAGCTGAACTTCTGGCTTTTCTTCATCGGGATCAACCTCGCGTTCTTCCCACAGCACTTCCTCGGCCTGATGGGCATGCCGCGCAGGGTCTACACCTGGAACGGGAACGGCTGGATGCAGGCGTGGAACCTGATCTCGACGATCGGCGCCTACGTGATGGCGTTCGGCATGCTTGCTTTCGTGGTCAACGTCGTGAAGACGTCGCGCACGGGCCGCCGGGCGGTGGCCGACCCTTGGCTTGGGGACACGCTCGAGTGGTACACGACCTCGCCCCCGCCGCCGCACAATTTCGACAAGGTTCCCTACGTGACCAGCGCACGCCCCTTGCGCGATGTGCGCCGCCGCGTGGCGGAGGCGAGGGTATGAGACGCCGCTTGCGGTGTCTCTTTCAGGCCGATCGGGCTCTGCCCGGACGGCCGTCTGAAATGACCGGTCGACTCGTTGGACGCCGGGAGCCGCGGCCATGACGCCGGGGCCGTGGCTTCGGCTGACCGCGTTGGCAGGAGCCGCGGGGACCGCGCTCGCCGTCGTGAGCGGCGCGCTCGAGCTCGGCACCGCACACCGCCTGCTCGCCGCGCTCGCGCTGCCGCCGCTCGCGGCGGTTCTCGTGGCGGCCTGGACCGCGCACCGGCGCCTCCTCCCAAGCGCCGCGGCAGCTTTCGTCCTGTTCGGCGCAGCCGCGCTCGTGACGGAGCTTCTGTTGCACGCCACCATCTCTGCCTTGGCACTTGCGGCTGCACTCGTGACCACGGCGCAGGCATACCGAGGCGAGAAAGTTCCAGCGTCCTCCTGGCGCGACTACGTGACGCTGACGAAGCCCCGGATCATGTCGCTCCTGCTGCTCACGGGGTTTTGTGGAATGTGTGTTGCAACACAAGGTCTGCCGCCGGTCGGGCTCGCGGCGGCGGCGATGGCCGGCCGTGCGCTCGCGTGTGGCGGCGCGAGCGCGCTCAACCACGTGCTCGACCGCGACATCGATCGCCTGATGCGCCGCACCGATCACCGGCCGGTGGCGGAGGAGCGCGTTCCGGCCACGCGCGCGCTCGAGTTCGGCCTGGCTCTGTCCGCGTTCTCCTTCGTCCTGCTCGCCAGCACGGTGAACGTCCTCACGGCTGCGCTTGCGCTGGTCGGGAACCTCTTCTACGTCCTGGTCTACACACGCTGGCTGAAGCGCTCGACGCCGCAGAACATCGTCATCGGCGGGGCGGCAGGCGCCGTGCCGCCGCTCGTCGGCTGGGCCGCGGCGACCGGGAACCTGGCGCTGCCCGCACTTTTCCTCTTCCTGATCGTCTTCCTGTGGACGCCGCCGCACTTCTGGGCGCTCGCGCTGCTGATCAAGCGCGACTACGAGGCGGCGAGAATCCCGATGCTGCCCGTCGTCCGCGGTGATGCGGAGACGGCGCGTCAGATCCTCCTCTACTCGATCCTGCTCGTCTCGTTCACGCTTGCGGTCGCATACGCCTTCGGCTGGATCTACCTCGGCGCGGCAGTGCTGCTCGGAGCAGCATTCGTCCGCCTCGCGGTGCGTGTCCGGCACGAGACGACGCCGGCGCGCGCCGGAGCGCTCTTCCACTTCTCGCTTCTGTACCTGGCTTTGCTGTTCGTCGCAGCGGCGCTGAGCGTCGGAATCGCATGAGCGAGCCGCCGCGGGAGCCGCCGCCTCCGAGCACATACTCCGAGCCCGTCGGGCACGAGCCCAAGGTCAACCGCAGGAACATGATCTGGGGCCTCGCGCTCCTCGGGCTGTTCATCCTGCTCGCGGTCGGGACCCTCGTCGTCGCGCTGATCTACAACGCAGTCTCCGACTACTGAGCTGCCCGGGATCTTCCTGGCGCGGCCGGAGCACCCGGCGCCGGGGATCCGGCTCGCGGTCAAGGATCTCTTCGACACGGCGGGCCTCGTCACCACCTACGGCTCGATCCTCTTCGCCGACCATGTTCCAAGCGAGACCGCGGAAGCGGTTCGAGTCCTCGAGGCTGCCGGCTACGGCGACATCGGGAAGACGAACCTGCACGAGTTCGCCTACGGCGTCACGTCGCAGAACCCCCACTTCGGGACCGTCCCGAACCCGCGCCGCCCCGGCCTGATCGCCGGAGGCTCGAGCGGCGGCTCGGCCGCGGCGGTGGCCGCGGGGCTCGCAGACGTTGGGCTCGGCACCGACTCCGGAGGCTCGATCCGCATCCCCGCGGCCTGCTGCGGTCTCGTCGGCTTCAAGCCGACGCACGGGAACGTTCCCCTCGACGGCTGCTTTCCGCTCGCGCCCAGCTTCGACCACGCCGGCCCGATCGCAGAGACGATCGAGCGCTGTGTCGAGTTCATGGAGGTTTTCGGCGGCCGTCGCGCGCAGCCGGAAGACGTCCGGGTCGCCCTCGGCTGGCTGGACGAGGCGGAACCGGCCGTTCGAGTCGCCGTCGAGGAGGCGGCCGCGGCGTGGTTCCCCGAGCGCGAGTCGATCGACTTCCCGCGCCCGAAAGGCACGTCCAAGGTCTTCATGCGCGAGGTGGCCGACGTCCACGGGGAGCTCTTCACCGAGCACGCAGACGAATACGGCCCGGACGTGCGGGCGAAGATCGAGAAGTGCCTTCAGGTGACCGACCGTGAATACGAAGCAGGCGCGCGGAACCGCGAGGAGTACCGCGAGCGCGCACTCGAGGCTCTCGAAGGCTTCGACCTTGTCGTGACGCCAACGATGCCTGTCCTACCTCCGCCGGTCGGCGCGCTCGAGCTCGACGTCCGCAACGCGCTCACGCACTTCACCTACCCGATCAACGCGCTCGGCTGGCCCGCGCTGGCCGTTCCCGCCGGCGAAGCCTCGCTCCAGATCGTGGGCCGACCCGGCGACGACGCGCGCGTCCTCGCAGCGGCGTCCTCCCTCGTTTGAGGGACGCCCGCCGGCGAGCCTCTGCCGAAACCTTCACCGCATGCCTGTGGCCCGAGTCCTCGCGTTCATGGCCGCCGGCGGTCTCGCTCTGGTCATCGGAGCGAGCTCCGCCTACGCGGCCGATCCGGCCGCGGTCCTGCGACCTACGACTGCAGGCAGCTACGCGTATACGGCGCCCGAGGCGCCGCCGTACGTCGGCGCCCGCGCGGTCGTCCACTACGTGACGACGGGGCCAGACGCGCCGCCGCTCGCAGACGACGACGCAAGCGGCCGCCCCGACTACGTCGAGGAGGTGAGCCAGGCGGCCGAAAGGGCGCTGCTCTACTACGAGCGCCACGGCTTCAAGCGGCCGCTGCCGGACACGGCCGGGCCCGACGCCAAACCGGACATCTACATCAAGAGCCTGCCCGCCGGCGTCCTCGGGTTCACCTTCACGCCGCGCGTGGCCGAGGGCGGAACGTTCGTGCTCATCTCGCCGCGCCTCGACACTGGGCAGGTCAGGCCGCTCGGCAGCGTTCGTATCGCGGTTGCGCACGAGCTCTTCCACGTGGTCCAGTTCTCCTACATCCTGAGCGGGCAGGTCCCGCTCTGGGCCTTCGAGGGCAGCGCGACCGCGCTCTCGATGCTCGTCTTCCCCCGCCTCGACGACCTCGCAATGAAGGACTACCTCGACGCCTGGTTGAGCAGGCCGTGGCTCCCGCTCTACGACGAACGCTTCAGCTGCGTCCACTGCTACGGCGGCGCCTGGTGGTGGCTGCATCTCGCGCGGGTGAACGGCGGCATCCTGCCGCGATACTTCGCGCAGCTGCAGGCCGACGAGCGCGCGGGGCGGCCGACCCGCGTCGGCGTCAAGCAGCTCGATCTCGCGCTCAGGCGCAGCCGCGTCGGGTCGCTCTACGGCGTGTTCACCAACTTTGCCTTGAGCCTCTACCGACGAGGGCTCGCGGTGGGTGACGCCTACTCGCTTCAGGCGTCCGTCGCGCCCCGCGCCACGCCCGTTCGCACTGTCTTCGGGCTCTCGACGCACTACGTGCCGGTGCACGTGCCGGCACGCGCCCGAGGTGTGGTGATCGCAGTCCCCTACGGAGACGGTCCAAAGCCGCGCGTCACCCTCGTCGTCGGCGGCCCCAAAGGGCGCCGCGTCGTCGAGAAACGGTTCAGGCCGGGAAAGGGAGTCATCATGTCGACGCTCTTCCGCAACCCGGCCGAGCGGAGGCGAATCGTCTTGATCGTGACCAGCGGCCGCTTCGACGGCGTCCACTATCAGGTCGGATACGCCGCCGTCGGCGCCCGCGGCAGGCTGCCCGGCTGGATTGCTTTCTAGCGCCGTGTTCTAGGTCGCGCGCTCGAGCAGCCGCTCTTCGAGCCGGCGGCGTTGCGTCCGCGCGATGAGGACGCCGCCGACGAGCAGGACGAGCAGCGGGCCCGCGACCAGTACGACGTAGAGCAGGATTGCGACCTCGGCGCCGAGCACCGACAGCGCGTCGTCGAGCGTTCGCTCGAAACGGCTCTTGCCCGCCGGCGCCGCTTCTGCCTTGTGAGTCGTCAGCGTCAGCGAGACCCGCGCGAGCTGCGCACGGCGGACGGTCGAGCCGCGGGCACGTTGAATCGCGGCCAGCCGCTGCCGGTCGAGCCCTAGCTCGTACTCGAGCTGCTCGCGCTCGGCGGGAGAGAGATTGGGATTTCGCAGCCGGGTCTGTATCCGCTGGA
>JBKPFU010000034.1:0-7532 GCA_046728975.1 Actinomycetota bacterium | reverse complement strand
GAGCGCTGCGCGGTGCGTAAGGTTCCCGCCGATGGTTCCCGAGGCGCACCTCGAATCGACCGACGACGGCGTCGTCGCGAAGGGCGACGGCTGGTTCGTCCTCAACGCACGCGACGCACGGTGGCGCCCCGGCAAAGGGCGAGGCGCCTACTGCCTGTTCGAGGGCGACCCGGAGTTTTCGCAGGTCGGGATCCACCTCGTCACGCTCGCGCCGGGTGAGCCGATGGCGATGTACCACTGGGAGGCCGACCAGGAGGACTTCCTCGTCATCGCCGGCGAGGCGTTGGCCATCGTCGAGGGTGAGGAGCGCCCGCTACGGCAGTGGGACTTCGTGCACTGCCCGGCGGGCACCAACCATGTGATCATCGGGGCCGGAGACGGCCCCTGCCTCGTGGTCGCGATCGGTGCGCGCGACCGCTCGACCGGCCCAGACTGGGGCGCTTACTCCGTCGACGAGGCCGCGCTGCGCCACGGCGCGGGTGTCGAGCAGGAGACGGACGATCCCGAGAAAGCGTACGAGCGGTTCGGCCCGCGTGAGACGACCCGGTACCGCGAGGGCTGGCTTCCCGATAGACGGCCGGGTACCCAATGACTGGAGGGACGAGAAATGTTGGCTTGGGTAGGCGATATCGAGCGGGAAACGCTCGATAACACGACTTTTCGAACGGTCCTGTTCACCGGCGAGCACGCGCAGCTCACGGTCATGCGCCTCGCACCAGGCGAAGACATCGGGCTGGAGTCGCACCCCACTCACGACCAGTTCATCCGAATTGAAGACGGTCAGGGCCGCGTCGAACTGGGCGAGACGAACGAGCGGATCGACGAGACACACGAGGTCGAGGACGACTGGGCGATCGTGATTCCCGCCGGCGTGTGGCACAACGTCGTGAACACGGGCTCAACCGACATGAAGCTCTATTCGCTTTACGCGCCGCCTGAGCATCCGCCGGACACGGTGCACGAGACGAAAGCCGATGCCGAGGCTGCCGAGCACGGCTCCAGCGCTTAGCCACCCAATTTTCGCTCGGAGCTGACCGCCGCGCGGCCCCAGTCTCAGGCGCTCATCGAAGCCATCGCCGTCTTGGCGCGCTCGGCCATCTCCTCGGGCGGCACGTCCTCGACGTGGGTCGCGATCGACCAGGAGTGGCCGAAGGGGTCCGTGAACGAGCCCATCCGGTCGCCCCAGAACTGATCGGCGACCTCCATCGTGATCGTCGCGCCCGCGTCGACTGCTTGCTTGACCGTCGCGTCGACATCCTCGACGTACAGGAACACGCTCACGCTCGTGCCGCCCAGCTCCTGCGGCGGCTTCGTCGACGCCTGCGGAAACGGGTCGGACAGCATCACGAGTGAGTCCCCGACCTCGAGCTCGGCGTGGCCGATTTTGCCGCCGGGCGCGTCCATGCGCACACGCTCCTTGGCGCCGAACACCTTCTTGTAGTAATCGATCGCCTCTGCCGCGTCGTCGACGGCCAGGTACGGCGTGACGGTGTGGTACCCCTCCGGAATCGGCTTCACAGCCATCGTGGTCCCTCCCTTTTCGATTGGCGGCGACCATAGCGGCCATTCCCGCCATCTTCTGTCGCCTTTGTGGAATAGGCTCGGCGCGTGCGCGCAAGCCGGCTCGTCTCGTTCCTGCTCGTGCTGCAGACGCGCGGGCAACTCACTGCCGCCGAGCTCGCCGAGCGGCTCGACGTCTCGGAGCGAACGGTTCAGCGCGATGCGCAGGCGCTCGCAGCGGCCGGGGTGCCAATCGCCTCGGTGCGCGGGCCGGCAGGCGGCTACCGCCTCGAGCGCGGCTATCGGACGAAGCTGACAGGGCTCGACGCTGCAGAGGCGGAGGCGCTCTTCGTCGGGCCGGCGGCCGAGCTCGGCCTCGGACGCGAGCTCGCGGCGGCGCGCCTGAAGCTCCTCGCCTCTCTGCCCGCAGACCTGCAGGACCGCGCAGGTCGCGCGGCCCGGCTTTTCCACGTCGACACACGTGGCTGGTTTCGCGAAGAGGATCGCGTCCCGCACCTGCCCGTTCTCGCTGGAGCGCTCTGGCGCGGCCGGCGCATCGACATTCGCTACCGCGAGCGCGGGACCGTCGTCTCGCGCCGGATCGACCCGCTCGGCCTCGTCCTCAAGGCCGGCGTCTGGTACCTGCTCGCGCAGCGCCGCGGCGACGAACGCGTGTATCGGGTGTCGCGGATCGTCTCGGCGAAGGAGCGCGCGGAGCCGTGCGCTCGGCCTGCCGACTTCGATCTCGCCGCCGCCTGGGCCCGGCGCTCGGAGGCATTCGAGCGCAGCCGGACGCCGATCGAGGTCACCGTACGCGTCCCGCGCAGCCGGGTCCGCTACCTCCGAGCCGCGCGCGTCGTCGACGACGGCGGCGAGCGGCCGACGGTGATCGCCCAGTTCGACGGGCTCGACCACGCCTTCCACAGCTTGCTCGGGTACGGACCCCAAGCCGAGGTGCTCGCGCCGAGGTCGCTGCGCGAGGGGATCGCGGCTGCAGCCGCCGAAACCGCCGCGCTCTACGCGGCCGAAGACGCGGCTAGCTCGGACCGATGAGGCCGTTCGCGAGCGCGTAGTTGACGAGCTGCGCTCGCGTGTCGAGCTGGAGCTTCCGCATGATGCTTGCCCGGTGCATCTCGGTCGTGCGCGTGGAGATGAAGAGCTGCTCGGAGATCTCCTGGTTGGTGTGGCCGAGTGCGACGAGTCGTAGGACGTCGCGCTCGCGGGGGCTCAAGGGCCCAACTGATGCTCGGCCGGC
This sequence comes from Actinomycetota bacterium, assembly GCA_046728975.1. GTDB lineage: Bacteria > Actinomycetota > Thermoleophilia > Gaiellales > Gaiellaceae > JBKPFU01. The sequence continues at coordinate 4,777 of JBKPFU010000034.1, read as the reverse complement.
GCGAGCGAGGCTGGCCCCGAGTTCGGGATGGACGTAGCTCGCTCCGGCGGCGACCGCCTGCACGGCGGTCACGAGCTCGGTATCTGTCGTTCGCTTGATCGAGTAGCCCGTCGCGCCCGCATCGAGCGCCTTCTCGACGGTTCCGGGATCGGCGCTTGACGACAGCATCAGGACGTGACTTCGCGGTGAGGCATCGATCAGCTCGGGAACGAGGGCGATTCCGCCCTTGCCGGGCAGGAGCACGTCCAGCACGACCACGTCGGGCTTCTGCGCGCGCACAAGCACGATCGCGCGTTCCTCGGTGCCCGCCTCGCCAACGACCTCGATCCCGTCGGCCTGGTCGAGGACGAGCCGGATGCCGGCGCGGACGACGGCATGGTCGTCTACCAGCAGGACCCGCGTGTCCATTCGCGAGACACGCTAGACCCCTCGCCCGGCCACAGCAATAATCGAATGCCTGACGACCGGGCCGCGAACACTCCACCCCGCGGCCGCCGGTGACGAAGCTCCGCTTCGAATCGCCGAGCAGACCGCGGACGGCCTCTACATCGTCGATCACGACGGCAACTTCGCCTTCGTGAACCCGGCAGCCGTAGAGCTCTTCGGCTACGACGACGAGGCGGAGCTACTCGGCCTGAACAGCCACGCGACGACGCACTACCAGCGGCCCGACGGGTCGCCGTACCCGCCCGAGGACTGCCCCCTCCTCCGCCCGCGCACGACCGGCGAGAGCGTTCGTGTCGACGACGACTGGTTCTTCCGGCGCGACGGCTCGATGATCCCGGTCGCGTATTCGTCTGCTCCCTTCCCTACGGAGTCCGGCACGGGCGCGGTCGTGGCGATCCGCGACATGAGCGAGCTGCGGAGAGCCGAAGACGAGCTGCGCCTGTTGCACGCGGCGACGATGCTGATCAGCTCGGCGGAGGATTTCGAGACGGCAGTCGCTGGGGTCATCGGGGAGGTCTGCCTGCAATCGGGTTGGGTGGCGGGCGAGATGTGGATCCCGAACGCCGAACGCTCGCGGCTCGAGCTGGCCCCAGGGTGGTGGGCCGCCTCGCCGGAGATGGAGGCGTTCTTCGTCGAGGCGAGTGCGCCGCAGACGATGGCGCGCGGCGAAGGACTGCCGGGAACCGTGTGGGCGGAGAAGCGGCCGGTCTGGATCGACGTCACGACAACGCGGCGAGAGGGCCCGAGGATCGACACCGCTCGTCGAGTCGGCTTCGCCGCCGGCGTGGCGGTGCCGGTGCTCGCGGAGGGAGAGGTCGTCGCGGTGCTCGGCTTCTTCGCCGATCATCGCCGCACCGAGGATGAGCGCTGGACGAATGTTCTCTCGGCGATCGCCGCCCAGCTCGGCCCCGTGCTCTTGCGCAAACGCGCCGAAGACGAGCTCGCGCGACAGGCCGCCGAGCTCGCGCGCTCGAACGCGGATCTGCGGCTTTACGCCGAGCTGACGGCGCACGAGTTGCAGCAGCCGCTGCACGCGGTCGTGCAGATGCTCGCGCATGCGCGCGATGCGCCGGAGGGCGCCTCGGTACTCGAAACCGCGCTTTCCTCTGCCCGCCGGCTACAGGATTCGATCGAAGGCTTGCTCCGCTACGCCTCCGTCGGCGATCCGCAAACCGCGGCGATCGCGGCCGATGAGGTCGTCGATCAGGCTCTCGCCGATCTGTCTCTCGACCTCGAAGAAGCGGGCGCCGAGATCGTCCGTCACCCGCTCCCCGACGTCGAGGCGGACGCGGCGCAGCTTCGCGTCGTCTTCCACAACCTGCTCGCGAACGCCGTGCGCTACCGCTCCGAAGCGCCCTTGCGGATCGAGATCGGCAGCATGAACGCGGTCTTCTTCGTCCGCGACAACGGGCGCGGCATCGATCCGAACGACCGGCGGCGGGTGTTCGAGCTCTTTCGCCGCGGCTCCTTCGCCGACGACGTCGAAGGGATCGGGATCGGGCTCGCGCTCACGCGCCGCATCGTGCAGGCCCATGGCGGCGAGATCTGGGTCGAGTCGCAGCCCGGCCACGGCGCCACCTTCTTCCTCTCGCTGCCGGCAGCGGCCTGAGCCGACCCTCGGTTTTCCCGCAAAGGCGCCGCATTTTCTGACGTAGTCGAGCAGACCTCGCCGGCGCACGATCGGAGCAGTTGCAAAACCCCCGAGAGGAGGCCCGGAATGAAGGCTCTCAATCCCATAACAAACCGGCCGCAAGGCGTTGCCGCCCGGCTCGGCAGCTGGAGCGCCGAGCACCGCAAGAAGGCGATTTTCGGGTGGCTGGCGCTCGTGCTGGTCGCACTCGCCGCAGGCAACGTCGGCGCAAAGAAGCTGTCCTCGGCCGATATGGCCAACGGCGACACGGCCAAGGCTCAGCACCTGCTCGACAACGGCGGCTTCAAGCGGCCCGCGGAAGAGCAGGTCCTGATCCAGCTCCCGAGCCACGGGATGGTTCGCGGCACCGCTGGGATAGAAGCAGCCAAGGACGTTGTCGCTGCGGTGAAAGGGACCGGCGAAGCGAGGGACGTACGCTCGCCGTTCGCCGCCGGCAACGGCGGTCAGATCAGTCGCGACGGCCGGTCCGCCCTCGTGCTCTTCTCGATGAAAGGCAACGCCGACACCGCCGACGAGCGCGTTCAGCCCGTGCTTGACGCGGTGGCGCGGGTTGCAGGTGCGCACCCGCAGCTCCGGATCGAGCAGTTCGGCAACGCTTCGGCGAACAAGGAGCTCGACAACACGATCGGCAAGGACTTCGAGCGGGCCGAAACCAGCTCGGTCCCGCTCACGTTCCTGATCCTCTGGATCGCGTTCGCAGCGTTGGTCGCAGCCCTTCTGCCGGTCCTCCTCGCCTTGACGGCGATCATGACCGCCACGGGGCTCGTCGCGGTCACCAGCCATGAACTGCCGATCGATGGCTCCGCGAGCTCGATGATCCTGCTGATTGGGCTCGCCGTGGGCGTCGATTACTCGCTCTTCTACTACCGACGTGCGCGCGAGGAGCGCGCAAACGGCGAGACCAACCAGCGCGCCGTTGCGATCGCAGCGGCCACCTCTGGCAAGGCCGTCCTCACCTCGGGGCTGACCGTGATCGTCGCGATGGCGGCGATGTTCATCACCGGCCAAGGCACGTTCATGGGCATGGCGGAGGCCACGGCGATGGTGGTCGCGGTCGCGATGTTGGGCTCGCTGACGGTGCTCCCTGCCTTGCTGTCGAAGCTCGGCGACGGGGTCGAGCGGGGCCGCCTCCCGTTCCTCGGCCGCCGGTTCGAGCGGCGCCGCGTTAGCGGCGAAAGCCGCTTCTGGGCGGCCGTTGTGCGGCCGGCGCTCGCGCATCCCCTTCGGACGGGCATCGTGGCGGCAGGACTCCTCGTGCTGCTCGCGGTACCGGCCTTCCGCCTTCAGACGGCAGTCCCCGGCGCGAACGATCTTCCAGGAAACCTGGCCGTGATGAAGACCTATAACCGCATCCAGCAGGCGTTCCCGGGGGGGCCGGTACCCGTGCAGGTAGTCCTCTCGGCGAAGGACGTCGACTCGCCGTCCGTCCGTGGGGCAATCGTGGCGTTGAAGCGTGAGGCGCTCGCTTCCGGACAGATGCACGAGCCGATCACCGTCGACGTGAACAGCACTCGAACGCTTGCAAGGATCGCTGTCCCGCTCGTCGGCGACGGCGTCGACAACACGTCGCAGGACGCGCTCCACACCCTGCGCGGCTCGATCGTGCCGAAGACGGTCGGCTCGGTCGGAACGGCATACGTGGGCGGGTCCACCGCCGCGTCCGTCGATTTCAACCATCAGCTGCACTCCCGGCAGCCGTACGTGTTCGCCTTCGTGCTCGGCCTCGCATTCCTGCTGCTGCTCTGGAACTTCCGCTCGCTGGTAATCCCGACGACGGCGATCGTCCTCAACCTGTTGTCGGTCGGGGCCGCCTACGGGGTGCTCGTGGCGGTGTTCCAGTGGGGCTGGGGCGGGTCGCTGATCGGACTCCATCAGCACGGCCCCATCGCAGCCTTCCTGCCCCTGTTCCTGTTCGTGATCCTCTTCGGGCTCTCGATGGACTATCACGTGTTCATCCTCAGCCGGATTCGCGAGGGCCACGACCAGGGTCTGGACACGCGAGAGGCGATCAGGCGCGGTATCACCCACTCGGCCGGCGTGATCACGAGCGCCGCGATCGTGATGGTCGGTGTGTTCGCCACCTTCGCGACGCTCTCCGTGATCTCGATGAAGCAGCTCGGTGTAGGGCTCGCCGTCGCGATTCTTCTCGACGCGACCCTCGTCCGCGGGCTACTCGTCCCGGCCGTGATGAGCCTGCTCGGCGAGCGCAATTGGTACCTCCCCCGCTGGCTCGATCGCGTCATGGGTGGTCCAAAGCCGAAGAACGAGGAGTTCGCAACGCCCGCGTACTCGCCCGCTCGCTAAGAAGGTGAGGCCACGGAGATCCGCGGGCCGGAGATCGCTCCGGCCCGCAGGCTTCTACGTCGCGAGCGAGCGGCCGGCGGAGTCGAGGCCTTCGCACGCCTTCGCCACGCGGTTTGCCATCGCGGCCTCTGCTTTCCGTCCCCACGAGCGCGGGTCGAAAGCCCTCTTCTCGCTGAGGTCGGAGCCGGCGACGTGCTCCGCGACTGCGCTCGTGAACGCCTGCTGCAGGTCGGTGTCGACGTTCATCTTCACCACGCCGTACGAGACCGCTTCGGCGATCTCGGCCGGCGAGGAGCCGCTGCCGCCGTGAAAGACGAACTGGAAGCGCGAGCCGTCATGGCGCGCGGCCAGCGCGTCCTGCAGCTCCTTGAGAAT
>JBKPFU010000033.1:0-19415 GCA_046728975.1 Actinomycetota bacterium | reverse complement strand
CGCTCGCTTGGGGACCTACGCGAGCGCTTCAGATCTCCTAGGAAACACCTGCAGCACCGGACCGTGCTGCCTCGATGCAAGAAACGACTGAGCAGCCGACGATAGCGTCGGAGACGACCGACGGCCTCACCGCCGCCGCTCTCCGCGCGGAAGCCTGGGCGGGCGAGCCGTTCCTCCACAACGGCGAGGACCCAGCCGTCTCGCTGGCGCCGCATACGGCACGCCGGCGCGCATTGAACGACGCGCTGGCCGAGATCGAGGCGGGCGCCGCCGAGCCGTCTTACGAATGGAAGCGCCGCTACGCGCTGATGCTAGGGCTCGAGCGCGTCCTGTCGGAGCGGCCGCCGAAGCTCGCGTCCGGAACCGAGCTCCGCCGCCACCAGATCGACGCGCTCGCGGGCATGCTGACCGAGCTCATCGCGGCGGTGCAGGCGGAGAACGGTGCCGACGCGATGGGCAACGGCAACGGCGCAGTCGAGGTCGCCGAGGCCGAGGAGGAAGAGGAAGAGGACGAGCTCGGGATCCCCTTCGAGCACACCGGGATGGAGCTCCCGGACGAGCCCTCGCCCGAACACGACCCGGGAGCCGTCCGGCGGTACCGGTTCCGGCACCCGACCGCGTCCGGCAAAACCATCGCCGCGGCGGGCTTCGTCGAGGCCGCGCGCACGCTCGGCGTCCTGATCCTCACCCACCGCCGCCTGCTCGTCTCGCAGTTCCACCGCGAGCTCAAGGCCGAGGGCTACGGGGACCGCTTCGCTGAAGCGATCACGACGGGCAAGACGCCGCCGCGAAAGAACCCGCTGACGGTGCAGACGTACGCCTGGTTCGCTCGTCACGTCGACGACATCGAGCGCAGCGCGTATCAGCTCGTGATCTGCGACGAGGCGCACACGGCGCTGGGCGAGAAGACGAGCCGCGCGATCCGCAAGTTCCACGAGCCCATCTACATCGGGATGACGGCGACGGAGCAGCTGATCGCGAAGCAGGTCTCAGACGTCTTCCCGGCCTCCGTCGACGAGCTTCCGCTCGGAGATGCCGCACGCAGGGGCCTGATCGCGCCGCTCCGCTCGCTCCGCGTGCCGCCGGTGGCGGCGATCAACAACGTCCCGATCGTGGGCGGCGACTTCGAAGAACGCGCCCTTGCGGCCGCGCTGGATCACACGGCGCTGAACCAGGCCGCGGCGAGCCTGTACCGCGACCGTTTCGACGACACACCCGGGATCGTCTACGCCGCCGGCGTCGACCACGCGTACAACCTCGCGAAGGAATTCCGAGCGGCCGGGCTTCGCGCCGAGGCGGTCTCCGGCCGAACGCCGCCCGTGCAGCTGGCGGAGACGCTCGCCGCCTACGAGCGCGGCGAGATCGACGTCCTGCTGAACGCGATGATCCTGGCCGAGGGGTGGAACTCACCCCGCGCGACCGTCTGCATGCACCTCGCGCCGACGGCCAGCCGCCGCGTCTACCAGCAGCGAATCGGCCGGATCATGCGCACACACCCGCGCAAGGAGGCGGGGATCGTCGTCGACTTCGTCCCGAAGGGAGCGACTCACAACGAGCGCGTGATCACGATCCACTCGCTCCTCGACGCGGACTTTTACCGGGAGGGCGCGCGCGTGACCCCGGCCCCGCGCCGCCGCCAGCAGCGGCGGGCGCGACGGAAGCTTTCGCCGGCGCCGTGGCTTGTGCCGGTGACGCCCGATGTCAACCGCCGCCTCGCGGTGATCACACGCGAGTGGCAGCGGGTCGACCCGCGCTACCTGGACGAGGACGAGCAGCGCTATTGGGCCACGATCGCGGCCCGAAACATCCGGTACGACGAGCGGGTCGAGTTCGCCAAGAAGTTCACCGAGGGCGGTGCGAGCAAGGCGGCGCTCGAGCAGTTCCTCTTCACGTGCGCGGCCGAGAACCCGAACCGGCGCCTGCGGCTGACCGCGCTCGCCGACCGCGTCGCGATGCGCGTCGACCGGGCGAGCTTCGACGACCTCGTCACCCTGGTCACCCAGGCTCCGACGTGGGAGAAGGATCGCGCGCACGGCGTGCGCATCCTGCTGCGCGCGATCGGCGACGCGAAGCCCGATGCGCCGGAGCAGATCCTCTGGCGCTGGACGTGGAGGCTCGCGCGCGCGGTGCGCAAGACGCTCGACCGCAAGGCGAGCTCCGAGTTTCCCGAGGCGAAGCGTCTGCTCGGGGCACTTGCGAACTCGCGCGGCCATCGCCACGAGGAAAACGCCGCCAAGCTCGTGAACGCCGCACTGGAGCAGCCGCCGCATATCGCTGCAGCGCTGCTCGCATCCGCCGAGGCCTACACGCCGAGGGCGACGAATCTGCTCGAGGCCGCTCGTGAGCGCATCGGCACGGTGCACGAGGTCGCCTCTGCTCTGGCCGAGAACCTGCCCGCGCCGAAGCTGCCGAGCGGCCGCAGGCGGAGACGCAGGCGCAGGAAGAAGAAAGGCGCGCAGGCGCAGCAGCAGCAACAGCAGCAAGCCCAGCAGCAGCAGGCGCAGCAGCAAGCTCAGCAGCAACAGCAGCCGGATCAGCAACGGGCTCAAGCCGACGCGGCGGCGCAGGACGGCAGGCCGGCGGACATCAAAACCGCCGAGCCCGTAACGCCCGAATAATCTCTAGCTAGCCTCGGAGGGCGATGATCGTCCTGCTCGGAATCGCGTTTCTCGCCGGTGTGATCACGGCGATCTCGCCATGCGTTCTTCCGGTGCTCCCCATCGTGCTGGCCGGCGGGGCGAGCGGGAGTCGGCGCCGGCCCTACGCGATCATCGCCGGCCTCCTGATCAGCTTTTCCGCGTCGATCCTGGTCGTCACCTGGCTGCTAGACGAGCTCGGGCTGCGCAAGGATCTCCTGCGGGACATCTCCATCGCGCTGCTCTTCGTGGTCGCAGCAACGCTGCTCTTCCCGAAGTTCGGCGAGCTGATCGAACGGCCGCTGACGAGGCTGTCGCGCCGGCCGAACGGCGACCTCGGAGGCGGGTTCGTGCTGGGCCTTGCGCTCGGCCTCGTGTTCGTGCCATGCGGCGGCCCGATCCTCGCTTACGTTACGACAAACGCGGCGAGCCTCGACCTCGGCGCGAAGACGGTCTCGCTCACGCTCGCCTACGCGCTCGGCGCGTCGACGGTGCTCCTCGCGATCGCGATCGGCGGACGGGCGGTCGCGGACCGGCTCCGCGCCCGCGTCCGCGTTCTCCGACCCGTGCTCGGCGTGATCGTGGCCTGCGCGGCGCTCCTGATCGCGTTCGACGTCGACAAGACCTTGCAGACGAAGCTGAGCGACTACACGGATTTCCTCCAGCGCCACACGGAGAAGACGGCGTATGCGCAACGAAAGCTCGGCGGCGGAAAGAGCCGGGCCGGGCGCTTCCGCGGGATCGAGGAGTGGTTGAACACGCCCGGTGGACGACCGCTCGACTCAGGCGACCTCAGCGGCAAGGTCGTCCTCGTCGACTTCTGGACCTACTCGTGCATCAATTGCCTGCGCACGCTGCCGCACCTGCGCGCGTGGGACCGCCAGTACCGCTCGAAGGGGCTCGTGATCGTCGGCGTACACACACCGGAGTTCGCGTTCGAGCACGAGATCTCGAACGTGCGCGAGGCGACGAAGAAGCTCGGCGTTCGCTACCCGGTCGCGATCGACAACGACTACAAGACCTGGGAGGCGTTCAAGAACCAGTACTGGCCGGCGGAGTACATCTTCGATCGCAGCGGGCGGCTACGCGAACAACATTTCGGCGAGGGCGAATACGACCGAACCGAGCGCGTTATCCGGCGGCTCCTCGCCGAGCCCACGAACGAGCTGCCGGTCGCCTCACGCCTCGTCGATCCGACCCCTCAGCACCTGGCGACGCCGGAGACGTATCTCGGCTACGAGCACGGGCTGGAACGATTCGCCGGCCTTCGCGCCTTTCCAAACGTGATGCGGCGTTATCCGATGCCTGCCGAGCTCGGCCAGAGCCAGTTCGGCTACGGCGGCGAATGGCGGGTCGAGCCCGAGCGGATCGTGTCCGGTGACGACGCGCGCCTCAGGCTCCGTTTCGTCGCCAAGGACGTCTTTCTCGTCCTCGGCGGACGCGGGTCGGTGCAGGTCTATCTCGACGGGAAGCTGATCCGGACGCAGCCGGTGGGAGGGCTCGACCGGCTGTACACGCTCCTGCGGGCGCCCGACGTGATCACGGGCTTGCTCGAGTTGCGCTTCACGCCAGGGATCTCGGCGTACGCGTTTACGTTCGGGTAGGCGTTACTGCTCGCGGGGGCCCGACTCGCCGTTTCCGGTTTCGCGCTCTCGGAGGTACCGCGTGAGCTCGGCCGCAAGCGCGTCGCCTGAGGGCAGGTCCTCTTCGTCGATCGTGTCGACCCGGTGCTCGAGCTCCTCCACGTACGAAGCGGTCTCCGGGTCGGCGGCCACCGCCTCGCTGACCTGTTCCTCGTAGGTTGCCGCCGCCTGCTCGAGCTCTCCCGCGTCGAGCTCGAACCCGAGCAGTCCGGACAGCCGCTCGCACAAGGACAAAGCGGCGCGAGGGCTTGGCGTCAACGACACGTAGTGGGGAACGGCCGCCCAGAGGCTCGCGGACGGGATGTTCCCGGTTCGGCACGCGTCGTGAAGCACCCCGACGATCCCGGTCGGCCCCTCGTAGCGCGACGCGGTCAGCCCGAGCCGGCGAGTGAGCTCCTCGTCGCTCGCGCTCCCCGTGACGGGCGAGGTGCGGGTGTGCGGCACGTCCGCGAGCAAAGCCCCAAGCGTGATCAGGAGCTCGACCTCGAGGTCCTTCGCGAGGTCGACAATGAGATTCGTGAAGGCGCGCCAGCGGAGGTTGGGTTCGATCCCGAGGAGCAGCACAGCGTCGCGTTCCAGGCCGTCCGGCCGGCAGTGGTAGAAGCTCGTCTCGGGCCAGTCGATCCTCCGCGTCACGCCCTCCACGAGCGACACGTGCGGCCGCGTGACCTGAAAATCGAAGAAGCCTTCCGGCTCGATCTCGGCGAAGCGCTGCGCTCCCCATGCCCGCGCCAGAAAGCCCGCTGCGAGCGAAGCGGCCTGGGCGCCGTCGTTCCAACCCCGGAAGGCGGCGATCATCACCGGGCTCTCCAGCTCGGGGCGGCGCGAGACGTGAAGCTCGTTTTCTGCCATTTCAGGGAGTGTAGGGCCGCGCGCGGTACAGGAGCGCCGCGAAGGCCACGGTCGCCGCCCAGACCGCGCTTGCGATGGTGACGTGGACGAGCACGAGCCACCACGGAAGGTGCGTCCAGTACTGGAGCTCGCCGACCCCGATCTGCGCGAGCAGCAGCCCGGAGACGGCGAGTGAGGCGATGAACGGCGTCCGCGCCCGCGCGCGGTACGCCGCGAGGAAGCCGACCGCGAGCACAAGCCCGACGATGAAGACCCCCACGCCAGCCGCATGGATGTAGACGAGCGGCTCGAGGCGCCAGAGCCGGTCGACGTCGGCGACGTCGCCGCCGCCCGAGTGCGGTCCGCCGGCGGTCGCGAAGGCCCCTCCGACGACGGCGGCAAAGCAGGCAGCCGCGACGATCAGCCCGAGCAAGCTCAGCTCTTTCGGAACGACGGCGGCGGCGAGGCCGCGTGCGATGCGCACGGCCTCGAGCGCGACCACGACGGCGCCGCCGAGCAGCGCGATCGAAAGCAGAAGGTGCGCCATCACGATCGGCCACTCGAGGTCGCTAGCGACGGCCAGGAGCCCCAGAGGGGCCTGCAGAAGCGTCCCGACGAAGACGGCGATGGCCAGCCGAACGGCCCAGCGCGGAAGGTGGGGCGTCCGCCAGGCCGCGACCGCGGCGAGCAGCGCCAGAAGGATGGTGATCCCGCCGACCAGGCGGTTACCGAACTCGATGTACGAGTGGTAGTCCTTCGCCGGCAGCGGGTGTCCGCGCTCGCAGCCGGGCCAGTGGCGGCAGCCGAGCCCCGAATCGGTGAGGCGGACCGCGGCTCCTGTGGTCACGATCAGCCACAGCGCGACCAACTGCGCCAGGGCGAGCGCCAGGAACGCCGTCGGCGAGACCTCGAGCGCGGCCAGCCGCCTAGCGGAACGGCTCGAGGAGGGCTGGATATCCGTCTGCTCCATCGAAAGGCGTCGGCCTAGAGCCTAGAAAGAGTGGGCGGTCGGCTGCATTGAGCAACACGGGCATCATGTCGCGCCCGCGAAGGTGGCCGAGGATGCCGCGGGCGCATTGAAGCTCGCCGAACGAGGTGACGTCGTCGGCGCGGACGCCGGGGCCGGCCACCACGAAAGGAACGGGATCGCCCGAGTGGATGACGTCCGGTGACGCGGGGGTGCAGTGATCGCCGGTGACGCAGACGATCGCGGTCGCGGCGATCTCGGCAAGGCCGTCGAGCTCGCCGTCCAGCTCCTCGACCGCGCCCTGCTTGGCGTGCGGGTCCTTCGTATGGCCGGCCTCGTCCGCGCGCTTGTCGTGCACGTACACGAACGTATCTCCGGCTTGGAGGCGGTCGGTGACGAGGCCGAGGTCGACGGTCGGCCGTTGGATCGGCTCGAGCCCGACGCAGCGCCCAAGGCCGCGTAGAAACGCAGACCCAGCCGCGAAGCCGCCCGTGACGCCGTGTCGCTCGAGGAAGCTCGGCATCGGCTGGGGTCGTCCGAACCACTTCAACGTGATGACGTTGAACCGCTCGCCGTCGAGGCGACGCATGACCTCGCGCGTCCACTCCTCGCATGCGCGCGCGGTGCGCTCGGCCTCGGGTACCACGGCCTGCGGGCGCAGCATCGGGTACCAGGCGCGGAAGAACGCGTCGGAATCGGTCACGCGATCGTCCGCACCGCCGGCGATGCGCAGCACCGCCTCGCCGCGCCACGTGTGGTCGAGCGAGAACCTCAGACCGTCGATCTCGATCCCGTCGCAGCGCTCGACGAGCCGCGCGGCGACGTCGGCGTCTGCTTCCGAATCAGGTCGCCCGGTGAGCCACCAGCCGCCGTGGCGTCGCTCCGCCGGCCGCAGCGCCGCGTACGCGAAGACGTCGTCCTGGCTCACCTCCTGGCCACGGCCCAGCGCCTCGAACACCGCGCGGCCCGGGAACTCGTCGCGGCGGTACCCGAACATCGACCAGTGCGCGACCTCGCTCGAGGGCGCTCGGCCGGGCCCGACGGCATAGAGGACGCCGCACGAGCCTTCCGCGGCCAGGCGATCGAGGTTCGCCGTCTCCGCGGCCTCCACGCCCGTCCTCCCGCCGAGAACCTCGTGCGCGCGGTCGGCGAGGCCGTCGAGCAGGACGAGGACGATCGGATACACGAGCGGAGGCTAATGCGAACGGCCGCCCCGAAGGGCGGCCGTTCAGGACGGCGCCGTTAGACCCCCGTCAGCGCCGAACTGCGAGAACGTTGCTGTAGCCGGCGAGGTAGCCCGGACCGGCCTGGTTCACGGTCATGAAGACACGGATCCGCGAGAGACGGCCTCGCGGGAGGCGAAGCCGAAAGATGCGGCCCGATCGCGGACCGAGCTTGTACTTCGCGATCTTGACCCACTCGCCGAACGCGGTCAGTCGCTGGACGTACACGAAATGCCCGGCGTACGAGACGCCCGCAAGTGCGCGCGTGAAGAACCTGCCGTCACGGCGCTTGAGCAACGAGAGAGCCGGTGTGACGCCGATCGTCAGCGTCTGGCTCTGCTTCCCGCTCCAACGGGCCATGTAGAACGTGAGCACCTTCGGCGTTACGAACACGCTCCAGGCGCCGCCAGCAGTCGTCAGGACCCGCGTCAGCTCGCTAAACGAGCCCTGTGGGTACGGCTGCCAGTAGAGGATCACCGTCTGATTCGCCTGGTGGCTCGAGACGACACCGGACAGGATGATCCGCTGGCCGTACCGGATCACTCCGGCGGTTGCGGTGGCGGAGACGCTCGGCGGCGGCCCCGTGACGACGACGGTGCCCGTCCGCGCCGGGTAGAGCCCGTCGTGGTAGCGGTACGTCCCCGAAGCCGTGAAGTGCTTCGTGTAGGTCCTCCCAGGTGCGAGGATCGGCGAGACGAACGCGCCGTTGTTGGCCACCACCTGGTGGTTCTTCGTGTCTCGGTTGACCCATCTGACCGAGTCACCGGTCTTGATCGTGACCCGCTGCGGCGAGAAGCCGGTGCCCGTGATCCGCACGTTGGACGTCGCGGCCGCGACCGGCTGGGCCACGGCCAGCGCGAACAAGACCACGAGCGAGAACAGCAGCTTGCGCATTTGGTCGAACCCCCCTTTTCTACCCCTGGTACCCGTTTTGACGGCTGTCGAGGGGTGAAGTTGTGCGGCTTTGCCAGCCCTTTACACGGAAACGCGCTCGAGTCCTCTCAGGACTCGAGCCACGCCCGGCGGAACCAGCGCTTCCCAGTCGCCGCCGTCGCGCATTGCCGCTCGAACCTCGGCCCCGGAAAGCACCTTCTGCTTACCCTCGTCGAGGACGACGACGTCGTAGCCTGCCCGCTGGAGGCGCTCGATCTTCGTCCCGCCCCATTCGGAGAAGAGCCTGATGTACTGCGTCGCGTCATCGGGCACATAGGCCGACCAGAGCTCGGGCTCGTTGACGGGAAACGGGATCACGTGCACGCAGGCCGCGTTGAGGCCCAGGTCGGCCGCGGCCGCCTTCACCATCAAGAGGCGTTCCGCGTAGCTCCACGGGTTCGACTCGGGAAGGTGGCGGAGCGGGTCGCTTCCTTCGGGCTTGATTCGCGTCGGATCGGGGTTCGTGATCCCGACGAAGAGCTCGTCCGAGCGTTCGGCCGCCCTGCTCATGTACTCGAGATGGCCGTTATGGAAGGGTTGGAAGCGCCCGTGGATCATGCCCCGGCGGGGCATCAGCTGACGGCTACGCCCCGGCCCTCTTCGACGCGTCCAACCCTGCGCAGGAAGAGCCGCCGCGCGTCGAACTGCGCCTCGAGCGACGCGCCTTTCTCGGCGGGGAGGGACACGAGCAGCCCGCCGGCCGTCTGCGGGTCGTAGCCGAGGCCGACAACGGTCTCCGGAACGTCGGCGCCGACGGTGATATGGCGGGCGGCGAAGTCGCGGTTCCTTGGATCGCCGCTCGTCCGAATGCCGCGGCGGGCGATGTCCAGCGCGCCGTCGATCGCGGGCAACCGCTCCCATTCGAGAACGATGCGGACGCCGCTTCGTTCTGCGACCTCGTGTGCGTGCCCGAAGAGGCCGAACCCGGTGACGTCGGTGACCGCATTCGGCTGCAGCGGACGGAGAACCTCGCTCGCTGCGGCGTTCAGCGTGCGCATCCAGCCGATCGCCCGCTCGAGCTGCTGCGAGCCTGCGAACCCCTTCTGGTAGCCGGTCATGATCATGCCCGTCCCGAGCGGCTTGGTCAGGTACAGCGCGTCGCCGGGCTTCGCGCCGTTCTTGTGCCAGACGCCGTCCGGCCGGACCGTGCCGACGACGGCGAGGCCGTACTTCGGCTCCTCATCCCGGATCGTGTGGCCGCCGGCGAGCAAGCCGCCCGCCTCCCGCACCTGAGCGTCGGCCGCGGCGAAAATCTGGGCAAGCATTTCGATCGGAAGCTCCTCGGGGAACGCCGCAATCGAGAGCGCGAGCAACGGCGTGCCGCCCATCGCGAAGACGTCGTTCAGGGCGTTCGTCGCCGCGATCGCGCCGTAGTCGGCCGGGTCGTCGACGACCGGCGGGAAGAAGTCGAGCGTGAAGATCAGCGCGCGCTCGTCGTCGAGCCGGTAGACGGCCGCATCGTCCGCGGGCGCGAGACCGACCAGCAGGTTCTCCGCCTCCACCGGCACGAACCCGCGGAGGAGCTGCTCGAGCCGCGCGGCCGAGTACTTCGCGGCGCAACCTCCGCACGAGGCGAGGTCCGTGAGCTTGACAGCCGAAGTCTCCGTGTCCATTTGGTCGGCGGAACTGTAGGGGCGTTATGCCCTTGCGTCTAGAGACGTCTGACTCGAAAAAAAGATTCCCTGCGAAATGTCGCAATTTGCGAAAAAACGGCGGCGACCGAAGCCGCCGCCGCTGTCAGGGGAGAGGAGGAGCTGAGAAGACGTCTCCCCCATTCGCGCCGCACTCTACGAAACCTTCCTCCGAGGCGAGCGCATAGCCGTTCCGCGTGCCGCCAGCCTAGAGCTCGCCGGGCGTCCGGACGATCTTCCAGATCATGTAGAGGCCGAGCACGCTGGCGCCCACGAAGCCGACGACGGCGATCAAGTCGCTCACCTGCGCCATCAGCGCCGAGGCGAGCAGAAGCCCCACCACGATGAGCGCCGCGCCGATGCGGTTCGCGACCGAGCGAAGGACGTGCTCGATCTCTTCGAGGCCGGTGGGCACGACGCCGACCCGGAACGTTCCCGTCTCGAGCCGGTCGGCGATCTCGGCGACGCGCCGCGGCACCCGCGCGAGCGATCCGAGCTGGGTGTACGCGTAGGCGAGCACCTCGTTCGGCTCGAGCCGCCGCTCTCGGCATCAACGAGCATCACCTCCAGGGCTTCGTCCTCGAGGAGCGCGACCGGATCGAGCTCTGGATCCAGCGTCCGGGCGATCGAGTCCGCCTGCGCGAGCGTCTTTCCCACGAGAGCGAAGCTCGGCGGCAGCCGGATGCCGTACTCCAGACAGATCCCGCTGGAGGTCGGCGAGCGCCTCGCCGGCGCGAATGTCCTGGAGCGGTCGCTAGTGGTAGCGCGGCAGCTTCCTCCGCAGCTCGTGGACGAAGGCGGCCTCGTTCGTGCTCAGGTCGGTAAGCGAGAGGGCGAGCAGCAGGTGAGCGACGTCGTCGGCGCTGTTGCGGGCGATCGCGAGCAGAAGGAGCGACAGCGTTGCGCGCGTCTCGTCGTCGAGCCGCCCGAGCAGCCCGTAGTCGAGCAGCGCCAGGCGACCGTCATCGGTCAAGAACACATTGCCGCGATGCGGGTCGGCGTGGTAGACGCCTTCGACCGTCACCTGGCGGGATGTACGAGCGGAAGAAGTCGCGGGCCAGGGTCTCGGCTCGCTTCTTGGGGAGCCCGTGATCGGCCGCGACCTTGTCCTCCTTGATCCGCTCCATCACGAGTACCCGCTCCGTGACGTGCGGTCGGATCGGCCGCGCCGTCGTCAGCGTGTCGTAATCCGCGATCAGCTTCGCGATGAGGTCCGCGTTGTGCGCCTCCTCCTCGAGGTCGAGCTCTGCCTTCAGGTGGACCTCGAGCTCGTCCGCGATCGCCTTCAACTGGAGCAGGCGGGCCTTCTCCGATCGTCCCTCCAGGAACCGCACGGTCGTGCGCAGGACGCCCAGATCGACGTCGACCTGCTCGCGCACGCCCGGCCGCCGGACCTTCACGACCGCCTCGCGCCCATCGGCGAGAAGCGCGGCGTGGATCTGAGCGATCGACGCCGTGGCCAACGGCTCCTCGTCGATCCTGGCGAACTTCTCCCGGCCGATGTCCGCTTCGATCGTCTGGGCTATCTCGGCGAACGGGACGACCGGCCCCTCGTCTACGAGTTTCGCGAGCTGCTCGATGTACACATCCGGCAGCAGGTCCGGGCGCGACGAAAGGAGCTGGCCGAGCTTCTGATAAGTCGTCCCGAGCTCCTCGAGAGCGCGGCGGAACTGCTCGGCGCCTTCTTGGGTCGCGGGCCGTTCGCCCACGACGCCGATCTCGCGCAAGACGCGAAGCAGGTGACTGCGCCGCGCGACACGCGTCACCTCGAGCGCGCGCCGTGCGCGCTGGAATCGCGGACCCACCCCGCGCATGATGACGTGCTTACCCTGCTCGGTCGGGCTTGATTCTCTGCGTGGTCAGATACGCGTGGAGGGAGCGTTCCTCGACCCGCAGAGCCCGCCCCACACGAACGGCATCGAGTACGCCCGCGTGGATCATCCGGCGCACCGTCTCGGGATGGACGCCGAGCAGGTCCGCAACCTCTCGGACGGAGTAGAGCCGCCCGCCGCTCTCGCCTGAAGGGGCCACTGACGCAGCCATCGGCACCGGCCACGGCCGGCTCGATCCCTAGGAAAGGAGGTCGTTGCGGATGGCAGCCGTTAGCTCGGCAGCCGAGACCGACCCCTCGAACTTCGCCTTGATCCGGCCGTCACGGCCGACGAGGAACGTCCACGGCTCGCTGCGGAGATTCCACTCGCGCATCCAGCGGTTGTAGCCCAGCCGCGGGTCGTTGTTGCGGTACACCTCGACGTGGACGAAGCGAAGATCCGTTCCGGAGAAGCGCCGCCGCACGGCGGCGACGACGTCGACCACCGGGCCGCAGGTGCGGCTGGTGCAAAACCGCGGCGTCGCGAAGGTGACCACGAACGGCTTGTGCGCGGAGAGCGCGTCCGCGACCGAGAAGCGGAGCAACTCGCGGTCCGGAGGTACCGCGGTCGTGATCGCGGCCGCGGGCGCATCGGCGAGGGTCGGCGTACGCGAGCGCGGCGCCCGGGCGCCGATTGCAGGCGAGAAGCTCTTCGGCTTCACATCGAACACCGCGATTGCCTGGATCCGCGCGCCGTCGGGCTCGGCGACGAGCCAGAAACGACCCGGACGCGGCACGCGGAACTTGGTCACGTAGATCTTCGAGACGTGACCTTTCGCCTCCTCGGAGCGGCCGAGCACGCCGATCGGCTCCAGCCGCGCCGTCGTCCGCGCGAACGGCTTCGCCGTCCGTCCGGTGGCGACCCAGACACGCGCTTCGCGCCGCTCGACAGGCCGCGCCTCCTCCGTGAGGACGAGAAACGAGAACCGGACGATCCCCGGCTCGAAGTCAGAGTCGCCCGCGATCGCGGCGACGTCCGGGCCGGGGCGGTTGATCAAAGCATCGATGGTGCCGGCCGAGGCTGTGACCCGGTTGCGCGGACGCTCTTTCGTACCTCCGCAGCCTGCCGCTATGAGGAGCGCAGTGGCAACGGCCACGCAGAAGGCGCGCACACGGCGAGTCTAGCCGGGGGTCTCTCGACCCCGGTTCAGCCCGTGGGCCTGCGGGCTTCCGCCGGACTAGTGGCCGTCAGACCAAACGTCGCCGCCGAAGCGGAGAACTGCCTGAGCGTAGAAGACGAGCACGCACAGCCAGCAAGCGAGGAAAATGAATCGCGCCTTCATTTCACCTCCTTCATCGGCTTAGAACCTCAGATCCTGTAGTGCTTCGGCCGCCGTCCGGTAAAGCCGCGCGGCCGATGCGTCGTCACCTTGCAGACCGGCGAGATCGCCAAGCGCAACCCAAGCCGCCGCGCGGTGTGCGACGGACTCGAGCCGCTCTGCACTCAACTCGGCGTCGCGCAGGTGGCGCTCCGCGTCGTCGAGTCTCCTCTGCTCCATCAGCGCGCGTCCCAGCGTCAGCTGGGCGCCGCCGATGACATGGAGCCAATCGACACGGTCTCCGATCAGTTCGAGCGCATGCCGCGAGTGCTGCTCGGCCTGGGTCCAGTCCTCGAGCTTGAGATGAACCTGCGCGAGGGAGACCGCGGCGAGGCTTGCGTCCTCGGTCGAGTCGTGGTCGATGGCGACGCTGAACGAAGCCTTCAGGCAGTCGATCGCCTGGTCCGGCTTGTCGAGCATCAGGTTGAGGCCGCCGAGATCGTTCAAAAGCCGACCGACGTTTCGCTCGTCGTTCAGCTGCTCGTAATAGGCCTTGGCCCGCTCCGCATAGTTTCGCGCGCGGACCCAGTGGCCCATCCGCTCGGCGACGAGCGATGCCTGCCAATAGACGTTTGCCATGGTCCGGCGGTCGTCCAGCGCCTGTGCGAGCTCGAGCGCGCGCTCGACGTCTTCCCGTGCCGCCTCGAGATCGCGCTGCCGGCGGTAGCAACGCGATCGCCACCCCAAGATGTCCGAACGCAGGACGTCGCACGGAAGACCCGACCCTTCGGCGAGGTTGAGGGCCTCGGTGAAGAGGCCCACCGCGGTGGCAATGCTGGACAGCTTGTAGCGGGCGACGCCGTGCCGGAAGAGCACGTCCGCGCGGTCGACGTCGGAGAACTCCGGGCCCTCGGCGAGCGTGCGGGCGCGGTTGAGCAGATCGATCGCCTTGCGGAGCTCACCGCGCTCGATCCGCGCCCACGCCAGGCCGGACAGGCAGCGGACCTCGAGGTCCGCCGAGCCAGTGGTCAGGACGGCCGTATGGACGTCCTCGTACGCCTCGACCGCCTCGTCGTAGTGGCGCGCTTGCCTCAGCGCATCCGCGCGCGCCAGCAGCGCTTCCACCCTGCCGCGCTCGTCGGCGGAGATCCCGCGCTCGAGGAACGCGGCGTCGACGCCCAGCCGTTGCGCGAGCCACGCGATCGTCTCGCGCGTCGGCCGGGTCTTGCCGCGCTCGATCTGGCTGACGTACTCCTTCGAGAATCGATCGCCGGCGAGATCCGTCTGCGTCATTCCCGCGGCAACCCGCAGCTGGCGAAGCCGGTCGCCGAGGCGGTTGCTTCCGGGCTTCGTTGTCCGGCGGGTGTGTGTGGATGTTGACTGGGCCACGGGCGGTTCTCGCGTAGTCAAGCTCATACTTGACTTGTATGCAAGCGCGGCCTTTGGGCATCCCCCAAAAAGGGCATGTCCACGCCGAAAACCAAGTCAAGCACGAGTTTCGAGAATCACTTGATCGAGCTACTTGACGAGTTGGAAGGGCAGGTCTATAGTCAGTCCACCTTGTCCCCAGCCGGACGCCAGGCTCGGAGGCAAGGGGCGCGCCAAGAATGGCGACATTGGGCCCGGGGGCGTGGCTGGGCCGCAGAGTCATAGCCTCCGGGTCGTCGCCTCAAAGGCGCCCAACTAGATAGAAAAGCCCCCGGGTGCCGCAGCCGGGGGTTTTTCGTTTCCGGGAAAAGTGCTCTTCCTTTCCGCGAAGAGTGCTGTTTGGCTTCGTCCTGCTCGCCGAGAACTCTCGGCACTTTTCGCGGCGATTAGCTAGGACCCGAGATCGACCGACCCGTCGGGGTTGAGCGTCCAGTGCGGGTTGTGGGCGACTTCCCAGGCGTGGCCGTCGGGATCGATGAAGACGCCGGAGTAGCCGCCCCAGAACGTCTTGGCGCCCGGGCGGGCGATTGTCGCGCCCGCCGCTCGGGCTTCCTCGAGCACCGCGTCTACCTCGTCCGGCGAGCGCACGTTGTGCGCCAACGTGATTCCGCCCCAGCCGCCGCTATCCGGCACCACCGTGTCTTCCGCGAGCGTCGCCCGGTCCCACAGCGCGACGATCGTTCCGCCGGCTGGGAAGAAGACGACGTCGTTTTCCGGTGCAGCTCCGCTCACCCAGCCGAGGGACTCGTAGAAGCTCCGCGCCCGGCCGAGATCGCTGACACCGAGCGTGACCAGGCTCAGCCGCTGTTCCATTGGGAGAGTTTGGCGGAATTCCGCTCGTCGCCGGGGCGCGCTGGGCGGTGCGAGAAAAGCACGAACCGCCTGGGTGAGTTCATTACGTCAAGTAAGGAGCCGTAGGCTGTGACCGAGGACGCAGCCTCGCGCCGTTCCAGCGCAGTTTGGCGGCACAGCGCCGTATTTCGCCAAGCTCTCCTCCTATGCGCGGTCGCCGACCATCCACTGGCGGCGCGATGCGAAGACACGCTCGAGGTCCTCGCCCACCACGCTTCCGCACCGGCGGTCGATCGCGTTGAGGAGGCCAAGCGAGATGAAGATCCAGGCCTCCGCCTCGGGATCCCGGTCGGCAATCACCCCGCCTTCCGCCTGGGAGCGGCGGATCAGATCGACGACGTACTGATGCACCTCTTCGATCTGGTCGCGAACGCGACGGCGAATCTTCGGATCTCCGTGTGCCTCGTTCAGCGCCTGGATCCAGAGCTCGATCAGCAGCACCTTCTCCTCGCGCCGTAGCTCGATGTATGCGCGCCCGATGCTCCCGACCCACTCGCGCGGGTGTTCGGCCTCTTCGATCGCGCGGTCCCAACGGGCGCGGACGCGGGCCCACGTCGCGTCGAGGCAGGCGAGGTAGAGGTCGCGCTTCGAGGCGAAGTGTCGGTAGAGGATCGGCTCCGAGACGCCGCTCTCCCGGGCGATCTGAGCCGTGGTCGCGCCGCGGTAGCTCGACTTTGCGAAGACGCGGCAGGCGGTGTCGAGCACCGCCTGCCGCCGCTTCTCGGCCGTCAGGCGTGGGCGGGTCGTAGACAACGCGACTACGCGGCTTCCAGCAAGGCTTCGGCCTCTTCGGCGTGCCGGTACTTGCGGACCGTGGCCACAGCGACGATCGCCCCCGCGAACGCAATCCCTGCCGCGACGAGCACGGCGTGCTGGAAACCGTCGATGAACTGCGGGATCGCCTCCGGGCTCGTGCGCGGCGCGGTCACGTAGGCGGCGACGATCGCACCCATGACCGCGATCCCGAGCGAGCCGCCGACCTGGCGCATGCTGTTCAGCACCGCCGACCCGACGCCGGCCTTGTCGACCTCCACGGAGCCCATCGCGGCGGCCGTCGTCGGCGTCATCGCCAAGCCCATGCCGACGCCGCCGAGCAGAAGTGCCGGAAGGATGTTCCAGAAGGTCGTGCTCGCGTCGAACGTCGAGTCGACGAGGAGCGAACCAGCGACGAGCGTCATCCCTGCGGCCATCAGCCACCGCGATCCGATCCGGTCCGAGAGCTTCCCCGCGATCGGCGCGAAGATGACGATCAGGAGCGTCATCGGCAAGAACGTCGCGCCCGCCTCTGTGGCGGAGTAGCCCAGGACGTTCTGCACGTACAGCGAGACGTAGAAGAAGACGCCGAACATCGCCAGCGCGACGAGCAGCATCACCACGTTCGCACCGGCGAAGGTGCGGTTCTTCAACAGGGAGAGATCGAGCATCGGGATTCGCTGGTGGCGCTCGAGCAGAACGAAAGTCACGAGCGCAACCGCCGCGAGCGCGAACAGGCCGAGGATGCGTGCGGACGTCCAGCCGTAGTTGTTCGCCTCGATGAGCGCGTAGGTGAGGGCGAAAAGCCCGATCCCCGAGGAGAGGAGGCCGGGCAGATCGAGTCGCTGCTCCTGCGAGGTATCGCGCGACTCCTGGATCACGAGGCGCGCGACGACGATGGCAAGGATCCCGACGGGGACGTTGATGAAAAAGATCCACCCCCAGCCGATGTGCTCGGCGATAACGCCTCCGATCAGCGGTCCGATCGCAAGCGCCATCGCGGAGACACCGGCCCAGATGCCGATCGCCATGCCGCGCTGCCGCGGCGGGAAGGTCGCGGTGATGATCGAGAGCGTGGCCGGGTTCATCAAGGCCGCGCCGACACCCTGGACGACGCGCGCGCCGATCAACATCTCGGCGCTGCCGGCGAGCCCACAAGCGAGCGAGGCCGCCGTGAAGATCGCGAGGCCCGCGATGAAGATCAGCCGCCGGCCCAAGAGGTCGGCGAGCTTGCCCCCGGTGAGCATGATCACCGCGAACGTCAGCGCATAGCCGTTCACTACCCATTCGAGCTCTTCGATGCCGATGCCGAGGTCGCGCTGGATGGAAGGCAACGCAACGTTCACGATCGTGTTGTCGAGCATGATCATGAAGAGCCCGAAGGCGACTGCTCCGAGCGTCCACCACTTGCGGTTTTCGGGCGCGAAGATCCTCGCGCGCATGCAACCCTCCTCCTGAAGTTAGTCGCCGCTAGGTTAGTTACTGCTAGCCAACGACGTCAAGTTACGCTTTCGCCGAATGGAAGTCGTCTGGCGGCCAAGCGAAGAAGTCCTCGAGCGGGCGAACGTCGTGCGGCTGATGCAGCGGCTTGAAGCGCGCGATTACTGGGAGCTCGTGCGTGTTTCGCAGGACGAGCCGGAGCGGTTCTGGGCTGCGGCCGTGGACGACATGGGGCTCGAGTTTTCGCGGCGCTGGGATCGTGTTGTCGATCTGTCCCGCGGGCCCGAGTGGGCGACCTGGTTCGTGGGCGGCAAGCTCAACCTCGCTTGGAACTGCGTCCACCGCTGGGCCGAGGGGCCGCGGGCCGAAGCGGCGGCCGGCGTGTGGGAGGCCGAGGACGGCGAGCGGCATCAGCTGACCTACGCGCAGCTCTCGCGTGCGGTGACCAAGTTCGCGGAGGCGCTTGTCGCGCTCGGCGTCGAGCCGGGCGACCGGGTCGCCTACTTCCTGCCGATGTCGCCGGAGGTGCAGATCGTCTCGCACGCGTGCGCGCACGTCGGGGCGATCCAGGTGCCGATCTTCTCCGGCTTTGCCGCGCCCGCCGTCGCACAGCGGCTCCAGCATTCGGAGGCGAAGGTCGTCGTGACCGCGGACGGATCGCTACGACGCGGCCGCGAGGTGCCGATGAAAGAGATCGTTGACGAGGCGCTGCGGGAGTCTCCGTCGGTCGAGCACGTGGTGGTGTGGTGGCGTCTGGGCCGAGACGACGTGCCGATGCAGGCGGGGCGTGATCTCTTCGACGCCGAGGCGATGCACGACCGCCCGGGAGAGCTCGAGCCGCTCCAGGTCGAGTCGGAGCATCCGTACCTGTTGACCTATACGTCGGGGACGACGGGGCAGCCGAAAGGGGTGCTGCACGTGCAGGGCGGCTTCCTCGTCTCGATCACGCGGGAGGTCGCCTATCAGGCCGATGCGAAGCCGGAGGACGTCATCCACTTCGTCACCGACATGGGCTGGATCATGGGGCCGTGGGAGGTCGTGGGCGGCAACGCGCTCGGCTGCACGGTCGTGTTCGCGGAGGGGGCGCCGGATTACCCGGCCGCCGATCGGCTGTGGTCGCTCGTCGAGCACGAGCGGGTCTCGATCCTCGGTCTCTCGCCCACGTTGGTGCGCGCGCTCATCCCACACGGCGCCGAGCTCGTCGAGCGGCACGACCTTTCTTCGCTCCGCGTGCTCGTCACGACCGGTGAGCCGTGGAACCCCGAGCCCTACCGCTGGCTGCACGAGCACGTCGGCGGCGGGCGCTGCCCGATCATCAACTGTTCTGGCGGCACCGAGGTCGGCGCGTGCTTTCTCTCGCCGACGGTCGCGATTCCGATCAAGGCTTGTTCCCTGGGCGGGCCGGCCCTCGGGATGGCGATGGACGTCGTCGATGCCGAAGGGCGACCGGTGCGCGGAGAGGTCGGCGAGCTCGTCTGCCGGAAGCCGTTCCCGGGGATGACGCGCGGCTTCTGGCGCGACCCCGAGCGGTATCTCGACACGTACTGGCGGCGGCTCCCCGGGATCTGGGTGCACGGCGATTGGGCCTCGATCGACGAGGACGGCTACTGGTACCTGCACGGCCGCTCCGACGACACGCTGAACATCGCGGGCAAGCGCGTCGGCCCGGCGGAGCTGGAGTCCGCCGTCGTGGGCCATCCCGCCGTGGCCGAGGCGGCCGCCGTTGGGGTGCCGCACGACGTGAAGGGTGAGGTCGCGTGGATCTTCTGCGCGCTCGTTCCCGGCCAGGAGTCGTCGCACGAGCTCGAGGAGGAGCTGCGCGCGCTGGTCGGCCGCGAGCTGGGGAAGGCGTTCACGCCCGAGCGGATCTTCTTCGTGCCGGCGCTGCCGAAGACGCGCAGCGCGAAGATCGTCCGGCGCGCCGTCCGCGCGAAGGCGCTCGGCACCGA
>JBKPFU010000032.1:0-3462 GCA_046728975.1 Actinomycetota bacterium | reverse complement strand
ACCGTTGGCCCGCGTCGTGACGAGCCGGAGGGGAACGCCCCGCACGCGCGCTCGGTCGCGCAGGAACTCCGCGATGGCCTCGTGGCCCTGGTACTCGTAGGGCTGGGGCGGCATCGTCAGCCAGGCGTCCGCGGTGAGCATGGAGACGAGGTCCTCGATGTCGCCGCGCTCTGCCGCCTCGACGAAGCGTCGGACGAGCTCGCGCTCGCGCGTGGAACTCGGCAGTGGAGCGCGCTCGCGGCCGCCGGCCGGAAGGCGGGTGTCGAGCGTCGCCCGCGCGCGCTGGAGCGCGCCCTTGACGGATGCCTCGCTGGTCTCGAGCATGTCGGCGACCTCGGCACCGTGAAAGCCGAGCACGTCGCGCAGCACGAGCACCGCCCGCTGGCGCGGCGGGAGATGCTGCAGTGCCGCGATGAACGCGAGCCCAACCGCCTCACGCATCTCGTAGCGCGCCTCCGGCGCGGATGAAGTGTCGGCAACGCCGTCGAGCAGTACGTCGGGGTAGGGCTCGAGCCAGATCGGGTCAGTGCGGCGGGTCGGCTCGGGCGGGTCAGTCATGGGCGGTACCTCCTGCGGGCGGCGCCGGCGGTCGCGCAGCATGTTCAGGCAGCGGTTCGTCGCAATGCGGTACAGCCAGGCGCGCAGTGAGGCTCGTCCCTCGAAGCGCTCGAGCCCGCGCCAGGCGGCGAGCAGCGTCTCTTGGACCAGATCTTCGGCGTCCTGCATCGAGCCGAGGATTCGGTAGCAGTGGAGTTGGAGCTCGCGCCGGTAGGGCTCGGTGAGCTCGCGGAACGCGTCCTCGTCCCCGGCCCGAGCGCGAATGAGCGTCCGCTCGCTCACCACGGCATCCTCGCAGCGGAACGTCGCTTCGCTCGCACACAAGTAATGACACCCTTCGCGGTTGGAAGGGATCGGCCGTTCCGATCGGACGGCCGCCGGTGTCACAACGAGTAATCCCGGAACGGACAGACGAGGACGGGCTGGAAACCGGACGCGTATGTAGCGAGAGAAAGGAGACGCAGATGACGCAGCACAGGACAGGAACGCGTGAGGACTGGCTCGCGGCCCGGCTCGAGCTGCTCGACGCGGAGAAGGAGTTGACGCGGCGGAGCGATGAGCTCGCGCGGCAGCGACAGAACCTGCCGTGGGTTCAAATCGACAAGGACTACCGGTTCGAGACCGACGAGGGCAGCGCTTCGCTCGCCGACCTCTTCCAGGGCCGCTCGCAGCTGCTCGTCTACCACTTCATGTTCGGCCCCGAGTACGAGGCCGGATGCCCGTCCTGCTCAGCGATCGCGGATGGCTTCGACGGCTCCGTCGTCCACCTGGCCAACCACGACGTCATGCTCTGGGCGGTCTCGCGGGCGCCACTGGAGAAGCTGCAGGCGTACAAGCAGCGGATGGGATGGAGCTTCCCCTGGGCATCGTCGTTCGAGAGCGACTTCAATTACGACTTCCAGGTGGCGTTCACCCAGGAGCAGCAGCAGTCGGGAGCCGTCGAGCACAACTTCCGCGCGATGGACACCCGCAGCGAGCTCGGCGACTCGGACACGCTTCCCGTCTATGGCACGGACCTTGCGACGGCTACGCGGGAAGCCCCGGGCATAAGCGCGTTCGCGCTCGAGGACGGGATCGTCTACCACACCTACTCGGCGTACATCCGCGGGCTGGACGGCCTCTGGGGCATGTACCAGTGGCTCGACCGCGCGCCACGCGGGCGCAACGAGACGATGGTGCAAGGAATGGGTGACCTGCACGCCGCCGTCTGGATCCGCCGTCACGACGAGTACGACGAGGGGTAAGCGCACACGCTCCGGCTACGGTTTGCCCGGTGGGAGAGGAGCGTGTGCTCGAGGTTGCCGGGCGCGGGATCGCGGTTACGAGCCCGCGCAAGGTCTTCTTTTCAGAGCGGGGAGAGACGAAGCTCGATTTGGTGCAGTACTACCTCGCCGTGGCGGAGCCGCTGATGCGCGTTGTGGGTGGGCGGCCGACCCTGATGCAGCGCTTCCCTCACGGCGCCGAGGGCAGTTCGTTCTTCCAGAAGCGCGTCCCTGACACCGCGCCCGAGTGGCTGCAGACGACGATCGTGAGCACGCCGAACGGGACAACCGCCCGTGCGCTCGTTCTCGCCGACATGGCTCACGTCGTTTGGGCCGTGAATCTGGCCTGCCTCGGCTTTCATGTTTGGCCGTACGTCCACGACCGCCCCGATGTCGCCGACGAGTTGCGCCTCGACCTCGACCCGCAGCCGGGCGTCGAGTTCGACGAGGTGCGGGCTGCGGCGGAAGAGCTCCGGCGCCTGCTCGACGAGCTCGGGATCGCCGGCTATCCGAAGACGACCGGGAACCGTGGCCTTCATGTCTACGTCTGGCTCGAGCCGCGCTGGGACTCCTACCAGGTGCGGGCCGCGGCGGTCGCGGCGGCGCGTGAGCTCGAGCGCCGCCGCCCGGCGCTGATCACCTCGGCCTGGTGGAAGGAGGAGCGAGGCCGCCGCGTCTTCGTCGACTACAACCAGAACGCGCCGCACAAGACCGTCTTCGGCGCCTGGTCGGCGCGCGCTCGCCCCGGCGGCCAGGTATCGGCCCCGCTGACGTGGGACGAGATCGACACGTCTCACCCTGACGAGCTGACCATCGCGACCGTGCCCGAACGACTGGCGGCGCAAGGGGACCCGTGGGAGCGAATGAACGAGCAGCCTCAGTCCCTGGAGCCGCTGCTCGAACTTCACGAGCAAGATCGGGCCGCCGGTCTGATGGACGCGCCGTGGCCGCCCGTCTATCCCAAACAGCCGGACGAGCCGCCGCGAGTCGCTGCCAGCCGGGCTCGCAAGAAGCCGCGGTAGGCGCGGTTACCGTCGCAAGACGAATAGCCGGCGTCCGCCGGTTACGGCCAGCCGACGCCGGGCGCGGGCGCGTCGACGACGAGCACCTGTCCCGTTCTCGCCTTGATGACGTCCTCGACTCCCTCGGTGCCGCGCCAGTCCGCCGTGAGCATGAACAGCGTCCGACGGTCGGGGCCCCCGAGCATGGCCGCGAAGCACTGACGGCCGAGCTCGATCCGCTCGAGCACCGCGCCGCCTTCGCGGATACGGGCGGAATCGCTCGCCATGTTTGCGCTCGAGGCCCAGATGCAGCCGTCCGCGTCGAGGCAGATGCCGTCCGGGCCGATCCCGTCGGCCCAGACCCGGCGGTTCGACAAGGTGCCTTCATCCTCGATGTCGAAGGCGGTCAGGCGCGCCGCAAAGGACTCGGCGACGACGAGCGTCTTGTTGTCCGGCGTTATGACCATGCCGTTCGGGAAGGCGAGCTCGTTCGCGACCTCGCGGGCCTTGCCGTCGCGCGTGACGAGCGCGATCTTGCCGGGTGCTTTACCGCTGGTGAGCACCTCATTGAACTCCGCGAAGTCGAAGTTGATCGTGTTGACGTACACGTTCCCGCGCCCGTCGACGGTGATCTCGCTCCA
>JBKPFU010000031.1:0-12711 GCA_046728975.1 Actinomycetota bacterium | reverse complement strand
AGCTCGTCCGCGACGCCGATCACTGCACATTCGGCCACGTCCGGGTGAGATGCGAGGACCTCCTCGATCGCCCCGGTCGAAAGGCGGTGGCCGGCGACATTGATGATGTCGTCGGTCCGCGACATGACGAAGACGTAGCCGGCATCGTCGACGTAACCGGCATCGGCCGTCTCGTAGTAGTCGGGAAAAGCAACGAGGTACGTGTCACGAAAGCGATCGTCCGCTTGCCAAAGCGTCGGCGACGAACCGGGCGGCATCGGCAGCCTCACCGCCAGGGCGCCGATCTCGCCACGCGGGAGCTCGTTCCCGCGGCTGTCCAGCACCCGCACATCCCATCCCGGCACCGCGCGTGTCGGCGAGCCGGGAACGACAGGGAGCCGCTCGATGCCGAGGCAGTTGGAGACGATCGGCCAGCCGGTCTCGGTCTGCCACCAGTGGTCGATCACCGGGACTCGGAGCTTTTGCTCGGCCCAGCGAAGCGTCTCGGGGTCGCAGCGCTCGCCCGCGAGGAAAAGCGTGCGGAAGCCCGGGAGCTCGTACCGCCCGATGAGGGTGCCGTCCGGGTCCTGTTGACGGATCGCCCGGAACGCCGTCGGCGCGGTAAAGAGCGTGCAGACGTCGTGCTCGGAGATCACGCGCCAGAAGGCACCGGCGTCAGGGGTTCCGACCGGCTGGCCTTCGTAGAGCACGGTCGTGCAACCGTGAAAGAGCGGCGCGTAAACGATGTAGGAGTGTCCGACGACCCAACCGACGTCGGAGGCGGCCCAGTACACCTCGCCGGGATCGACGTCGTAGACGTGCTTCATCGTCCACTCGAGGGCGACGGCGTGGCCGCCGTTGTCGCGAACGATCCCCTTCGGCTGGCCGGTCGTCCCCGACGTGTAGAGGATGTACAGCGGGTCCGTCGCCTCGACGGACACGCATCCCACTGGTTCGGCAGCCGAGACGGCGTCGTCCCAGTCGATGTCGCGATCTGGATCGAGGTCGGCCTCGAGCATCGGGCGCTGGAGGACGATGCACCGTTCCGGCTTCGCCTCGACGAGCGCGATCGCCGCATCGAGCAACGGCTTGTACGGAACCAGGCGCCCCGGCTCGATCCCGCACGACGCCGAGATAACCACCTTCGGCTTGGCGTCCTCGATTCGGCTCGCCAGTTCGTTCGACGCGAAGCCACCGAAGACCACCGAGTGGATCGCACCGAGCCGCGCGCAGGCGAGCATCGCGATCACCGCCTCGGGCACCATCGGCATGTAGACGATCACCCGATCGCCGCGCTCCACCCCCTGCGCCGCGAGCGCACCGGCGAACCTGGCGACCGCGTCTCGCAACTCGCGATAAGTGAACGCCGCCGTCGTTCCCGTCACCGGCGAGTCGTATACGAGCGCGAGCTGATCGGCCCGACCTCCCTCGACATGACGATCAAGGGCGTTGTGGCAGCTGTTGAGGCGACCGCCTACAAACCAGCGATAGAACGGTGCCCGCGAATCGTCGAGCACCCGCTCCCACGGCTCGAACCAGTCGATCGCCGCGGCCGCGCCGGTCCAAAAGTCCTCCGGATCGTCCAGCGAGTGCCCGTACATCTCCTCGAACCGGCCCATAGCGAGTCCTTTCCAGCCGCCCCGCGCGCTCGAGCGGACGGCTCCACGTAGATCAGTTCGGGCAGATCGAAGCTACCGCTCGGTTCGAACCGGGTCAACGACGCCGCGTCCTTGGCGGATCTCACGTTTCGGCTTCGCCGGGCGTTATTGGAGCTACGACATCCGACGAGGAGAGACATGAGCGCGATCGCCGCACACCGCTTCGCCGTTGAGGCACTGCCGCAGAAGGTTGCCACGTACGTCCGCGAGAACGGCCGCGACCCGATCTGGGGCCATGCAGCGGTCACGGAGCCGGCCGCGGGCTTTGGGCCTTGTCGACTCTGCCTGCGCACGTTCAACGGCGAGGAGACGCGCATGATGTTCACTCACGACAGCTACGCGGGCGTCGCCGAGTTCCCCCAGCCGGGGCCGGTCTACATCCACGCAGACGAGTGTCGGCGCTACGACGGAGACGGGTTCCCGCCGGACCTCCGGCCACTGAAGCTGACGTTTGAGGCGGTCGCAGCAGGGCCACGCGTCGTCGCACTCGAGCGTACGGACGGCGAAGGCATAGAGCCGGCGATCGCACGCCTGCTCGACCTCCCCGAGGTCGACTACGTCAACGTCCGCAATACCGAGGCCGGCTGCTTCGTCGCCCGCATCGACCGCGGGCGCGCGTAACGCACTGAGCGCGAGCCGCGCGTGTGGGTAATCTCGCGCGTCCATGACCGACTTCCTCTTCCATGGCGATACCGAGCGCTCGGCTTCCATGCGCCACGAGCTTCCGCTCCCGATCGGCGACCCGTTTCTGCTCGGCATCGTCGATGGGCGGATGCACGTGGAGGCAAGCCCTCTCGAACGCACACGGTTGGAGACGGCCGCGCCCGACGCGGTTCTCCACGACATCGCGGATCTCGGCTTCTACGAGCTTCTCGAGAGCGGCATGAGCGTTTACGAGGTGGGCGTCGAGCTGGCTTCGCGCGCCGCTGCGGCAATGGGTGTAGGCGAGGCGATCGCGGACCCCGCCATGCCGGTCGCTGTTGCGGATCGGCTTCGTGCAGACGGCATCGTTCTGCATCCTGATTTCGAGGCGATCACGGCCAGGCGGCGGGTGAAATCGGCGGAGGAGCTCGAAGGCATTCGCAGAGCGCAAGCGGCGGCGGAGGCCGGGATGAGCGCCGCCGCGGCCCTACTGCAGCAAGCGGTGGTCGACGGCGAGCGACTCATGCTCGACGGCGAGGTCCTCACCGCGGAGTCGGTTCGCGGCGTGCTGCGCGAGGCCTGCCAGCAACGCGGCGCGCCGACACCTCCGGACGTCATCATCGCGTCCGTTTGGGACGGGTTCGGTCACGAGCCTGGCTCGGGTCCGCTGCCGGCGAACCTGCCGATCGTGATCGACCTCTGGCCGCGCGATGAGGATTCGGGATGCTGGGCGGACATGACCCGTACATTTGTCGTCGGCGAGATCGCCGAGGCAGTGCGCGCGCTCGAGGCGCTCGTGCGCGAGGTGCTCGAACGGGCAAGGGAGGCGGTGCGGCCCGGGATCACCGGACGTGAGCTGCACGACCTGGTGTGCGACGTGTTCGAGCCCGCGGGGCATCGCACGCAGAGAACCGGGCCGGGAGAGGATCGGAATGAAGGCTTCCAGTTCTCGCTTGGTCACGGTGTTGGCCTCGAGGTTCACGAGGCTCCGGCCCTCGGCCGAACGGGTCATAGCGAGCTCGTCGTCGGCGACGTGATCGCGATCGAGCCCGGCCTGTGGCAGCGCGAGGTCGGCGAGGTGCGGTTCGAAGACCTCCTGTTGGTCACCGAGGACGCCAGCGAGACGCTCACGCGCTACCCATACGAGCTGGCGCCCTAGGTGTAAGACCCAAGGAGGTTGGTTCTGCTGACCGGGGGTCGGTGGCCGAGCGCTGTGTGCGGTTTCGCGCTACCAACAGGAGGGGCGATCGAAACCAATTCTCGGACCTGCCCGTGTCTGGTGCCGTACGACAAGGGAGCGGCCGATGCAGCGAATGCGGGTACGGCTTCGTTCCGGGTCGAGGGCTGAGACGGAGTGGGCTCTACGCCACGCGCGGACGGAGCCCGCATGGGAGCGGGAGTGGCGCGAGGCCGGGACAGCCGAGCGTCTTGAGGCCGAGCGTGAACTCGCGAGGAGGACCCGCCAAGCGGTTTTCCGGGTCGTGCCGGCGGCGGTCATTTGCGGCGTTGCTCCCAGCGATCTTCCCACTGACGCCCGGCTTTTCGGAGGCCGACACGCTCGCCGCGGTCGTCGCTGCGGCCGTGACGGCGGCCGTGGCGGTAGCGATTGTGCCGATCACGACGTTCGTCGGGCGAGGACTCGCAAGCGCGGGTGCCCGCGACGCGCTCATCTTCACGGTGGCGCTCCTGTCCGCCGGTGCGGCTGCGATCCATTTTGCCGTGGCCAAGCCTCACTTCGACGAGTACACGCTCTTCGGCGTCTTCTTCGTCGGGAGCGGAATCGCCCAGCTGGTCTGGCCGATCTGGCTCCTGCTGCGCCGCTGGCGCCCGCTCCTCGGGCTCGGCGCACTCGGCAACGGTCTGATCGTCGCACTCTGGGCAGTCGTCCGCATCTGGGGGCTCCCACTCGGCCCCGAGCACTGGAAACCGGAGCCCGTCGGGTTCGGCGACGCCGTCACCGCGGCGTTCGAGCTTCTGCTTGTCGGCGGCTGCCTGACACTCCTCACGCGGGAACGCACGCGGCCATTGCGGGTGAGCGTGGCGGCCGTGCTCACGCTTGCGGTCGCGGTTCTCACTGCGCTGAGCCTGCTCTCGGTGCTCGGCGTCGGGTCGTCGTTTCTCACACCAACCGAGTAGTTCGACGTTCGCGCTCCTGACTGCGGCCGGCAGCTGGGGTCGGCGTCGTCCCCGGCAAACGCCCTCGCCGCCTGCGACCGCGCTGGAACTGGCGCGCGACGGCTCGGTGAACGCTGAACGACGGCGTAAGAACCGCCCTTCCAAACGACACTGAAAAAACGTGCGGGAAGGGCTCCTCAGCAGCGGGCTGCAGCGCCTTCTCGACGGTCTGCCCTCACCGCAGGCCGAGCAGGCCGCCGCGGTTCTTGCCGGGAGTCGCGCCGTCGAGATCGAACCTGGGGTCCCCCACTTCCGCGCCTCGTTCTCGACTGCGGCGCTGCTCGTCGTCGAAGACGGGTTCGTCGTCTTGCGTGCGACGTTCCCCGACCTCTCCCGGTCCGTGATCACCTGTGAGGCAGGGACGGGTGGGCTCTTGCTGCCGCCGAGCCCCGAGGAAGCGCTGTTCGGACTCGGCGCCTCACGGATACGAATGGTCTCGCCTGAGAGCCGCGACGAGCT
The DNA here is from genome assembly GCA_046728975.1 of Actinomycetota bacterium. Classification (GTDB taxonomy): domain Bacteria; phylum Actinomycetota; class Thermoleophilia; order Gaiellales; family Gaiellaceae; genus JBKPFU01. Next base: position 7,798 of record JBKPFU010000031.1, on the reverse strand, counting down.
CCTCGGCCTCGCGGTGGTGGCCCAGCGGGTCGTGGAGCAGTTGATGTCGGCGCTCTCCCAGAGGCAGGACGCGATCGCGAATTTCGCGCCGACGCGCCACCTCGAGCGAGTGCAGCGGAAGCTGCGTCAGCTGGCGCGCCGGCACGGGCATGTCGTGCGCGATGGGATCCGGATCGACTTTCCTGTCAGCCACGCGTTGCTAGCCGAGATGATCGGTTCCTCGCGCGAGACGGTCACGCGGGCGGTTGATGAGCTGCAACGCACGGGCTTCGTGACGCGTCGCGGTTCCACCTACTTGTTGCGCGCCGCGCCTGAGTCTGTCCTCGGTGCCGCGGAGACCGTCCCGATGTGAGGATTCTTACCCGGTGTGACAATTATCACATGTCGAGCCGCCGGATTCGCTTAGGCTGCCGCGGTCGCGGCTAACGGAGGCGCTTCGCTACGTGACTGCCGTACTCAAGAAGCTTCTTGCCTCCTTGCTTGCCCTCGCTGGGGTTGCCGGACTCCTCCTGCTCGGCGGCATCCTCGTCAATGGCACGGTCAGCGCCTTCTCCGACCGGAGCGCGGCGCACCGCGACCCCGGGCTCGCGAACGCGCAGCGTCTCTTCCTCGAGGGGCGGCGTGTGTTCCGCTTCGACACCTTCGGCGACGAGGCGGTGTGGGGTGGCGTTCTCGGTTTGCACAAGGCAATCGAGGGAGCGAAGCTCGGCGGCGTCGGCCCTGGCATCAGCCCGAAGCAGGCGCTTGCGGTGGGCCTCAAGGTGGACGCGACGGCGATCCCGCCGCAGGTCGCGGCCGCGATCAGGCACGGCAAGGTCAACCTCGACGACCCGGCGGTTACGGTCAAGCTGCTGAGGCTGAACGCCGTCGTGGGCGTCCAGGGCTTCTTCGACGGCGACCGGTTCTCCTCCGTCGGAATCACCTGCGCGGTCTGCCACTCGACGGTTGACGACTCGTTCGCACCCGGGATCGGCAACCGGCTCGACGGTTGGCCAAACCAAGACCTGAACGTCGGTGCAGTCGTCGCCAGCGCTCCGAACCTGCAGCCGCTCGCGGACCTGCTGCACACGGATGTGGCGACGGTGAAGACGGTGCTGCTCTCCTGGGGGCCGGGCATGTTCGACGCCACGCTCAACCTCGACGGGAAGGCGTTCCGTCCGGACGGCGGGTCGGCGGCGACACGAATCCCGAGTGCCTTCGGCAAGGCGGGTCAGAACCTGCACACCTGGGAGGGTGGCTGGGGAACCGTCACCTACTGGAACGCGTTCGTCGCCAACCTCGAGATGCACGGCCAGGGCAACTTCTTCGATCCGCGGCTCGACGACGCCGCGAAGTTCCCGCTGGCCGCGGCGGCGGGCTTCGGGCACACGCACCCGTACGTCGGGGAGGGCGTCCTGCCCGTCCCGCCCCAGGACACAGGGCTCCCCGACCTGGTAACGCCGAAGCTGGCGGCGCTGCACGCTTATCAGCTCGACTTGCCGGCCCCGAAGCCGCCGGCCGGCAGCTTCGACGCGGCGGCCGCCGCCCGCGGGGCCCAGGTCTTCAAGCGCAAGGGCAGGTGCGCGGGCTGCCACATGGGCTCGCTCGGCACTGAGCCCGGCTACAACGCCCATAAGCCGCGCGAGATCTGCATCGACTCTTTCCAGGCCGACCGCGGCCCGGACGGGACCTACGTGACGGCGCCGCTGCAAGCGCTCTTCACGAGGTCGAAGCGCGGCTTCTACCACGACGGGCGCTTCCCCACGCTGATGGCCGTCGTCGACCACTACAACAGCTGCTTCAACCTCGGGCTGAGCGCACAGGACAAGAGCGACCTCGTCGAGTATCTGAAGAGCCTGTAGTCGCCGAACGCCAACGCCAGCACGCGCGTCACTGCCGCCCGGACGACAGAGTTGACGTCGGTCGCGCGTTCAGCGTGAGGCGGTGGTCGACGCGCACCCCGCGCACTAGGAGAGGCATTCGAGCCGTCTGCGAAGCCGCTCGACGTCCGCGCGCCGGCCGGTGAAGAGGTCGCAACGGAAGCGCACGTCGAGACCCGTACGGCGCACGACGTCGGCCATGAAAGCGTCGCAGGTCACGAGCCGGCAATGGGGAAGAGCGGCTGCGAGAGCGCGGAGGTCGAGCCGGTCGCTCCCTCGGCTCCGGCGTTCGGGGAAGTCGCGTTCGAGGACCGCCTCGAGACGCCGCTCACAATGGCGCACGACCGCCTCGCGCTCCTTGGGAAGCTCGAGGCCGGCAGAGAGTTCGCGCAGCAGCGCGAGCAGCGGCAGGTCCGGCCGTGGGGCCGACTCGAGCCGATGCGCTTCCGACTCCGGGACGGCGACCGCCCCCCGGGCGACGGCAGCCTGCAGGGCCGACTCGAGTTCGCGGAAGCCGACCTTCCGCTTCACCATTCCGCTCAGGTAGTTCTGATCGAGGTAGAGGAGCTCCATCAGCGAAGCGACGCACGGATATAGGGCGGCGACCTAGCTTGCCTGGGCCAGTCGGCGCCTCTCCCCGACACTGCGGGGGTCGAGCCGGAGGCCGAGCTCGCGGGCGAGCGCAAGCGCGTGCTCGTACTCCTCGCGGTGGATGCCGCGGGCGATCTCCTCGTACTGGCCGTTCTGGCCGACCTTGCCGGAGACGTAGTACTGCGCCATGAGGTTCACATACGTGCCCTCGCCGAGCTCCTCGGCGACGAAGCGCAGAATCCCCTCGGTCTCCTCGAGCAGCCCAGGCATGATCAGGTGCCTGACGATCAAGCCGCGCTGCGCCAATCCGCGCTCGTCCAACACGAGGTTGCCGACCTGGCGGTTCATCTCGACGATCGTCTCGCGCGCCACGTCCGGGTAGTCGGCCCGCTTCAGATAGCGCCGCGCCGTCTCACTCGTCCACAGCTTGAAGTCGGGCATGTAGACGTCGACGATCCCCTCCATCAGGCGGAGGCTGTCGAGCGAGTCGTAGGCGCTCGTGTTGTAGACGATCGGCAGCGCGAGGCCACGCGCGAAGGCGAGCGGTAGCGCTTCGAGGATCTGCGGGACGACGTGCTCGGGCGTGACCCAATTGATGTTGTGGCAGCCGATCGCCTGCAGCTCGAGCATCATCTCGGCGAGCCGCTCGGACGTGACGAGCTCCCCCCGCACCTCCCACGAGATGTCGTGGTTCTGGCAGAAGACGCAGCGCAGATTGCAGCCCGAGAAGAAGATCGTGCCCGAGCCGCGCCGGCCGCGAAGGCAGTCCTCCTCTCCGAAGTGCGGGAAGTAGGAGGCGACGACCGCATTGCGCCCAATCGCGCAGAGACCCGCGACGTCGGCGCGACGGTCGACCTTGCAGCCGCGCGGGCAGACGACGCAGCGCTCGCCGAGCAGCTCGTGCGCCTCGAACGCCCGGCGTTCGAGCTCGGCCTGCGGGAGCGAGACGGTCAGCACCTCAGGTGCGGCGCCGCCGCCGTCTTCCGCGGATCGAGCCGGGCGTCGCCGTCTCGGGCATCGTCGCGATCGTAGCGCCAGGCAAACGAGAGGCACGAATGCGAGCGGGACCGCTCGCTGTTAGCGTCGCCCGGGTGGGCAGTGAGATCGAGCTCCGGCGGCACACGGATGCCGACGACGATGTCCTCAGCGCCGAGGGGGTGGCGGCAGCGCTGGCGATCGGCGGACGCCTCCGGGGCGGTTACGAGCTCGCGGTCTCGACCGGTGCCCAGCGCGCGACGCAGACGCTCGCCTGCTTCCTCGCCGCCCTCGGCCAGCAGGTGCCTGGCGGCGTCGTGGTCGAGCCCGGCCTGCGGTCGCAGGTCGAGGACCGCTGGCGAGCGGCGTACCAGAAGGCGGGAAGCGGCGGGCTCGGGTCCTTGCGCGAGACCGATCCCGAGCTCGTCGCGGAGGACTCGGGACGGCTCGGCGACGCGCTGCGGCGCGTCCTCGACGGCCTCCCCGACGGCGGCCGCGCCCTCGTCGTCGGCCACAGCCCGACGAACGAGGCCGCGGTCCTCGGCCTAACCGGCGAGATCGTGGGGCCGCTCGCGAAGGGCGCCGGCGTCCTGGTGGTCGACGGCGACGACGGCTACCAGGTAGAACCCCTCGACTAAGCCTCCGGCCGGAACGCATCGCGCGCACGCCCCGTGCGCTCCGTGCCTGAGGCTGATCAGCTGAGCGTGATTCGGCCGCTCTCGTCGAGCTTCAGTCCCACACCGGCGTCGCGGCGTGAATGCAGCCTACGCCGCCGCCAACTGTGGGACGTATGTCGGCGCCCGCCCCGCAAGCTCGAGTCGGGCGCGGAGCTCGGGCAGCTCGGCGCATCTCGCCGCAAGCAAGCGCCGGTGGAGCTGGATGATGAGAGCCGCGTCGTCGTCCAGCCGCTCGACGCAGGCCGAAAGCAGCCGCCGGTAGGGCTCGAGGCCGTCGCCGCCGGCGAAAACGGCAACGACCGGCTCATCCGCGAGATCGGGGTAGAGAGCGGCGTCCGCGGCCGGGAGATATGGCAGGTTCGCGACGACAAGGTCGATCCGCCCAGGCACCGGATCGAGGAGGTCGCCGTTGTACACGGTCACGCGGTCGCTCAGGCCGTGGCCACGAACGTTCGCCCGTGCGAGCTCGACGGCGCAGCGGCTCGTGTCGGTGGCAGAGACGCGCACGTTCGGCGCGGCCGTGGCAATCGCCACGGCGATCGCTCCTGTTCCCGTGCCGACGTCGACGACGTGCGCCGCATGCCCGCCGACCTGATCGACGGCCGCGGCGACCAGCTGTTCACTCGCGTGCCGCGGCGTCATCACGCGGCCCGGCCGCGTCGCGACGGAAAGGCCGTTGAAGCTGACCTTGTGCATATCTAGTTCGTGTCGTGTGCGCGATCGGTATTACGTCGGCGATGCCTTAAAGCGCCTGCTCGCCGCCGACGAGCGCGCGCAGGCTCTCGTGCTCCTCGCGGCAGGCGGGGCAGCCGGCGAGATGGGCACGCAGCCCCGGAATCGCCGCGTCGGCGTCGGCGCCGGCGAGCTCGAGCTCGACGTACCGGTCTAGCTCCTCGAAGCACTCGTCGCAGCCAATCTCGGGCCCGGCAGGCCCGAGCAGCCGTCCCAGCGCCTGCTTCAGATCCGGTCGCTCCATCAGTTCACATCCTCCAAGCTCTCCAGGGACAGCCCAAGCTCTTCCAAGTGGCCGCGCAGCTTGCGGCGGGCATCGTGCAAGGTCTTGTACAGCGCGCCGCGACTCGTGTTCAGACGCTCGGCGAGCACGTCGATCGGGACACCGTTCAGAGCAAGCGCAACGAGCACGCGCCGCTGGTGCGGAGTCAGGACATCGGCGATCGCCTGCTGCAGCGTGTTCAGCAGCTCGCTCTGCTCGGCTGACTCGTCGGGTTCGATCCCGGCGCTGGAGAACAGGCTCCAGGTTTCCGGCTCCAGCGGGACTTCGCGGCCTTGCCAGGCGCGGCGGCGTAGCTTGACGGCGGCCTCGAGCAGGGCGAACTTGTAGGCCCAGGTCGTGAAGCGGCTGGCGCCGCGGAAGCTGTCCAGGCGCCCGAGGACCGACACCAGCGCGTCGTCCGCCGCCTGGTTGGCGATGTCGTCGAGGTCGTTGCCGCGCAGGTGCGGCATCGCGGGACGGCGGCGGGCGCATTCGAACCGAGCGGCCCGGAGGAGGAGCGCGTGAAGGCGTCCAACCGCCTCGTCGTGCTCGCGGCCGTCGCCGCGCAAGGACCGGAGCCACTCCCGCGATTCCGGATCGAGAGCCGAAGCCGCCTCTTCCGAAGCGGCAGACGGAGATGTGATCGGATCCACCTGCTCGAGATCTACGGTAATCGCGGTCATGCGGCTTCGCTCCTCGTGCCGAACGGGGCGAGGATTCGAACGGCGAGCTCAGGCGCGCAGCCGCGTTCGGTCAGCTCGATCACCGCATGCAGGTCGTAACGCGCGTCGTCGGCGATCCGAGCTGCAAGCGGTAGCGAGAATCCCGCGTCGATGAGCTGACGACGCCGCCAGGCCGCGACCTTCGCTTCCTCGATTTCAGCGTGCGCCACGCGCATGCCTCGTTAGTGCGGCGGGCGTCGCGTTTCTTACCTCGCGAACGACACCGATAAGACGTCCGACGATCAGGTCTTCCGGCGATGTCGGCCGCTTCGACACGCTGACGACGGAAGGGTCGCCGGCCGACGGGTTCCTCGCCGGCTACGGCTACGAGGGGCCGCTCGTCAGCGCGCTGACGGTCGGCCAGAGCAAGGAGCTCGAGGCGCGGGTCTGAGGAGCTGGTCGCGGCGCGCGCGCCGGCAGACGCGCTCGAGCGCGAGCTCCAGGCTGCATAGCAGCGCGACTACGAGTGTTCTGCGTTAGCATTCGTAGATAGAGGTTTGTCTACTAGGGGAGGAGATATGAGACGACGTGCTCTCTTCGTGTGCGCCGCTTCGGCGCTCGCCCTTGCCATAGCCGGCGCGGTGGCGGCGGCGACGGCGGGCACCGACGTGCGCGTCTCGACGCACGATCTCATCACGACAGATCCATACGCCTCGAGCGTCGGCGGTCCGGCCGACGTTCTTCAGCAGAACGAGCCGAGCATCACCGTCCATCCGGCGAACGCGAATCTCGTCGCCGTCGGGATGAACGACGTCCGGACTCTCGGGGTCTCGGACGACGCTTGGCAAGGCCTCGCGGTCTCGAACAACGGCGGCGCGACGTACACCGAGTCGCTGATCCCCGGCTACCCCGGCGATACGTCTGCCGCCGGCCTTGCCTCGCCGATTCGTGGCAATGCCGCCGCTTCCGACCCGTGGCTCGGCTTCGACAACTTCAACAACCTATTCTTCGCGTTCATCGCGTTCCAGCGGACACCACCGGGTAAGCCGCTGAACACGACGGCGAACGCGCTTGCCGTCGCGAAGTACACCGTCAACCCGGCGACGGGCGCGGTGACCTATGCGAAGACGGTCGTCGTCGAGCGCGGCACCGTCGGGCTCGGCCAGCAGGAGGACAAGGAAGCGCTCGCCGTCGACAACAGCCCGAGCTCGCCCTTCAACGGGAGTGTCTACGTCTGTTGGGCGCGCTTCACCGGATCACAGCCACATCTGACCGTCGCGTATTCGCACGATCACGGCGAGACGTGGGCGACGTCGCGGTTCGTCGGGCCGCAGAACAACCTCAACAACATGCAGGGCTGCAACCTCGCCGTCGAGCCTGACGGCGACGTGTACGTGGGCTACCGGACCTTCGACAACAATCCGGCGGTCTCCAACCCGAACGACAGCGCGATCTTCGTCGCTCGCTCGACGAACGGCGGGGTGACCTTCGCCAGTCCTGTCCGTGTGGCCGGGTTTACGGATTACCGGCAGAACGCGACCCGGACCCCGCCCGTCTTCCGCACGTTCTCGGACGTCTCTATGGCGGCCGACGGCAACGGCGTCTACATCGCCTGGCAAAGTCGGAATGGGTCGAACGGCAGTGACGTCTTCATCAGCCGCTCGCGCACGAACGGCGCCTCTTGGGATGCACCGGTGATTCCGAACGACGTCGGCGTCGGCCATCAGTTGATGCCGGCGCTTGCAGCTGCCGGTGGGACGCTCTCGGTCATCTGGTACGACAGCCGCTCCGAGCCGGCCTTTGCGCCGACGGGTCCGGTCAGCGGCCGGTGCCCGGCCGGCGCGACGACGCAGGCGGGGTGTTCCGGAATGGACGCCTTCTACGACCAGGCGTCGACGACTGCGGCAGGGGCGCTCGCCTTCGGCGCCGATCTGAGAGTCACCGACCACTCGTTCAACCCGAACACCTACGGGTCGATCAAGGCGATCACGCCGTTCATCGGCGACTACATCGGCCTGGCCGCGACCGCGACCACTGCCT
>JBKPFU010000030.1:0-13247 GCA_046728975.1 Actinomycetota bacterium | reverse complement strand
TGATCCGGTAGGCCGCTTGGTCGACGCGGCCGGGGAGGGCACGCCGCGACCCGCGTATGTCGACGTCGACCGTGAAGCCGGCGGCCCGATGGCGAGCTGCAAGCGTCTCGAGCGCTGCAAGCCCCGGCGGCGGCTCGACCGCACCTGAGGCGCCGTCCTCGCGGAGGAGGCCGACGAGCCGATCGATGTCCTCGACCGTCTCACGAGCGACGTCCTCGATGGTCTCCAGCGCGGCACGCGTGGCCGCAGGATCGCGCTCTTGCAGCAGTCGCGCCGCCCCCGCCTGGACGAGGATGACGTTGATGGCGTGGCCGGCGGAGTCGTGCAGGTCACGCGCGATCCGCCCTCGCTCCTCGGCAACGGCGAGGCGCCGCTCGCGCTCGCTCTCTCGCTCGGCGCGCAGCGCCCGTTCCTCGAGTTGTCGCAGGCGCTGTCTCCGCTGCCGCACCAGGTCGCCCGCCATCCACGCGCTTCCCCACACGAGGATTGCGAACAGAAGCGGCGTCGTAGGGAAGCCGCCATCGGCGATGCCGACGGCGCCGAGGTGGACGACGAGGAGCCCGACGACGACCCCCGCCGTCGTCCGGATGCGGGCGTGTGTCCGCTCGTCAGCGGCGACGAAGAAGAGGGCGAGCGTGGGGCCGAACGGCGGCCCGCCGGCTACGTAGTCGAGGCCGTAGAGCACCGCGCTCGCGGCCGTGGTCACGATCAGGACGAGCAGCGGCGAGCGGCGCCGCGCGACAAGAGGCCAGGTCGCGCCGGCGGCGAGGACGACGCCAAGCGCGTCGAGGTCGCGGCTCGACCCGTGCCCGAGCAGGGCGAGCGTGGCCGCGAATGCTCCGAGCGCGAGCGCGACGTCGATCGCCAGGTTCCTGCGCCGTTCCACGATTCGAGCGTAGCGCGCGCCTTCGCGCGCGAAGTCGCCCCGCAGGAGGATTCGCGTCCCCCTGCGGGGGGACGCCGAAGTTCCTCCCCGCGAGTGTTGTGGTCGGGAGTGCGGTGTCGGCACCGTGGAGGCATGACCTCCGCAACCCCATCTCCCAACGAAAGCGGCGCGCTGGCGCGCCTCGCGCGCTTCGTGCTTCGTCACCGAAAGACCGTCGTCGTGTTCTGGCTCGCGCTGCTCGTTGCCGGCGTCGCAGGCGCGGCGCGTGTCTCGGACCGCCTCACGTTCGATTTCGCGCTCCCCGGCGAGCCCGGCTACGAGACGGCCAAGCAGATCGAGCGCATCTACGGCAACGGCGGCAACGTGGCGCCGTCGATCCTGGTCGTGACGACCCCGCGCGGCGAGACAGTCCGCGGCGAGTCGCGGACGATCGCCGCCGCGGTCCAGCGTCTCCGCGACCGTCAGCCGCGACTGCGCGTCGTCGACTACGCGGCGACGCGTGACCCGCACTTCGTGACGCGCGACGGGCGCACCACCTATGCGCTTGTCTTCAGCCCGCGCCCACGGAGCTTCGACTCTCCCGCGGCCTCGAAGAGGGCCACCGCCATCCTCCGGTCGGCGCTCCCCACCGGCTACACGGTCGCGGCGACCGGCCTCGAGGAGCTGTCGAGCAACGGCTCGAGCGGCGGCCCCGGCGTCCTCGCCGAGACGTTGATCGCAGGCGCGGGCGCCCTCGCGGTGCTGGCGTTCGTCTTCGCTTCGTTCCTCGCCCTCGTGCCGCTGCTGGTCGCGGCGTTTGCGATTCTGACAACGCTACTCATCGTCCTCGGGCTCACATACATCGGGGACATCTCCGCGATCGTGCAGTTCCTCGTCGCGCTCGTCGGCCTCGGCGTCGCGATCGACTACTCGCTGCTGCTCGTCACTCGCTGGCGCGAGGAACGGGCGCGCGGGCTTGCCAACGAGGACGCCGTCGTCTCGGCGATGACCACCGCCGGGCGGGCCGTGCTGCTTTCGGGCCTCACCGTCGGGATCTCCTTGATCGCGCTCGTCGTGCTGCCCGAGCCCGCACTGCGGAGCGTCGGCGTCGGCGGGATGCTGATCCCGCTGATCTCAGTCGCGGTTTCGCTGACGCTGCTGCCGGCTCTGCTCGGAGGCATCGGACCGCGCGTGGACTGGCCGCGACTCAGGCACGAGGCGCGGGCAAGCAGGGTGTGGTCGGCCTGGGCGCGGACGGTCGTACGGCGCAAGTGGCTCGCCGTTGCGCTCGGAACCGCGATCCTCGCCCTGCTGATCACGCCCGTCTTCGGGCTGAAGACGGGGCAGACGAGCCCGGAAGCGCTCGCCCAGAGCGGCACCGCCCACGCGGCGTACCAGCGCCTCGTGCAGGGCGGCATCCCAAGCGGCGTCTTGACCCCAGTCGAGGTGCTGGCGCGCTCGGGCGACGTGCGGGTTGCGCGCGAGCGCCTCGCGTCCGTGCCCGGAATCGCCACGGCCGTGGCGCCGTCCGCGGCCGACAGCAACCGTGCCGGGACGACGATGCTGATCGGGCTGCCGCGCGAGGCGACTGTCAACTCGTCGGCGCTCGAGCCGGTCCGCGCCGCCCGCGCCGCTCTCGACGACCAGCCGGGCGTCGTCGGTGTCGCCGGCGAGGGTGCCGTGGAGCTCGACTACCAGCACGCCATCTTCGGCAGCTTTCCGCTCATGTTCAGCGTAATCGCGGTGCTGACGTTCCTGTTACTGGCTCGCGCCTTCCGCTCGCTGCTGCTCGCCGTGAAGGCGCTCCTCCTTAACCTGCTCTCATTGGCGGCCATTTTCGGAGCGATGACGTGGTTCTGGCAGGAGGGGCACGGCTCCGAGGTGATCTTCGGGATACCGGCCACCGGCGCGATCACGTTCTGGCTGCCACTGATGGTGTTCGCGTTCCTGTTCGGCCTCTCGATGGACTACGAGGTCTTCATCCTCACACGGATGCGCGAGGAGTACGACCGCACCGGCTCGACCGACGCCGCCGTCATCGAAGGACTTGGGCGCACCGGCCGGCTCGTCACCGGCGCGGCGCTGATTCTCTTCCTCGCCTTCGCCTCGCTCGCGTCGGGGCCCGACACCGACCTCAAGGTGTTCGCCACCGCGCTGGGCGCGGGCATCCTGCTCGACGCCACGATCGTGCGCGCCCTGCTCCTGCCGGCGCTGGTCGCGCTCTTCGGCCGCTGGAACTGGTGGCTGCCGAAGCCGCTCGCACGCGTGCTGCGCACCGCGCCCGTGACCGAAGGCGGTCGCCCCTGACCGCGTCCTCCGCGAGCGATGAGTCTTTGGCGGGGGCGCGGTCTACTGATCGAGCGAACGAAAGGAGACGGAGATGCGCAAGGTGATCGTGAACGAGTTCATGAGCCTCGACGGCGTCGTGCAGGCGCCGGGTGGCGCCGACGAAGACACGAGCGGGGGCTTCGCGCACGGCGGCTGGCACCTGCGCTACTTCGACGACGTCTCGCAGAAGTGGGTGCTCGACAGCATCGTCGAGGCAGGCGCCTTCCTGCTCGGACGCCGCACCTACGAGATCTTCGCCGCGTACTGGCCGAACGCACCCGAGGAGGAGCAGCTGATCGCCGAGCCGCTGAACACGAAGCCGAAGTACGTGGCGTCGACCACGCTCAGCGAGCCGCTCGAGTGGCAGAACTCGACACTGCTCCAGGGCGACGTCGCCGAGGCTGTCGCCGCGCTGAAGCAGGAGGACGGCGCTGACGTGCACGTGATCGGCAGCGCGCAGCTCGTCGGGACGCTGATCGAACGCGACCTGGTCGACGAGTATCGCCTGATGATCGACCCGCTCGTCCTCGGAGGCGGCAAGCGGATCTTCCGCGATGACGGCACGCTCAGGCCGCTGCGGCTCGTCGAGGGCCAGGTGACGAGCACGGGGGCGATCCTCGCGACCTGCGCTCCCGGCGAGAGCGCCTAGGCCGCCGACGCCAGCCGTTCGCCCGCGCGGCGGCTCGACGCTAGGACGTACCGGAAGCCCTGGCGCCCGTAACGTTCGTCCCTCTGGTCGTCCTCTGTGACGAGGAGGGACTGCCTGCTGTGACAAACGACTCGGCACACCGCGTGGTGATCGTCGGCGGCGGCTTCGGCGGGCTCAATGCCGCACGGAGGCTCAAGCGGGCGCCGGTGGAGCTGACGCTGGTCGATCGGGAGAACTTCCACCTGTTCCAGCCGCTCGCGTACCAGGTGGCGACGGGCGCGCTCTCTCCGGCGGAGATCTCCGCGCCGCTTCGAGCGGTTCTGAGGCGGCAGACGAATACGCGAGTCCTGCTGGCGGAAGTCATGGACTTCGACCTCGCCCAGCGGAACGTGCTGCTCGATGGGCTCCCGAATGGCGCCCAGTCGGGGAACCTTCCCTACGACACCCTGGTCGTCGCCGGTGGCTCGAGCTACTCGTATTTCGGTCACGACGACTGGCACCGCTACGCACCGGAGCTGAAGTCGATGGAGGGCGCGCTCGAGATCCGCCATCGCGTCCTGGGAGCGTTCGAAGCCGCAGAGGTCGAGGACGACCCCGACCGGCGGCAAAGCTGGTTGACCTTCGTCGTCGTGGGCGCGGGGCCGACAGGCGTCGAGATGGCGGGGCAGATCGCCGAGCTGGCGCACGACACACTCCGCGGCGACTTCCGCGCGGCGGACACCCGCGCGGCCCGTGTCTACCTCGTCGAGGTAGCAGACCGGGTGCTCACCAGCTTTCCGGAATCCCTTTCGCGGAAGGCCGAACGTGCACTAAAGGAGCTCGGCGTGACGCCGGTCCTCGAGCGCACGGTTGTCGATGTCGACGCGGGTTCCGTCGCGATCCAGTCTCCGGACGGGGAGATGCGGCGAATCGGCACCCGCACCGTGATCTGGGCCGCCGGCGTTCGCGCTTCGGGCTTGGCGGTGCGACTCGCCGAGGCGGCAGGCCTTCCTGTCGACCGAGGCGGCCGCCTTCCGGTCGAACCCGACCTGACGCTGCCGGGACATCCAGAGGTTCTCGCGATCGGCGACATGATTGCGGTGAAGGCGACCGACGGAACGGTCGCACCGCTTCCCGGCCTCGCGCCGGTCGCGATCCAGCAGGGCCGCTACGCGGCGCGGCTGATCCGGAATCGCCTCCGCAGTCGCTCTTCACGGCCGTTCCACTACGTCGACAAAGGCAATCTCGCGACGATTGGCCGATCGAAGGCCGTCGCCGACATCAAGGGTCTCCGCATCGCCGGCTTGCCGGCGTGGGTGATCTGGCTCGGCGTCCACCTCTTCTACCTGATCGGCTTCCAGAACCGGCTTCTCGTCTTCCTCCGCTGGACGATCAGCTTCCTCACGCACGGACGCGGCTCCCGGCTCATCGTCAGCTCGGTGTCGCAGGGCACGGAACTCCCTCGTCTTCGGGGATGATGGGGGAGTCGCTCGTGAGTGCGCTCATGCACGAGCGGACCGAGCAGCGCCGTTCGTAGACTCGGCCCGTGAGCCGATCGCGTGCTCTGCTCACGACGGTCGTCGGCAGCTACCCCCAGCCGAGCTGGCTGATCGACCGCGAACGGCTCGGCGACCGGCTGCCGCCGCGCGTGCGCGCCCGGGAGCTCTGGCGGATTCCGGAGCCGTTTCTCGAGGAGGCGCAGGACGACGCGACGCGCCTCGCTGTGCAGGACATGGAGCGGGCCGGCGTCGACGTAGTCACGGACGGCGAGATGCGTCGCGAGAGCTACTCCAACCGGTTCGCGACCGCGCTCGACGGCGTCGACCTGGACAACCCCGGCGTCGCCCTCGACCGCACCGGTCACGAGAATCCCGTCCCGCGCGTGGTCGGGCCGATCCGCCGCAAGCGGCCGGTCGAGGTGCCCGACGTCGAGTTCCTCCGCTCGATCACGGACCGGCGGATCAAGATCACCGTTCCCGGACCGTTCACGATGACCCACCAGGCGCAGGACGACCACTACGGCGACGAGCGGAGCCTCGCGCTCGCCTACGCGGACGCCGTCAACGAGGAGCTCAGGGACCTGAAGGCGGCCGGTGCCGACGTCGTCCAGATCGACGAGCCGTACCTGCAGGCGCGGCCGGAGCAGGCGCGGGAATACGCGATCGAGGCAATCAACCGCGCGCTCGACGGGATCGAGGGCGACACGGTCCTGCACACCTGCTTTGGCTATGCGCACGTCGTCAAGGACAAGCCCAGCGGCTATCCCTTCCTGCGCGAGCTCGACGACTGCGCGGCGACGCACCTGTCGCTCGAGACGGCGCAGCCGAACCTGGATTCGGAGGTCCTGCGCCAGGTTTCCGGGAAGACGATTCTCCTCGGGGTGCTCGATCTGGGCTCGGAGGAGGTGGAGACGCCGGAGGTCGTCGCAGCGCGGATCCGGAAGGCACTCGCGGTCGTGCCGCCGGCGCGGCTCGTGGTCGCACCGGACTGCGGGATGAAGTACCTGCCGCGCGAACGCGCGTTTCGCAAGCTCGAGGCGATGGTTGCCGGCGCACGCCTGGTGGGTAAGGAGCTGTGACCCGCCCCGTGAGCCGCATCGGCAAGGCCTATCCCGACCGGGTCGAGGTGCGGGGCCGCGACCTCACCGGCGACTTGATGGGCAGCGTCACCTTCACCGAGTACTTCCACCTGTTGCTGACCGGCCGCGAGCCGACCGACGACCAACGCTTCTTCCTCGACCTGCTGCTCGTCGCGATCGCGGAGCACGGGATGATGCCGTCGAACGTCGCGGCGCGGATCACGCTCGCCGCCGACCCGGATTCGCTTCAAGGTGCAGTCGCGGCGGGCGTCCTCGGCGCCGGCCCTATCGTCCTCGGCACATCCGAGGAATGCGCGCGGCTGCTCGAGGACGCGGTCGCCTCGCGTCGCGAGCCCGCGGAGGTGGCGCGCGCGATTCACTCAGCGGGCGCGAAGATTCCCGGCTTTGGTCACCCGGTGCATCGCCCCGTCGATCCGCGTGCCGAGCGGATTCTCGAGCTGGCGGACGAGCGTGGCGTGAGCGGCGACCACGTCGCGTTCGCGCGCGGCCTGCGGGACGCCGTCGCAGAGGCCTGGGAGAGGCCGCTGCCCATGAACGTCTCGATGCCGATCGCGGCGCTGATGCTCGACCTCGGCTTTCCCGTGGCCGCCGTGAAGTCGGTCCCGATCCTCGCCCGGACGGCCGGCCTGCTGGCTCATTTGGCGGAGGAGCAGCAGCAGCCGGTCGGGCTCCTGCTGGCCGCCGAAGCCGAGGAGGCGGTCGAGTATCGGAATGAGTGAGTTCGAGAGGCTGCCGTGGGCGGAGCAGCTGGCGCTCGACGCCGAGAGCTATCGCAAGCAGCTCGATTACCTGCTCGAGCGCTCGCCCTTCTACCGCGAGAAGCTCGGACCGTCGCTCGACAGCCACGACCTCGCCGACATCACGCAGCTACCGCTGACCGAAAAGGAAGAGCTGCGAGCGACCGTCACGCCGGAGAGCCCGCTCGGCGCGCATCTCTGCGTCGATCCCTCGGAGATCGCGCGCATCTACTCCACGAGCGGCACGGCCGGAGCCCCCAGCTACATCCCGTTGACGGCGGGCGATCTGGAGAACTGGGTGAGGGCATCCGCGCGCAGCTACGCCGCCTCGGGGGTCAGGGCGGGCCAGCGCATCGTCTCCACCTACAACGCCGGTCCGTTCGTCGCCGGCGCGGCGCTCGGCGCCTTCGAGCGCATCGGCCTCTGCCACATCCCCGTGGGCACGGGGAACACTGAACGCCTGCTCAAGGCGATCGACCAGCTGAAGCCCGAAGCTGTGGTCACGACTCCTTCGTACGCGGCGCATCTGGCCGAGCGCGCCGACCTGAGGAGCTCGAGCGTGGAGCGCGTGCTCGTGGCGGGTGAGCCGGGCGGCGGTGAGCGTGCCTTCCGTGCGAGGCTCGAGGCAGGTTGGGGCGCAAGGGTCACCGAGGCGATGGGGGTCGGAGACATCGGCGTCTCGCTCTTCGGCGAATGCGAGGAGCAGAACGGCATGCACCTGGGTGCGCGCGGATTCGTCCACGCGGAGCTGATCGATCCCGAATCCCGAGCGTCGCTCGAGCTGGAAGATGGGGTGCGGGGCGAGCTCGTGCTGACGCACCTCCGGCACCGCGCAGCGCCCCTCCTTCGCTTTCGCACACGCGATCACGTCCAGGTGTGGACGAGCGAGTGCGCGTGCGGCCGCACGAGCCCACGGATCCGGTGCATAGGGCGGACGGACGACATGCTCATCGTCCGCGGCGTCAACGTCTTCCCCTCGGCTGTCCGCGAGGTGGTGAGTGCGTTCGCGCCGGCGGTCAGCGGCCACGTCCTGGTGAAGCCGCAGGCGCCCGGCGTGAAGCAGGAGCCGCCGCTGCCCGTCGCAGTCGAGCTCGCGCCCGACGGGGCAGCCGATCCCGCGCTCGCCGAAGCGATTCGCGAGAAACTACGCAGCGTGCTGGTCATCCAGACGCGCGTCGAGCTCGTACCGTGGGGCAGCTTGAAGCGCAGCGAGTACAAATCGAAGCTGCTGGAGCGTTAGTGGCACGTCAGTTGAGTCGACCGGTCATTTCAGACGCGCCGCCGGCAAAGCCGGCCGCGCTGACGTCGGCGCGGCCTAGTCGGCGCCTTAGGGAACGATGAGGAAGCTGGAACGATGAGGAAGCTGCAGAGCCAGGGCGTGCACCACATCACGCTCGTCGGCGCCGACCGGCGGACGTCGATCGACTTCTGGGAGGGCGTGCTGGGGATGCCGTTCGTCTTCGAGCAGCCCAACCTGGACGACGAGTCGGAGAGCCACCTCTACTTCGACCCGGGCGACGGGCGCCTGATCACCGTCTTCACGAACGAGGAGCGCGAGCCCGATCCCGCCCGCACCTCGACCGAGATCGGGTGCGTGCACCACATTGCGTTGTCGGTGTCGCAGGCGACGTTCCACGAGGCGGTTGAGCGGCTGGACGAGCGCGGGATCCGCCACAGCGGGGTCAAGGACCGCGGCTTCATGGACTCGCTCTACTTCGAGGATCCACTCGGGCTCCTGATCGAGCTCTCGTCGTACCGCTTCGAGCCGCCGGCCGGCTACACGCACGCCGACGTGCTGCTCGAGGCGCACAAGCTTCGGGTCGAGCGCGGCGACTACAACATCGCCCGGGAGCACCTGGCGGACGCGATGGAGGAGCTCGTCAGGCGGTCGCGGGACTCGCTCTCGGACGACCGAGCACCGAAAAACCCTTACGAAGTGGGGAGGAGCAGATGGCTGCAAACACGCTGAACATCCTCAAGCCGAGCGTCAACAACCTCACGGTCCGAATCTTCGTGCGGGCCGCCGGGCTCGACTTCGAAGAGGAGGACGTGTGGGGAAAGTCGACGACGCCGGAGTTCATCGCGAAGTACCCGGCGCACCTCACGCCCATGCTCGAGGAGGAGGAGCTGCCGAAGGGCGCGCTCGGAGAAAGCTGCGCGATCATGGCGTACCTCTGCAACAAGCACGGCCTCGACCGCTTCTATCCGAAGGATCCGGGCGAGCGCGCGATGGTCGACAACGCGATGTTCTATTTGATCGGCACCTTCTATCCGCTGCTCACGCGCGCCACCTACCCGACGCTCGGGTTCCCGCAGTACGCGGGCGAGGTGGGGACGTCGGAGGCCGGCGACGAGATGAAGGCGAAGGCGCAGAGGGACGCCGAGGCCGCGCTCGCGGAGCCGCTCGAGGTGTTCCACAGCTTCTTCATGGCCGACAGGCCGTTCATCGGCGGCGACCACCCGTCGATCGCCGACATCCGGCTGGCCGCGACGCTCGAGTTCCTGCGCGGGATCGACTACGAGTTCCCGGCCTGGGCCGAGGAGTACATGAAGAGGATGGAGGAGACGCTGGGCGAGGCGTACTCGGAGCCGGCGAAGGACGTGCGCGGCTACATCGCGTCGGTCAAGGCGCCGGCGCAGGAGGTCGAGAGCCCGCAGCCTGCCTGAGCCTAGAGTTCGTTTCAGAATAGGGCCTCGTCGGCCGGGGTGCGATGGACGGTGCGAGGCAAGGACGCAGGGAGCGTTCGTATCGAGGAGATACGGGCGCGGCCGAGGACGCCGCATCGCGCCGCTCCAGCGCGGCCCGGCGGCACAGGGCTCTATTTTGAAGCGAGCTCTTAGCCCGGCGGGCACGATGCCGTGACCGTGCGCGCCGAGCTCCCGACCGGGACCGTCACGTTCCTCTTCACGGACGTGGAGGGATCGACGAGGCTTCTCCGCGACCTGGGCGCGGAGCGCTACGCGGATGCGCTCTCCGCGCACCGGAGGGTCGTGCGGGAGGCCTGCGCAGCGCACGAGGGAATCGAGGTCGACACGCAGGGAGACGCGTTCTTCCTGGCGTTCCCGACGCCGGCGGGTGCGCTTGCGGCGGCAGCCGAGCTTACGGAGGAGCTTCGAGGCGGGCCGATCCAGGTGCGTGCGGGGCTGCACACGGGGACGCCGCTCGTGACGCGCGAGGGCTACGTCGGCGACGAGGTTCACGTCGCCGCGCGGATTGCGGCCTCCGGCCACGGCGGGCAGGTGCTCGTCTCGGCCGCGACCGCGGCGCTGGCGCCACAGTCCGTGTCTCTGCTCGATCTCGGCGAGCACCGGCTGAAGGACATCGACAGAGCGGTCGCCATCTTCCAGCTCGGCGACAGGCCCTTTCCGCCGCTCAAGACGATCTCGAACACGAACCTCCCCCGGCCGGCGAGCTCCTTCGTGGGCAGGGAACGCGAGCTGGAGGATCTGCTCGCACGCGTCGCGAGCGGCGCGCGCCTTCTGACCTTGACCGGTCCCGGCGGCTCCGGAAAGACCCGGCTCGCGCTCGAGGCCGGCGCATCTCTCGTGCCCGACTACAAGGCGGGAGTCTTCTGGGTTGGGCTGGCCTCGCTGCGCGATCCAGCGCTCGTCGTCGAAACGATCTCTCAAACCCTCGGCGCGAACGACGGCCTCGCCGACCACATCGGCGAGCGGGAGCTGCTCGTTCTGCTCGACAACCTCGAGCAGGTCATCGCCGCGGCGCCCGAGCTCTCGACACTCCTCTCTGCCTGTCCGAACCTCCAGCTCATCGCCACGAGCCGCGAGCTCCTTCGCGTCCAGGGCGAGATCGAGTTCGCCGTGCCTCCTCTCGCCGAGCCCGAGGCGGTCGGGCTCTTCTGCGAGCGGGCGCAGGTCGATCCGTCGGAGGAGATCGCTGAGCTTTGCGCACGCCTCGACTCGCTCCCGCTCGCCGTCGAGCTGGCGGCCGCGCGCGCGAAGGCCGTCTCGCCCGCGCAGATGCTCGAGCGGCTCTCGCAGCGGCTCGACCTGCTCAAGGGCGGCCGCGACGCCGACCCGCGCCAGCAGACGCTGCGGACGACGATCGAATGGTCGTACGACCTGCTTTCCGACGACGAGAAGCAGCTCTTCCGCCGCCTCTCGGTCTTCGCCGGCGGCTGCACGCTCGAGGCTGCAGAAACGGTGGCCGGCGCGACCCTCGACAGCTTGCAGTCGCTCGTCGAGAAGAGCCTCCTCCGCTTCTCCACCGAGCGCTACTCGATGCTCGAGACGATCCGGCAGTTCGCGGCCGAGCGGCTCGACGCGCCTGAGGCAGAGGCCGCTCGGCGGCGGCACCGCGCCTACTTCGTCGCTCTCGCGGAGGCGAACGCGGAGAAGCTGCACACCGGCGAAGAGAGCGCGGTGTCTGCACGACTCACCCTCGACTACGCGAACGTTCGAGCCGCTGTGTCGTACGCGCTCGAAGCGGAGGCGCCCGACGATGTCGGGCGACTCGTCGGCGCGCTCTACCCGTTCCTCATCTCACACGGCCACCCGGCCGAGGCGCTCGGGTGGGTCGAGGCGGCGCTTGCCGCCCGCGATCGACTCTCGGACCGCGCCCTCGCCGAGATGCTTGTCGGCGGCGGCGAGCTGGCGCGCTTCGCCGGTGACCTCGGGCGCGCGATTGAGCTCAAGGAGGAGCTCGCGTCGGTCGAAGGCGACGTCCAGCGTCCGAACTGGAGAGCGGCGACGCTGGCCGATCTCGCCGAGATCGCGCTCGATGAGGGCGACTTCGCAGCTGCGCGGAGGTACGCCGACCAAAGTGCGGCGGGCGGCGCAGAAGGACGCGCCGCCCTGTCTTTCGCGGAGCTGGCGCTCCGCGCCGGCGATCTCGAGGCCGCGGAGTCGAACGCTCTCGCGGCGCTGGAGCGTTTCGACGCGGGATCGTTCAACCACGCTTGCGGGCTGGAGATCCTCGGCGAGACCGCTCGCCGCGCGGGAGAGGATGCGCGCGCCCGCGACCGCTTCGGCGGCGCCCTTCGCTCCTTCGCGGAGCTGAGCGACGGCGGCGGCATCGCCGACTGTCTCGACGGGCTCGGCCGTCTCGCCGTAGCCGCGGGCGACGGCGCACGCGCGGGGCGTTTCTTCGGCGCCGCCGAACGACTCCGCGAAACGAGGGGACGGAGGCCTGTCCGCTCGGACGTTCCGCTCCCGGAGGTTCCGGGCTCCGCGCGGGAGTATGGCCGTGCGATGGGAGTTGACGAAGCCGTCGAGGAGGCGCTCCGCACGGCTTGATCGGCTATGCGAACATATGTTCGTGCGGAGGGAAGCGACGATCCTCCATGCCGACGTCGATTCGTTCTACGCATCCGTCGAGCAGCGGGACGATCCTCGCTTGCGCGGCCGTCCGGTCATCGTCGGCGCAGGCGTCGTGCTCGCGGCCAGCTACGAGGCCAAGGCGTACGGAGACCGCCCCGCGATGGGCGGCGCCCTCGCCCGCCGCCTGTGCCCAGGCGCGGTCATCGTCAAGCCGCGCATGGGGGCCTACGCCGAGGCGAGCAAAGACGTCTACCGAGTCTTCGAGGACACGACGCCGCTGGTCGAAGGGCTGTCGATCGACGAGGCGTTCCTCGACGTTCACGGCCTCAGAAGGCTTTCGGGCAGCCCGACCGAGATCGCGGCGCGGCTGCGCCGGGAGGTCCGCGAACGGGTCGATCTGCCGCTCACCGTCGGTGTCGCGCGAACGAAGTTCCTCGCGAAGGTGGCCAGCGGGGTTGCGAAGCCGGACGGTCTGCTGGTCGTGCCGCCCGACGGCGAGCTGGCCTTTCTCCACGCTCTCCCTGTCGAGCGGCTCTGGGGTGTGGGCGGCGTGACCGCCGAGAAGCTGCACGGCTACGGCATCACGACGGTAGGCCAGGTCGCGCGGCTCGCCGAGGAAACTCTCGTATCGATGCTCGGACGGGCCTCGGGTCGGCACCTTCACGCTCTCGCGCACAACCGCGACCCGCGGCCGGTTCAACCGCGGCGCCGCCGTCGGTCGGTCGGGGCGCAATGCGCCCTCGGTCGCTCGCGCAGATCGCCCGACGACGTCGACGCGATCCTGCTCGGCCTGGTCGACCGCGTCACCCGCCG
>JBKPFU010000029.1:0-16246 GCA_046728975.1 Actinomycetota bacterium | reverse complement strand
CCACGGCCTTGTCGATCTCGCGCGGCACGTTCCCAGCATCCTGGCGAGGGGGTGATCGCGCGTCACCCGCCGCGGGCGATTTCGCTGCGCCGAAGGATCTCGAGGGCCGGCGCCCGGACGTTGGCCAGCTTCAGCTCGATCCCCTCTCGCGCAAGCGTGTTGCGCAGCTCGGCGAGCATGTCGGCACCCTCGACGTCGAGGTCGGCGGATGCCGAGGTCGAGGAGGAGCGCGTCGGGGTGTCGACCGTCGGCGCGGGCGAGCGCCAGCAGTCGCTCCTTGACCGCCGTCGCGTTGGCGTAGAACAGAGGTCCCTCGGCGCGTGCTGCGAGCAGCCCCGGTACGCGCTCCCGCCGCGGATCGCGGTCCAGGCGCCCGAGGCGCCCGGTCTCGGGATCGCGGCCGAGTTCGCCGACGCCGGGGCGGCTGAGCCGGTGGATCACGACGGCGAGCGCCAGCCCCGCCGCGATGAGCAACCCGTTGAGGATCCCGAGGACGAGCACGCCCGCGAGCGCTACGAGGGCGATGACGATTGCGCTGCGACGCACGCGCGCGAAGCGGCGCAGCTCGCCCACGCGCAGGAAGCCGGTGATCGCCACGAGGACGATCGCCGCGAGCGTCGCCTGCGGCAGATCCGGGAACAGCGGGGCCAGCAGCCCACCGGTGATGAGGACGAGCACCGCAGCGACCAGCGAGGTCGCCTGCGTCCGCCCCGCCGCTGCGATCGGCCGCGGCGGTCTGGCTGGCGCCGCCGGACTGCACGAAGCCCTGGAAGAGCCCGGCGAGGAGGTTGGCCCCGCCGAGGCCGATCAGCTCGCGGTCGGCGGTGATCGCGTATCCATGTGCGGCGGCGGTCGAGCGCGCCAGCGTGATCGCCTCCGCGTAGCCGACGAGCGCGATGCCGAACGCTCCGCCGATCAGCTCGGCGACGTCGTCGCCGCTGACGTCCGGGATCTCGAAGCTCGGGAAGGCGGCGGGGATGTGGCCGACGACGGCGACCCCGTGATCGTCGAGGCCGGCGGCCGCCGAGACGGCGATCGCCGCGACGACGATGCTCCAGACCGTGAGCCCCGCCAGCGCGCCGGGGCGCACACCCTGCCTGCCGTACGACGGCCAGCCACGACGGAGCCAGCCGCATGGCCTGGACGGTCCTCGACCTGCGGGTGAGCGCGGTATCACCCCGGCTGGGTGAGGGCCGTTCACCCCCATGCCGCAGACAATCGCCGGAATGTCGGGCGCAGCGAAGCGCATCGCCGTCGTCGTGCTGCTCGTGCTGGCGACGCTCGTCTGGACGGTCGGTGGCCTGGCCGTCTGGGCGAACCGCCAGATGCTCAACACGAAGAACTGGGTGCAGACGAGCGACAGCCTGCTCCGCGACGAGGCGATCAGAACCGCGCTGTCCACTGCGCTGCTGGATCGCCTCTACGCGAGCAAGCCGGTGGAGAACCAGCTGCGTGCGCAGTTGCCCCAGCAGTTGCAGCCCCTGGTCGGCCCAGTCGCCTCCGCCCTGCGGCAGGCCGCGACGCGCCGCGCGCCCGAGATCCTCGGCAGCGCAGCCGCGCTCACGGCCTGGGAGAAGGCCAACGAGGGGGCGCACAAGACCTTCCTGAAGGTCCTCGACGGGGACGTTGCCGCAGGCGGCGAGGTCAACCTCGACGTCAAGTCCCTGCTCCAGCAGGTCGCCGCCGGCGCCGGAGTCTCGCCCGACGTGGTGGAGAAGATCCCTCCCAGGTACCAGCAGATCCAGATCCTGCGCTCGGACCAGCTGAAGACCGCGCAGGACGCTGTGCACACCCTGAAGGTCCTGCCGTGGGTGCTCTTCCCGCTCGCGGTCGTGCTCTTCGCCGGCGCCATCGCGCTCTCGTCGGACCGGCGCCGCACGATCGTCTGGTGCGGCGGTTGCGTCCTCTTCGCCGGCGTCGCCGTGCTGGCCGTGCGCCGCCTCGGCGCGGACGCGGTGGTCAACTCCCTGGCCGACGCGCCCAACGTCCGGCCCGCCGCCAAGGCGACCGTCGCAATCGGAACGTCGCTGCTCAAGGACGCGGCGTGGGGCTCGATCCTGTTCGGCGCTCTGGTCGTGTTCGGCGCGTGGGCGGCGGGACCGGGCAAGTGGGCGACCGGGATCCGGCGTGCAAGCGCGCCAACCTGCCGGGAGCACCCCGCAGTCGCTCGCGTTGCGCTTGGCCTGCTCCTGCTGCTCCTCGTCATCTGGGGCCCGGTGCCGTGGACGCGCAACTGGATCTGGATCATCGTGATCGCCATCGCCGCCTTCGTGTGGCTGGAGTGGATCCGCCGCCGCATTGTCGCCGAGTTCCCCGACGTCCCGGCCGGCGAGCTGATGCGGCGCGTGCGCGGGAGCCTGCCCGGAGGGCGCCCGGCCGCCGCGGCCGACGACTCCCTGGATCGGCTGGAGCGCCTCGCCGACCTGCGCACCCGCGGCGTGCTCGACGAGACCGAGTACGAGCGCGAGAAGGCCGCACTGCTCAGCACGGCTCCGTAGTCGTTGATTTGCAACCGCAGACTGGTGAGCGATCATTCCGGCATGGGGGAGCCCGTGCGCGACGACACGCTGCTCCAGACGAAGTTCGCGGTGCCCACCGGACCGTCGGTGACCGTCGCTCGCAAACGGCTGCTCGAGCTCCTCGACGCGGGCGCACGACGGCCGCTCACGCTCGTCGCGGCACCCGCGGGCGCGGGGAAGACGGCTCTCGTCAGTGCCTGGGTCGCCTCCGGCAGGGCGCCCGGACCCGTCGCATGGCTCTCGCTCGACCCCGGCGACGCCGATCGCGACCGCTTCTGGCACGCGGTGTTCGAGGCGCTAGCGCGGTCGGGCGCCGGTTCGCTGGAATCGCTCACCGACCTCGTCAATGCCTACGCACAGCGCGAGGACCGCCTCGTCCTGGTGCTCGACGACTTCCACGAGGTCGCCGACGTCGTCGCCGAGGACGTCGAGCGATTGCTGCGCCATCCGGCGCCGGGCCTCGCCGTGGTCATCCTCACGCGGTCCGATCTCGCGATCGGGCTCGACAGGTTGCGCGTCGACGGAGCGCTCGCCGAGATCCGCGCGGCCGATCTCGCCTTCACGCGCGAGGAGGCGTTGGCGCTCGCGCGCGAGCTGCGGCTCGGGCTGTCCGCGGACGACGTCACCTCGCTGTGGACGCGGACCGAGGGCTGGGCCGCGGGGCTGCGCCTCGCCGCGATGTCGTTGCAGGACCACGCCGAGCCGGCGAACTTCATCGGGCACTTCGCCGGCACCGACGTGACGGTCGGCGACTACCTTCGCAACGAGGTCCTCGCACGCCAGCCGGCCGACCTGCGCGCGTTCATGCTGCGCACGTCGATCGTCGACGAGCTGAACGGCGATCTCGCCGACGTGCTGACCGGCGGATCGGACGGTGGCCGATCGCTGGCGCGGCTCGAGCGCGGCGGGGCGCTCGTGTGGCCGGCCGGCGATGGCCGCGGATGGCATCGCTACCACCCGCTCTTCCTGGATCTGCTGCGCGCCGAGCTGCGCTCCGAGCACGGGGACGAGATCGTCGAGCTGCACCGGCGTGCGACGGCGTGGCTCACGGTCAACGGCCAGGACGCGCCGGCCCTGCGACACGCGGTGGCGAGCGGTGCGTGGGAGCTCGCGGCGGGGCTGACCCGCGAGCGGTGGCTGGCGCTGCTGATGCGCGGGGAGGCGAGCGCCCTGGACCCGGTGCTCGCCGCGATGCCCGCCGAGCGGGTCGAGACCGACCCCGAGCTCGGCGTCGCCTTCGGCGCTGCGCTCCTGGAGCGGGGCGATCGCGCGCTGGCGGAGCGCTATCTGCACCGAGCCCAGGACCGTCAGCAGGACGTGCCAACCGCTCGGCGGTCGCGCTTCGCCGCCGTGACGGCCGCGGCGCAGCTCTGCGCGGCCAGGCTGCGCGGCGACCCGGAGGCCGCGCGCATCGCCGCTCGGGCTCTCGTGGCTCAACGGGACGCGCTCGCCGACGCCGGCGCCGCCGAGCTGCGCAGCTTCGCTCTCGGCAACGTCGGCGCGGTGGAGCTCTGGACCGGTGACCTCGCCGCCGCGGAGCGCGACCTCGAACGGGCGCACGCCGCCGCCCTCGAGGCCGATCGCGACTGGCTGGTGCTCGTCGCCGCCGCGCACCTTGCCGTGCTCGCCATGTTCCGCAGCGAGCACGCGCGCGCGGCGCGGCGCGTCGAGGAAGCGCGGGCCATCGCCGAGCGCCGCGGCTGGACCGGCGCCTGGCCCGCGGGCGCGGCCTTCGGGGTGGGGGCCGGGCTCAGCATGCAGCGGGGGCGCCTGAAGGACGCCGGCGCGTTGCTCGCGCGGGTCGAGGACGCGATGAACGACACGCGCGACCCGCCGCTGCGGGCGGTCCATGCGTTCAACAGGGCGCTGCTCCTGGCTGATCTGGGCGAGTGCGCCGACGCGCTGGACGTCCTGCGAGCCGGGATCGACGAGCTGGGCGCGTGGCCTCTGCTCGCGCCGATGTCCGCGATGATGACGGGACTGGAGGCGCTGCTGCGGGGCGCGACCGGTGAGCGCGACGCCGCGCGCGAGGCAGTCGAGCGCGCCGAGAGCGAGGGCGGCTCGCTGCCCCTCGCCACCACGGCGGCCAGGCTTCGCCTGCTCGACGGCGATCCCGAAGGTGCCCGCGCCGTGCTGGCGCCGTACCTGGAGGATGGTCGCGGCCAGCTGCTCTACTTCCGGGCGACCGCGTGGCTGCTGGACGCGCGGGCGCTCGACGCCCTCGCAAAGCCCGACGCGGCCGCGCGCTCTCTGGAGCGAGCGCTCGATCTCGCCGACCCCGCCGGGCTCGAGCGCCTCATCGTCGAGCACGGCAGCGCCGTGAGGCCGTTGCTTCGGCGTCAGCTGCGGACCGGCACCGTGCATGCCGCTTTCGTGTCCCGGGCGATCACCCGCATCGATCAGCGCAGCTCTGCCGGCCGCCTCGTGCCGATGCTCCCGGCCTCGCCGCTCAGCGAGCGCGAGCAGGCGATCCTCGGCTACCTGCCGACGATGATGCCCAATCGGGAGATCGCGGCGGAGCTCTCCGTGTCGGTCAACACCGTGAAGACCCACCTCAAGGCGATCTACCGCAAGCTCGACGTGCCCGGTCGGCGCGAGGCGGTCGTCCGCGCACGCGAGCTCGGCCTCATGTCGTAGCGTCAGCGCTCAGGCGGCCAGCGCCTTCGCCTTGAGCGCGTCGAACTCGGACTGCGTGATCGCGCCGGTGTCGAGCAGTTGCTTTGCCTTCTCGATCTCGCTGGCGGCGCCACCGCCGTTGCCCGCCACCGACTTCACGTAGTGGTCGAACTCCGCCTGCTGGCCGCGCGCCGCCTCGGCGCTGCGGTCGGCCATCTTGTCGTGCTGGGAGATCAGGTAGACGAGCACGCCGAGGAACGGCAGGACGATCAGGAACACCGTCCAAGCGGCCTTGCCCCAGCCGGAGATGTCATGCCGGCGGAAGACGTCGGTCAGGATCACGATCATCATCCAGATCCAGACCACCCAGGAGAAGAAGATGATCATGCTCCAGAGGATGTTCAGGAACGGGTAGTCCGCGGCGATCACCATGTGGTCGCTCCTCTATGCGGTGCTGGCATCGACTCGGCGTCGAAGTGCGGCTCGAACGGGCGCTGCTCGTCGGCGCCGGGTTGGACGATCATCGCGGTGGACTCGGGAACCTCGAGCCACACGCCCTCCAGGTCGCCAAGCGGCTCGGACACGATGGCGCGGTCCTCGTCGCCGAGGCGCTCCAGCCGCTCGTGGCCGAGCGCGCGCAACGCCTTGGCCTCCTGCGAGATGAACAGCGTGCGCGACTGGTGCTCGGACGAGTAGCGCACTGCCCACAGCCGCTCGCCATCGCTCATCCCGACGGTCATCTGCACGGGGTGTTCGATGCCGTGGGCGCGGCCGGTCGCCTCGACGAACCCGACGGCACGCTCCAGCGCGCCGAGCGGGTCGTCCTCGAGGCCGAACGTCAGCGCGAGGTGGAACAGCGTCTCGGAGTCCGTCGATCCCTCGATGCCGTCGAACAGCTCCGGAGCGACCGCGAGCAGCAGCTCCCGGCGCATGGTTTGGAAGCCGGCGAGCACGCCGTTGTGGACGAACAGCCAGCGCCCGTGGCGGAACGGATGGCAGTTGGTCTGCTGTACGGGCGTCCCGGTGGTCGCCCGGATGTGTGCGAGCCACAGCGGCGACGCGATGTGCGCCGCCATGTCGCGCAGGTTGACGTCGCTCCATGCGGGCGTGACGGTGCGATACCGGCACGGATCCCCGCCGAGCTCGCCGTACCAGCCCAAGCCGAAGCCGTCGCCGTTGGTCGTCTCGACGCCCATCCGCGAGTGCAGGCTCTGATCGATCAACCCGTGCTGGGTCTGGAACAGGAGCTCGTCGATGATGAGCGGCTGACCGAAGTAGGCGTTCCAGCGGCACATCTAGGCGATCCGCCTCCCTTCGGTGCCACGCGTGGCGATCTGGTGGATGATCACGATGTCGAGCGCGAAGATCGCAAGCGACCAGAACGGGTACGCGGGGATCGACAGCAACGCGCCGATCGCGCTGAGCCCCGCGGCGCCGATCCCGATGATCCGGCCGTAGAGGCCGCCGCTCCAGAGCGAGAAGGCGGCGAACAGCTGGATCACGCCGATGATCAGCGTGATCCAACCCCACGTGTTGAGGTTGCTGAGGATGTACTTCGTGTCGTTGATGAAGAAGTTCGAGTCGCCGATGGCGGCGATCCCGTAGATCACGTTGAGGACGCCCGCGATCAGGAGCAGGACTCCCGCGAACGTCACCCAGCCCGAGCGTTGCTCGTTCATGTCGCCTCCTCCGAGGGTCGAGTGGCCTTGCGACGCTGGTCGTTCACCGTCAGTTCCTCCGGTGCGACATCGCTTCGATGCATACGGTGATTGCCAGCACGAGCCCACGGTCCTCGCCGGGCGCGATCTCTACGCCGTAGGTGTCGCGCACGGCGAACCACCGTTTCGAGACCGTGGCCACGGTGTCGCCGTCGCGCTCGATCACGTACTCGTGGTCGACGATGTTGCCTTTGGCCAGGAGGTCGGGCGCGTCGTCGACGTCGATCGAGAAGCGATCGCGGAAGCCCACGAGCGCCTTCTTCACCGTTGCGCTCGACCGGCCGGGCCGTTCGATCTCCATCTTGTCGCGCACGCTCAGCTTGCGCTCCTGGATCTTGGCGACCTCATCGCCGGCCGCGTCCTCGAGCACGAACGTCTTGCGGATGCGTAGCGCCTTGCCGTTGACGCGGAAGGCGCGTTCGCCTGCCTCGTCCTCGATCCAATAGTCGTCGCCGACGGAGATCAGCCGCTGGCGCATCTGGTAGCGCGACATGGCTATTGGCGCGCCATCGCGATGCGCAGGCGCTCCTCGGGGGTGATGAGGTGGTCGGCGTCCTCGGCGTCCTCGCCGAGGTCGAGCTGCACCCAGCGAACCGTCCCGGTGAACTCGCTGTCGCGGGGCCCGTAGTCGTCGCTGACCGGCGTGGCGCTGTCGCTGCCCACGTCGGTGGTCTCGTCGGCGGAGAAGAGCATCGGCACCGTCGCGTCGACGTGTCCCTCGCCGACCTTGTCGCCGTCGACGTACAGGGAGACCGTGCCTCCCTTGGCCAGCCCGCCGCCGTCGTAGGCGAACTCCATCCGCACCTGGTGCTCGCCCGGCGACAGCGCGCCGTTGCCATTGCCATCGACCTTGAAGCGCTGCAGGCCGAAGAGGTTGTAGCAATAGGCCGCTCCGCCGTGCTTGGCGTAGAGGCTCCAGCCGCCGAAGGCGCCGCCCTGGGCGATGATCACGCCGCTCGCGCCCTCCGGCGGCACCACGATCTGAGCCGTCACCGCGTGCGACTTGTTCTTCATGACGACGACGGAGTTCTCGCTGAGCCGCCCCATCCCACCGAACAGCAGCTGCGAGTTGCCCTGGACCAGCGTGGGTCGGCCCGCGAGGTCGGAGTTGAAGCGCTCCACGCGGCGGTCGTCGAGCGGCAGCACGTGGTACTTGACCGCCTCGATGAGGAAGAGCCGCTGAAGCTCAGCGAGCTTTTCGGGCTGCTCGGCGGCGAGATCGTGCGCCTGGGACCAGTCGTCTGGTCCGTAGAGCTCCCACACGTCGTCGTCGATGGCCGGTGTCTCGGCGGTCATCAGCCACGGCGTGCTGTGGCGCGTCACTGCGGTCCAACCCTGGTGGTAGATACCGCGGTTGACGAACATCTCGAAGTACTGGAGGTCGTGACGTTCCGCCGCGTCGGCCTCATCGAACGAGTAGGCCATGCTCACGCCCTGAAGCGGCATCTGCTGGACGCCGTGCACGCTCAGCGGCTCGGGGATCCCAGCCGCCTCGAGGACCGTCGGCGCGACGTCGATGACGTGGTGGAACTGCGAGCGGATCTCTCCCCGAGCGGAGAACCCGTTCGGCCAGTGGACGATCGTGCCGTTACGGGTGCCACCCCAGTGCGAGGCGACCTGCTTGGTCCACTGGTACGGCGTGTCCATCGCGTGCGCCCAGCCGACGGCGTAGTGGTTGTAGGCCTCTGGCGTCCCGAACTTGGCAATCCTCGCGGCCATGAAGTCGGCCGTCTCGAACTCCGACGCGCCGTTGAGCGTCAGCAGCTCATTGAACGTCCCGTTCACCGTGCCCTCGGCGGAGGCGCCGTTGTCGCCGATGATGAAGTAGATCAGCGTGTCGTCGGCGATCTCGAGGTCCTCGAGCGCATCGATCAACCGTCCGACGTGATGGTCGGTGTGCTCGAGGAAGCCGGCATAGACCTCCATCTGGCGCGCGAGCACCGGCTTGAGCTCGTCGGGCATGTCGTCCCAGGCGGGGATCTCGTCCGGGCGGGCGGTGAGCTCCGCGTCGGGGGGGATCACGCCGAGCTCCTTCTGGCGGGCGAACGTCTCCTCGCGCAGCGCGTCCCACCCTGCGTCGAAGCGGCCCTTGTACTTGTCCGACCACTCGGTGGGAACATGGTGCGGAGCGTGGGTGGCGCCCGGCGCGAAGTAGACAAAGAACGGTCGATCGCCCATCAGCGCCTTCTGCTGGCGGATCCATCCGATCGCCTTGTCGGTCATGTCCTCGGTGAAGTGGTAGCCCTCCTCCGGGGTGCGATCGGGCTCGACCGGCACGGTGTCCTGGTAGATCGCGGGCGCGTACTGGTTGGTCTCGCCGCCGATGAAGCCGTAGAAGTGCTGGAACCCCCCGCCGCCCGACGGCCAGCCATCGAACGGCCCCATCGGGCTCGTCTCCCACACCGGCACCTCGTGGCACTTGCCGAACTGCGCCGTCGAGTAGCCGTTGAGCTTGAGCGTCTCGGCCAGCGGCGCCGCGGTGTTCGGGCGGATCGAGTTGTAGCCGGGAGCCGACGTTGCGATCTCGGTGATGCCGCCCATGCCCACGGAGTGGTGGTTGCGCCCCGTGAGCAGCGCCTGGCGCGTCGGCGAGCACAGCGCGGTCGTGTGGAAGCGGTTGTACTTCAGGCCGTTTCCGGCCAGGCGCTCCGCGGTCGGCGTCGCGCACGGCCCGCCGAAGGCGCTCGACGCGCCGAAGCCGGCGTCGTCGATCAAAACGACGAGGACGTTCGGCGCACCGGCCGGCGGGCGCAGCGGCTCGATCGGCGGGAACGACGTCGCGGGGTCCTTCGCGTCGTAGGTGATGAGCCCTTCGTAGGGTCGATCCGGGATCGGAAGGACCTCGCGACCGGTCACGCGACGCCGGCCTTCTCGCCGAGCGCGGCGCGCAGGCGCTCCTCGTCCTCGTTGTCGAGCGAGGTCTGGATGACGTCGCCCCCGTAGGGCGAGACGCGCTCCATGAGCTTGTCGCGGGCGTCGGTGCTGCCGAGCGCGATCAGCGCCGCGTTCCCGGGCTGGAGCTTGGCGCCGAGGTCCTTCATGAACTGGTCGTTGACGCCGGTGTCGGTCATCTTGCCCGCGAGCGCGCCCGAGGCTGCGCCGACGGCCATGCCGACCAGCGGGGCGAGGAACAGCAGGCCGATCAGGCCGCCCCACAACGCGCCGCCGGCGGCGCCCGCGCCCGTGGTGCTCACCGCCTGGTGCAGCTTGATCTTGCCGTCCGGCTGGCACTCCACGACGACGGCGTCATCGAGCTTCACCAGGTGCTCCTTGGTGGCCTGCATCAGCTCCTGGCGCACCCGCTCGGCCGTGCCGAAGTCGGGGTAGGCGATGGCAACCAGATTGCTCATGGGTCTTGCTCCTCTGTGGGGGAAGGTCCGGTCGAGTCTCGATGACGCGTCGCGCCGCGAGCAATGGGGCGCACGGGTGTCGCTCGGGGCGGCGCGCACCCCAGCGAAGGGGGCGTGGGCACCCGCGGGCGCCTGCCTGCGCGCGCCATTGCCCGGGGTGGCCGGCTCCGCGAGGCTGGCCGCATGGCCCCCGCTACCACCGCGCCTCCCGCCCTCTCCGACGAGAGCCTCGTCGAGCTGCTCTCCCTGATCGACGACGCCGACAGCGTCGAGCTCAAGCTGACCCTCCCCGAGGCGTCACAGCGCTCGGCGGTCGCCGCGCTGGACCTCGACCCGCTCGAGGCGCAGATCCGCCAGGTCTTCTTCTTCGACACCCCCGATCTCGCCCTCAACCAGCGAGGGCTCGTCGTCCGCGCCCGCAGGGTGCAGCGCAAGGGAGACGACTCCGTCGTCAAGCTCCGGCCGGTCGTTCCCCACGAGCTCCCGGAGGACCTGCGCCGTTCCCCGAGCTTCGTCGTCGAGGTCGACGCGATGCCCGGGGGGTACGTCTGCTCGGCGTCCATGAAGGGCGTGGTCAAGCACGAGGGCGTGCGGGAGGCCGTCGCCGGCAAACACCCGCTTCGCAAGCTCTTCTCCAAGGAGCAGCGCGCGTTCTACGCGGCGCACGCGCCCGAGGGCGTGGGGCTCGACGACCTGTCGATCCTCGGGCCGATCTTCGTCCTCAAGCTGAAGTCCTCGCCGGGCGAGTACGAGCGCACGCTCGTCACCGAGCTGTGGCTCTATCCCGATGGCTCCCGGATCCTCGAGCTGTCGACCAAATGCGCGACGACGGAAGCCTTCCAGGTCGCGGCGGAGACCCGCGCGTTCCTCGCCGGCCGCGGCATCCACGTCACCGGCGACCAGCAGACCAAGACCCACAAGGCGCTGGACTTCTTCTCCAAGCCGCTGCGAAGCGGCGCGTCAGCCTAGCGGCGCGTGCTGCGCCCACAGCTCCCGCAGGACGGCCGCCCTGAGCCGCTCCTTGGGGAGGAACGCGGCGGCGCCGCACCCGTGTGCGCCGCCGATCTCGTCGCTGGACATGAGCACGACCACCGCTCGCCGGCGCGCGGCGCGGATGCGCTGTGCCGTCTCGATCCCGTCCATCTGCGGCATGCGCACGTCGAGCAGGACGAGGTCCGGGTCGAGCTCTTCGATGGCGGCGAGCGCCTCCGCGCCGGAGCCCGCCTCGCCGACCGGCCGGAAGTCCGGCGTGGCCTCCA
Organism: Actinomycetota bacterium; assembly: GCA_046728975.1. Lineage (GTDB taxonomy): Bacteria > Actinomycetota > Thermoleophilia > Gaiellales > Gaiellaceae > JBKPFU01. The sequence continues at coordinate 4,784 of JBKPFU010000029.1, read as the reverse complement.
GGAGCAGGCGGGCCGCATCACGCACGACCGCCTGGTCGTCGACGACGAGGACACGGACGGGCGAAGCCATGTGAACGCGAGGTTTCCCGTTGAGGGGCGATCTCACAATGGGGCCGTCCGGCCTCATGCAGTGGCGCGCGCACCCGCAGCCGCCCGGGGTTTTCCACCGACGTGCACACACCACGACGCTCCACCGGCGCGCGCCATTGAGATGACTCCCGGCCGGGATCGATGCTCACGTCGAGCTCAAGAGAAGGAGACGCCATGATCGACGAGCAGCTCGACGAGATGGGACCGATCGACTACGTCGTCCTCGAATGGCCGGGCAAGCAGCCCGACGGGAGTGTGGCGCCGCTGATCCTCGATCTCGTCGATCGCGGGATCATCCGCATCCTGGACGTGGCCTTCCTGGTCAAGGACCAGGATGGATCGACAGCGACGATCTCCCTTGACGAGCTCGCGCCGGCCGAGTTCTCCGGCTTCGCGGGCGCGTCCTCCGGCCTGCTGGGCCAGGACGATCTCGAGGACGCAGCAAGCGCACTGGACCCCGGCACCTCGGCCGCCGTGCTCGTGTGGGAGAACCGCTGGGCAGCGCCGGTCGCCGTCGCGGTGCGGCGCTCGGGCGGCCAGCTGGTGGCCAGCGGTCGCATCCCCGTCCAGGCCATCCTCGCCTCGCTGGAGGCGGTCGAGGCCACCAACTGATCGAAAGGAAGACCATGCCCGGATTGCTTCGAGGGATCGCCCGCACCGCCGTGGTCGCCGGTACGGCCACGGCGGTCAGCAACCGCGTGTCGCGCCGGCAGGCCGAGCGGTGGTCGCAACAGGGGCAATATCCCTACGACGAGCCCCAGTACCAGGAACCGCCCCCACCGGCGTCCCCGCCGGCTCCCGCGGCGCCCGCAGCCGATCCCATCGAGCAGCTCAAGGAGCTGGCGGCCCTCAAGCAGGACGGCGTTCTCACCGACGACGAGTTCGCGGCGCAGAAGGCCAAGATCCTCGGGACCTAGCGCTACGCTTGCCGCATGTCGGTGAGCATCGCCGTGGCGGACGACAGCCTCATCGTGCGAGAGGGCATCGCTCAGCTGCTCGCCGGACACTCGGACATCGAGGTGGTGGCGTCCTGCCAGGACTTCGACTCGTTGATCGCCGCCGTCGACGATGAGCTGCCCGATGTCGTGGTCACGGACATCCGCATGCCGCCGACGCACACCGACGAGGGCATCCGCCTGGCTGCGCTCCTGCGCGAGCGCCATCCGAACGTCGGCGTCGTCGTGCTCAGCAACTACGCGGAGGCCGGGTTCGCGCTCGCGCTCCTGGAGTCCGGCTCCGAGGGCAGGGCGTATCTGCTCAAGGAGCGGATCCACTCGCGCACGCAGCTGGCGGCTGCGATCCAGTCGGTCGCCGCGGGGGGCTCGGTGATGGACCCCAAGATCGTCGAGCCGCTCGTGACGGCGAAGTCGCGCGCCGTGCGCTCACCGCTGACAGAGCTGACGGCGCGCGAGCGCGAGGTGCTGTCGGAGATCGCTCAGGGCAAGAGCAACGCGGCGATCGCCGACTCGCTGGTTCTCACCAAGCGCGCCGTCGAGAAGCACATCAACTCGATCTTCCTGAAGCTGAACCTCTCCGACAGCGAGGACATCAGCAAGCGGGTCAAGGCGACGCTGGTGTTCCTGGCGGACGTTGACGTCTCGCGGGTCTGAGGCCGCGGGTCACTGAACCTCTGACGCACCCGCAGTCGCCAGGAAGAGCAGGACGGCTCGCACGCGGCGGTTGACGTCGCGGGTGGCGGGCAGCTCGAGCTTCTCGAAGATCGCGTGGATCTGGCGTTCGACGGCCCGCTGCGTGATCCCGAGCTTCCTGGCGATCGCTGCGTTGCTCGCGCCACGTGCCATCTCGACCATCGTGGCGCGCTCTTCCCTGCTGAGCTCTGCAATCGGTGACGCTGCGGACTGCTGGCGCAGGCGGATCAGCGCCTCCACGACCTTGGCGTCGATCAGCGACCCGCCGCGCGAGACCGCCTCGATCGCGGCGAGCAGCTGGCGCGGGCTGTGCAGGCGCTCCTTGAGCAAGTACGCGCGGCGGTCCGCACCGCGCTCGAGTAGCGCGAGCGCATAGGCGGGATCGCACGCGTCGCTCAAGGCGATGACCGCGGTCTCCGGATGCGAGTCGCGCAGCTCTGCGGCCAGCCGCAGCCCCTCGTCGGTCATCGAGGGCGGCATCGGGATCTCCGTGACGACGATGTCGGGCCTCGCCTCGCCGAGCGCCGCACGCAGCTCGTCGGCGTCGCGGCACGCCGCGACGAGCTCGACGTCGGGCATCTCGGCCAGCATCCCGGTCAACGCCTCCCGCGCCAGGAAGCTGTCGTCGGCCAGCGCGACCCGGAACGCCATCTGACGAGCCTCGTGCGGCGCCCGACCCCCTGCAAGGGCGCATGCCTGCCTGCATCCTTCGTGTGGGCACCGTCACCCGGTGCGGGTGATGCCCACTCACCCGGTCGCCCTGCATCATCGGGCCGCTGGCGGAGCGACACGGCAGCCGTTGATGCAAGGTCCCGACAGCAGCGGTTCGGAGATCGCCGCCGGGTTCGCGCGGTCGCTCACGCGCGCGCGCCGCGCCGGGCCGGACGACCAGGGTCCGAGCCTCGTGCTCGCGGGTGCAGCCGGGCTCGGACTGACCGCGCTCGCGATCGTGGTAACCGTGACCGGCGACCTGACCGCGGATCCCGGGCTGGCGGCCGCCGGGCGGGGCGCGATCGTCGCGGTCCCGATCGCGGTCGGGCTGTATGCATGGCACCGACAGCCCTACTCGCGGTTCGGCAGGATGCTGGTCGCGGTCGGGGCCGGATGGTCGATCGCCGCGCTGGCCGGGTCGAGCGACGCCGTCCTCTACAGCACGGGGCGCGTGGCGGCGTGGGTGGTCGAGGTCGCGTTCCTCTACGCGGTCCTCGCATTCCCGTCGGGCCGGCTGACGGGCCGGGTCGACCGGGCCCTGATCGCGGTCGCCGCGCTGCTCATCGTCGTCGGCTACTTGCCGACCGCGCTGCTGGCAGATCGCTATCCGACGCCCTCGCCATGGACCGAATGCCGCGCAGCGTGCCCGGACAACGCCTTCCAGATCGTCGAGAGCGAGCCGCGGTTCGTCGCGCACGGGCTGCCCGCTGCGCGCGAGCTGATGACCATCCTCCTGTTCCTCGGTGTCGCGGCGGTCCTCACCGGGCGCGTCCGGACCGCCACCCACCTGACCCGCATCATTCTCACCCCGGTGCTGATCGTCGCCGCCGTGAGGCTCGTCGTCTACGCGGCCGCCATCGCAGTGCGTCGCGCGAGTCCGGGCGCACCCGCAGTCGACGTGCTCGCCTGGACGCTCGCGCTGCTGATACCGGTGATGGCCATCGGCTTCCTCGTCGGCTTGCTGCGCTGGCGGATGTTCGCCGGCGGTGCCCTGGAGCGGCTTGCGCAGGGGCTCAACGACCATCCCGACGCCCAACGGGTCCGCGCTGTGCTTGCGGACGCCCTCGGGGACCCGTCGCTGCGCCTCGCATATTGGCGCGGCAAGGCCGGCGGGGGATGGGTCGACCCCCAGGGCCAGCGCGTCGAACTGCAGGGGCCCGGCCCTCGACGCTCGGTCACCGGGATCTACGACGCCGACGGGCGCCGCTTGGCAGCGATCGTCCATGACGATGCGCTCCGCGCCCACCCGGACCTCGTCGACGCGGCAGCCACCTTCGCGATCATGGCGCTCGAGAACGAGCGCCTCGGGGCGCAGGTCGAGTCCTCCCTGCGCGAGGTGCGCGACTCGCGCGCGCGGATACAGGCGACGGCAGACGAGGAGCGCCGGCGGATCGAGCGCAACCTGCACGACGGTGCCCAGCAGCGGCTCGTCGGACTGCGGATCAAGCTCGAGCTGGCCGAGGAGCTCATGCCGTCGGACATGGAGCATGGCCGCAAGCTGCTGCACGAGATCGGCGACGAGACGGTGGAGGCGCTCGAGGAGGTCCGGTCGCTCGCGCACGGGGTGTATCCGGCACTGCTCGCGCGCCAGGGCCTGACCGATGCCCTGCGCGAGGTGGTCTTGCGCTCACCGATCCCGGCGCGCCTCGAGGCCGGCCCGATCGGACGCTATCCGGAGCTGGTGGAGACCGCGGTCTACTTCTGCTCGCTGGAGGCGATGCAGAACGCGACGAAGCACGCCTCCGGGGCGACGGAGGTGGTGGTTGCGCTGTCGAACGACGGCATCCTGCGCTTCGAGGTCCGCGACGACGGCGCAGGCTTCGATCCGGCGGCCACCTCGGGCGCCGGGCTGTCGAACATGCACGATCGCCTCGCCGCGGTCGGCGGGGAGCTCACCGTCCTGTCCGCGGTGGGCCAAGGGACGCGCGTCATCGGGACCGTGCCGGCGGCACCTCGTCCCGACCGAAGCTGACCACGATCTCCTCCCGCTTGTCGCGCCGCTCGGCCTCGGCCGCGCGGCGCATGGCCCGCTCGTCGGCCGCGACCAGGCCGCCGAAAAGCGAGCGCGGCCACAGGCGCTGGTCGAGCACGACGTTGACCTCGGCCGCGACCAGCGTGAGCTGCGCCGCGAGCCAGAGCCACGAGAGCAGGCCGATCACCACTGCGAAGACGCCGTACGTCTCGCTCGACCGCGCGAGGACGTGCTCGACGTAGAGGCCGCCCAGGGTCTGCAGGCCCAGCCATGCCAGCGTCCCGACCACGACCCCGGGCAGCACCTGTCTCGTGCTCACGCTCGCGGTGGTGAGCATGCGGAAGGCTGCGAGGTAGACGAAG